>JBICHZ010000102.1:0-78592 GCA_043101355.1 Rhodopirellula sp. JB044
ACCGGAATCGATGCGAGAACACGCCGAACAGACCGACCGCCACTACTACCGTGGCCAAAACCTCGGCAAGGCTTGTTTTGCCTCGTAGTCGGCACCGGGGCAGTTAAGAAATGGCATACGCTGCCATTCAACAGCCGGCGCTGCCGCCCACCGTGCGGTTGCCGTAACCGCCCTCGAGTGGAATTGCTAGCTCGGTTTGCAATTCATCACGCCCAAAGGCCGAGCACGTGCGCACATCGGCTCACTGGGAAGCAGCGTTTGGGTCGGCTGCAGGCTTGTTGCCAGAGTCGTGCCTCTGCTTGGCTCTGTCTTTGGTGGTTGCTGAACAAGGTGATGGCGTATGGTGGGTTGATGGCGTATGGTGGGTGGCACCTTCTAAATCAAAAGGGGATCGAAGCTTAAATGATGGATGGCACCATTTAAATCGACGACGCGACGTACTTCACGCCGCGACCGACTGCCCGCTTAGCAGTCCATGTTGACCCAAACGTTGCCTTCTTGGGAACTCTTGACTGCGGCTTGAATGAACGCCATTCCCATGTAGCCGTCGTCAATGTTGGCATACTTGCTGCCATCGCAATCAAACGGCTTGCCCTCGTTGTACGCACGCACGTCTTGTTCAAAACAACGGTGCAGGCGAGCGAATGCATCATGGAACGCTTCGGGGTGCCCCGGCGGGATATTGGGTTCCGCCATCAATTCCTCGGGCAGGTCTTTGAGGAAGCCATCGTTCGCAGAAACCGAACCGCGGAAGTATGTCCGGTCAGGCTGGTCGGACAACCGGATCGTCAACTCTTCAGGGAACTCCTGACGCCACACGAGCGATCCCTTGGTGCCGTTGATCTCGATGCCGAGATCATTCTTGTGACCGATGGCAATTTGCGAAGCACGGACCAAACCACGACCACCGTTCGACAACTCCACATAGGTCGTGAAATGGTCATCAAGACTCCGCCCACCAACAAACGTTTCCAGGTGCGCTTGCACCCGCGTGACATCGAGCCCGGTGACGTATCGCAACTGCATCAACGCGTGAGTTCCGATATCACCGCCGCAGAGGCTCGCACCGGATTTTTTAGGATCGACACGCCATTCCGCTTGCGCGTTACCGGAGTCCTCCGTCCGCGCCGCCAGCCAACCTTGCAGGTAGTAAGAATCGACCCATCGAACGTCGCCGAGCAATCCGCTCTTGACGATGAATCGCGCAAAACGACTCGTCCAGTGCCCGAGGTAAGTATGTGAAACGGCGAACGGAACATTCTTCTCTTTGACCGCATCGACCAACTGTTTGGCTTCGTCGATGTTCAGAGTCAGCGGCTTCTCGCAGAAGACCGGGATCCCAGCTTGGACACATTTGATCGCCGGGTCAAAGTGCACGTGGTTTGGGGTCACGATCAACGCATAGTCGATTCGTTCGCCGAGCGGTTTGGCGGCTTCCTGTTTGATCAAATCATCGTAGCTGTCGTACCCCTTGAGCGGATACTCCCACGCGGCGGCTTCCGCTTGAGCGACTTCGGGATCAGGGTGCAGCGCCGCAACCGTTACGCGGCGCGTTCCGTCAAAATGAATGGCACGTTGGTGTGGCTGCACAATAAAGGCTCCGCCACCGCCACCGATTAAACCAACGTTGAGGGGTCGATCCGACATAACTCTGCTCGCTTGACTCGGGGATGGACGTGACTGATCGAAGAGGCTCCGACCTCTACTCACTCGCGGGCGAGTATAAACAGGCACGATCTCCCCGAACACCGCCACAAGGGCGTCGCAAACGACTCAAATTGTCGCAGCGATCCACTCACCACTCAGGCGGCCCGGTTCACGCCGTTCGGCTCGCCCGCCCCCTCGCCATCTCCATGATGATTGGCCAGATGTTCATCGCCTCGCTCTCGGCGTTGATCTTCGGCGAGGTTCTCGACCAAATCCTCCGACAGGGACGCACCGGTCTGCTCTGACGCTGGCTCCAAATCTGACTCGGCCCCGTTTTCAGATTCACTGGGCTCAGATTCACTAGGCTCAGGATCACTAGGCTCAGGATCTCGTTGAGCAGACTGCTCCGCGTCGGCCGCCTGCTCGGTCCGCTCAGCGTCCTCTTCCACTTCATCTTCTTCTCGCGCCTCGACATCTCGTTCGAGTCGTGATTGTTCCGCCGCGAACTCCAATCGCCAATTCTCCGCGACCTCCAGTTTCCGGATTTCCGTCAGCAACAATTGCGACGCGTGCAATCGTCCGGTGTGCCGGTAGATCGCCGAGAGCAATAGCAAAGCGGGCGGGTCACGTGGTTCGACTGCGAGGTTTTCACCGAGTAGCTTCTCAGCCGTCTCATAGTCGCCACGCAAAAACGCCACCTGAGCATCCGGGAACCGATCCGGCTCCTCGCTCGCTTGCAGCGGCGTCAGCAAAAGAGGCAATTCGCGGATCGCCCGGATAGTCAGTACCAACCACGCGGCCGCAACCACCCAACACGCCAGCAAAACCAAACCACCCGAAAGCCAATCGGAATAGATAAATTTCGCGATCAGCAGCGCGTTGACGACCGCGGCAAACGCGATCGCGGCCGGCAATGCCGAAAAACGACCACGCCACCATAATTCAGCCATCCCCGGCCAAAGGCAGGTGAGATAGTGTTTCGGTTGGAGCGAGACCTCTTCCATCCTGTGAGTGGTAGCGTTTCACAACGCCGCGAGGCAAGAGAACTTAGAGAGACTCGGTCATCCAGGCAGCCCCGCGTCACCCGGCAACCCTACAGCCCCGCCTCCCGGCGACCGAACGCTCACACCCATTCCTGCGTCGTTGGTTTGATAACGATTTCCGGCACACAGGCACGCGGAGGCAATTGGCAAATGGACAACACCACGCCGGCGATGTCTTCCGGCTGCAGAATCGATTCGCGATGCTCGTCGGAGACCGGAACCGGCCGGCGATCGAGAATCGGTGTGTTCACTTCGCCGGGATACACGTTCGTGATCCGCACGCCTTCGTGGCGAACCTCATTGGCCACCGCCGTCCCCAAAGCGGTCATCGCGAACTTGCTCGCGCAGTACACGATCCCGCCCAAACTGATCGCCCGTTTTCCCGCGATCGATGAAATATTGATGATCAAACCGTCACGCCGGTCTCGCATCGCGGGCAGCACCTCGCACATGCACCGATAGGCCCCGGTGGCGTTGATCCGCATCACCCGATCCCACTCCTCCGGATCCATCTCCGCCATCGTGCGTTTGGCGATGTTAATGCCCGCGCTGTTGACCAGGATGTCGACCGGTCCAACGTTGTCCTGGACGTCTCGAAAGAAAGCTTCGATCGTGGAGTTTTCCGCGACGTCAATCGTGTGCGTGCGAATCGGATGCGGTGCGTCGACCAACGCGGCGAGTTGATCGAGCGGTTCGTGGCGGCGGCCGCCGATGGTGACCTTCGCGCCCGCTTCGGCCAGCACGCGTGCGATTCCCGCTCCGATTCCGGTGCCTCCGCCCGTGATCGCGACAACTTTTCCATCCAGATTCATCTCGGCTAACCTCATCATGATCGCGGCAAAATCAGTCGCGATGTCCGTTCACCGCGGCACAGCACTGGCTGACCCTCTATCATACCGCGTCTTTTGTTTTTGCCCCAGTTCCTTCCCCTCTGGAAACCACATGATGAACCGACTCTTTCTGCTCACAACCACGTTCGCTTGCCTGATGACCACGTCCGCGATCGCCGACGATGCCGCGACCACTGAACACTCGTGCGCACTCAGTTTCACCGCCAAGAACATCGACGGCGAACAAGTCGACCTGCACGACTACGAGGGCAAAGTCGTCCTGATCGTGAACGTTGCCAGCAAGTGCGGCTACACCAAACAATACGCCGGTCTTCAGGACCTGTACGAGAAGTACCAGGACAAAGGCCTCGTCATCCTGGGCTTCCCCAGTAACGAGTTCCGTGGGCAGGAGCCCGGTAGCAACGCCGACATCAAAGAATTCTGCACCAGCAAATTCGGCGTCACGTTCCCGATGATGAGCAAAATCGAAGTCAACTCTCCCGACGCCTGCGACCTCTACAAACACCTGACCAAACAGGATGCTCAACCCAAGGGCGCCGGTCCCGTCTCATGGAACTTCGAAAAGTTCTTGATCGGACGCGACGGAACCGTGGTCAATCGCTTCGGATCGGGAACGAAACCGTTCGACGAAGAACTCATCTCAGCGATCGAAGCACAACTGTCCAGCAAGAGCTAGACATTCTCGATCGGATTTCCATCGCGGCTGCTCATCGGGCGGCCGCGATCAGTTCGCCCGCACCGTCACTTCGAAGAACCTCCGCGACTCCCCTGCCGAGCGACTCCGCTGAGGCAACCTCGGCGGCCGCAGCATCGAGATCGACGCGGCATCGGGCCTGCTCTTGCAACCGGCGTGAACCATCGGGCGAGAGCACTACGGCGGTCAGGCTCAGTTGCGTCATTTCTGAATCAGGCGTTTGTTCGATCGTTCCCAACGCGGCAATCGGCGCCAGACAGCCGCCATGCAGTTCCGCCAAAACCGTCCGCTCGGCGGTCACCGCGAGTCGCGTTGGCAGATCGTCCAGGTTCGAGAGCGCCGCGAGAGCAAACTCGTCGTCGCGCCGCACTTCGATACCGAGAGCGCCCTGACCGGGTGCGGGCAACATCTGTTCGAGTGAAAACGGCACCCGCGGCAGATCGTGCATTTCCAAACGCACCACGCCCGCCTCGGCGAGCACGATCGCGTCGAACTCCCCTCCGCGCAGTTTGGCCAACCGAGTCTGCACGTTCCCGCGAATCGGCAGCACCTCGAGATCACTCCGTATCGACCGCAGTTGAGCGATGCGCCGCGTGCTACCGGTCCCCACCTTCGCCCCCTGCGGAAGATCGTCGAGCGACACCCCATCGACGCTCACCAAACTGTCCCGCACCGTTTCTCGCACCGGAACGGCGGCGAGAGAGAAACGTTCGTCCACCTGTGTCGGCAAGTCCTTGAGCGAATGGACCGCCACGTCAGCCTCGTCGTCGACGAGCGCCTGCTGAATCCGCTTGGTGAACAAACCGACCTGTCGGGTGCCGTCGATCGGCCGCAAATCGGTGTCGCCTTTGCTGACCAACGGCACCAACTCGGTCGCGACGCCGTGCTCTTGCAGCCGCGACGCGACGTAGCGAGCCTGCCACATTGCCAGGGGACTTTCACGAGTCGCGATTCGTATGATTCGGTCTGAATCCGCGGGTACCTGTGGCGTGGCGACACGTTCAGGAGATGGAGTGGAAGAATCGTTCAATTTGATCCAATCGTCAAAAATGAGCGGACAACGAGCGACAACTGCGGCCAAACGCCAATCCCGCATATTCCGGACGACGCGAACGAACGCAAAACACGGCCACGATGGATGGCAGGTCCGGACGATTGGACGATTTGTGCGTTCCCTACGAGCAGTGCTAGTTTATCCTGAAGTTCGTTTTCCACGGCAGTTTAGGGGGACACCGTCGCTGCCGAAACCTGTCATGTCCGGCACCCTTTTTTCGGATTCCCCTCAACGTGTCTTCGAACGCCAGCAATCCCGATACTCCTGAGCCGCAGATGGATTCTGCCAGCTCGGATTCGAGCGATTGGGCACCTCCGATCAGCCACTTCCCCACCTCCGGTGGCTCGGCACGACAACAACAGGGTACCGCCAGCCAACGCGGCAAGGCGAATTCAATAGACCACACGCAGGATTGGCAATCCGACGACAATTCCGTCTCCATCGAACTCGACGAGATGGAACCCGAAGAGTTTGGCCCACTTCCGGAAGTCATTGGTGGTTACCGAGTCGGAACCCGCCTCGGCCGTGGCGGGATGGGGGAAGTCTTCCTTGCCGAACACCGTTCGATGGGCCGCACCGTTGCCCTCAAAATCCTGCCCGCGAAATGGCTCGGTCGCAGCGGATCGGTCAACCGTTTCCACGAAGAGATCCGTGCCGCCTCACGGCTAATGCACCCTAACATCGTGACCGCCTTCGACGCCGGCCAATCTGAGGGAATTCATTTCCTCGCGATGGAATACGTCAACGGGAAAACCTTGTCACAAATCGTTGCCGAGGAAGGTCCGTTTTCGATCGGCGACGCGACGTCGGCGATCCGCCAAGCCGCCTTCGCGCTGCATCACGCTCACACCGCGGGAATCATTCACCGGGATGTGAAACCGGGAAACCTGATGCGTTCTCAGGAAGGAACGATCAAGCTGCTCGATCTCGGGTTGGCCCGATTCTCGCGTCACTGGCACAACGCCAACGAAAGTAAATCCAACAGCAAAATCGGTGTCATCGATCCTCATCAGATCGCCTCCGCCCCACCGCCGGAGTCGTCCTCGGCGATGCCATCCGGTCCGGGTTCGCAGGCGTCTGATTCCTTGCAACCATTCACTTCACCGAAACGTTCGCTCCTGGGGACGCTCGCGTTTATCTCGCCTGAACAACTCGAGGACCCTGAATCCGCAGACGCCCGCAGCGACCAATACTCGCTCGGTGCCACGCTGTTTTACCTGCTGGTCGGTCATCCTCCTTTCCCCGGCGAAATGATCGATCAAGTTTATGGCCATCGGCACGGAGAGATCCCGGACCTGATGGCGTACCGCCAAGACATCGACCTGACGCTCGCGAACATCGTCAGCCGGATGCTCGCGAAATCTCCTGCGCAGCGATACGGGTCGATGGACGAAGTCGCCCGAGCGATGTCGCCTTACGATAACGACCGTTCAACTCCGGCATGGGTGCTGGACTTTGCCGAACGAAAACTCGACGAAGAAGGCTCGACGGCAAACGAAATCAGCCGCAGCACGCGCGCGACGCGAAACAAAACGCTCAGCGTCCTCGGCATCGACTTGGGACTGACCCACGCGGCCACCGCGGTGGGACTCCCCGATGGCAATATCCAACCGGGTTGGCCGTCGGTCAATTCAGGTCGCCCGCAACCACTCTTTCGCATGGCTGTCGCGGAGCGTCCCAACTCATCGAGCGACTCGGGACTGCAACCCGGTCAGGTTCTCTTCGGACACGAAGCCTACGAACTCCGAAAGAACCATCCTCACCGCGTCTCACATTGCCAGATGATGTACTTTGGCCGCGATGAAATGCTTCGGCGAATCGACGGTCGGATGTGCCCACCGATCGTGGCCGAGGCGCTCTGCATGCGTCGCCTCGTCGGCACAACATTAATGAACCACAGCAGGGCGAAAGACAACACGCCTCCCGCAGTTCCCGGCACGCCCAACTCCGGTTCAACGGATAGTTCTATCGACAGTGTGCTCGGTGCAACCTGGCATCGACACGAAAGTTGGCCCGACGCGGTCGCAATCACCGTACCCGGTTGCTACGATCAACTGCACCGGCGCGCCGTCTATACCGCCGCACGCATCGCGGGCCTGCCGTCGGTACGTTTGATCGACCGAGGCGTCGCAATCGCACGGTTCGCCCTCAGCAGCGATCAGTCGCTTGGCGACACGAGCACAAAGTACAACGAGCCGGCTGTCTCGCTCGACGACAGCGATACGGAAACGATTCTTTATGTGGGCCTGACCGGTCAAGCGTTCGACGTCGCAGTCATCAAACGACGTGGCAAGAAACTCGAACAGGTCGCCTCCGCAGGGCACTGGCAACTCGGTGCCATCAACTGGTCGAGCCGCCTCGTCGAAACGATACGCTCCCGACTGCAACATCACCCCAAACGAGGCTCCAAGGCGAAGTCCAACCGCAGTTGGTTGCTGCATGCCGCCAAGGTCCAAATCGCGGGCGAGCGAGCGATGAACTCACTTCTGCTCCTGCCCGAAAGCAGCGTCGAGATTCGGCACGAAGGACGAACCGAAAACGTCAAGGTGACCCGTGACGAATGGCTGACGTCGTGCGACGACCTGATGACGCAGATCGAACGCGGCATCGCGCTCGCATGCAGCCGCGCCGATGTTGACGTTACGGACATCGACCGATGCTTCGTCCTCAGTCCGATCCTTCGCCTCCCACCGATTCGCAAACGCGTCTTCTCGGCACTAACGAAGGAAACTTCGATCGAGTTCTTCGACTACACCGATGCCGCGACTGGCGCTGCCGCCTGCGTGACGTCCGAATTGCCGGGACACCGCGATGGTGTTCTTCCCGCACAAACGATCGCCACCCACTCCGTCGGTTTCGTCGTCTCCGAGGCAACCGGCAAACGGAAGATCCTCCCGATCATCACTCGCGGCACTCCCACTCCGGCGCGGACCAATCGTCAACTCGGCGGCACCGCCAAAGACGAAGCTCTCACGCTCGCGTTGGTCGAATCCTCAGGGCTCGATGACGAAGGATGGCAGACGCTCGGACGCCATCGAATCTCGGTGGATGCGGCCGAACATGCTCCGACGCGAAAGATCGGCTTCGAGATCGATATCAACGGCCTGCTATCGGTTCATTTGGAACGCCCCGACCTCGGGCGGACCGTCCGCCTTCCATCGCTACCGGAACTCGGCCTAAGCCCGGATCAGTGGGAGGATTGGCGGGAATGGGTGGAAAATCAGGCCTGAGCAAACCCTACCGCCGCGCCTGTTTGTCAAACGCTAACGCTCGTAACGATCAGGGCGACATCTGGCGTCTCGAATCTCCAAGTTTCGTTGGTTTTCGCTCAATTCTCGTTTGATCAGCGAAGGCAGTTGGATAGCCTAGGTGGGTCGCGGAAAGGCGTGTCACCGACCACGAATTTCCCCTGACATCCACATCAAAATGGAGTGTGGGGAACGTTCCCCAAATCACACGCGAGACGTGTGGCCGGTTTCAATTGGGAAGGTGAAGGAAACGATGGATATGAGTGAGACGAGTCGACCTATGATCGATGAAGTGGATCTACTGATCGACAATGCTCGGCTGAGAGACGAGCTAGAACCGTATCGTGACGATTCAATCGATGACCCCACGATGCGGTACATGCCGCTGCCTGTCGAAAACGAATACCTCGCATCGATTCTGGCCTGGGAACGAGCCCCGGCTCTTCCGATCCGTGATTGGTTCGATCCGCCGTTGCAGATTCCCGCTCCCGAATCGCTCGACGACGATTCCCTCTCGAGCGTTCTGCAACGAACGATCGAGAAACTCAAATCGCAACGAATCGTTCTCTCGTGCACGGACCACCTGAGCGACCGAGAACTCTACCGCGTGATCTATCGCGACATCCTGCCATGTTGTGAAAAGAAGGTGGCAGTCGAAGGCAACGAACTCGAGTGGCGTTGCGTCGACGATAACGAGACTTGGCTGACGTACTACGCCGACGCGGTGGAACGCCGCCGGTTCCAAGAAGAACATCAAATCGAATTACCCAAAGCGAGAAAGCCTCGCTACCGCCGCGACGCACGCTAGTAAGCAACCGGCTTCCAACCAACAAGGCCTTTCACTGCACTGTGCCTGAGCCCCTCGGGCTCAATCTTGTTTTCGCGACCTCGCTCGGCAAAGCACTCATGCATGGAAGCATGAACGCAGCGACACTTTGGTTCCCCTGGAAACCAACAGGCTGGTAAGCCCATGTCGCGCAAAGCGATTGATCCGCACCGGTCATCACTCGTTAAATCGACTCACACGAACAACCACGTTGGTTTGAACGCACCGCGCTCCTTCGTTTGAACGCCCCTTCGTTTGAGTGCACTTCGCTTGAACACATCAAAGATGAGGGCGCATAAAAAAAGCGAACCAGCTCCACATCCTGCTTCACTGAGTTCGCTTTGTTGATCCTTCGGCAGTCGCCTGACGCAACTCATCCATGAACTACGTTTGGTCCGAAGCCTGACGACAAAAAGTTTGCCGGAGAGAGTTCTGCGGAAAACTCTTCAGGTTACCAACAAGAAAAAATCTGGGAGTGACGATCCGTGTCCCGAGGCCGAAACCTCGTTGGTGGCGTCCATCTGAACCATCTCCCGGTGACTCGTCCACAATCATTGTGACGTACCAATGGACGACGCGATCCTGCGCCGACCGATGAATCAAAACCTAGCGAGTAGAGGCCCAAAGGCACTGACGCTGGAAAGAACTCGGAGTGATTCCGAAGGTGTGTTGATCGGATGCTTTTCGATGTGAGTTAACTATGCACATTGTGTACGTTACCCTATCAAAATGCATCGTGCGCACTCCGTATGGAAAAGCAAGGCGTCGAGAAAAGTTGGACCGAAACAGCTCGATCGCGTGAGATAACAATCGAACTTGGTCGCGGTGACGCCCGTGTCGTTGAAGCCATGAAGAATTTGCCGTTACGACTGTCCGATGTCAACAACAAAGTGACTCTTTGCGGGTTGGAAAAATTTTCCCGGTGCGTTTGAGCTTGCAAAAAACGGTATCTTAGCCGGAAGATTTTTTTTGTGCATAACTCGTCTCAAACTGATCACGCATCGGCTCGCGCGAGACCCAGGATCACCATGAATGAACACCCCGATCAGAACGATCATCTCGCCGCCAATGACGATCGCACTGCCTTGCAGAAGGCAAGATGGTTTGACGACAAATATGTCGCAGAAGTGAAGCAACTACTTGGCCCCAACGCGTGTCGACGACTCGCAATTTTTTCGTTGCCGCCGGGGTTCTTACTCAGCGTCATCGTGCCCGTTTACAACGAATGCGATACCGTAGAAGAGGTGCTGACGCGTCTACGTCAAACGGGCATCCCGTTGGAGATCATTCTGGTCGACGATGGATCCAACGATGGATCCTCCGAGGTACTCGATACATGCAGCGTATCAGACGATGTCACGCTCATTCGCCACGAACACAATCGTGGCAAAGGAGCGGCGATCCGCAGTGGCATCGAAGCCGCATCCGGAAACGTCATCGTGATCCAAGACGCAGACAGCGAATACGATCCGGATGACCTTCGAGGGCTGCTCCAACCGCTGATCGAAAACTCGGCCGATGTCGTTTACGGAACCCGTTACGGCCACTGCGACCGACAGGTTTCACCGTGGTGGCACCAAGCCGTCAACGGATTGATCACGACGCTCGCGAGCATCGCAATCGGCCCTCGACTGAGCGATGTCGAGACTTGCTACAAGATGTCGACCCGAGAACACTTTCGCGAAATACTGCCCAACCTGAAAGAAGATCGCTTCGGCATTGAAATCGAATTGACCGCACGATGGGCACGACTCGGTTTGCGTTTTACCGAACGTCCTATTCGTTACCAACACCGCTGGTACGACGAAGGTAAAAAGATCACTTGGAAGGACGGCGTCGCGGCTCTCTACTGCATTGCCAAATACGGCCTGCTGCGACGCTAAAACTCCCTCACGGGACATTCAACACGCGAAAGCGACAACCTGCGCACAAACAATGCATGCACGCCACATGCCAGAAGACACCTGCCGTCATAAAGAGCGCACGGTTGAGACAGAACGCGTCTCTCTTTCAACGCAACCACACCTGTGCCCATCCGTACACAGCAAACAAACCGCGATCCGCAAGGGTTCCGGTTTTTCCGATTAGCGGATTGCATGGGTTGGCGAACCGGTAACAGCCTCCGAATTTGCTGCGTTGCCGCCTCCCCCGATCGGTCGATATCTCCTAACGGTACTTCGACTACCGATCGGGAAGACATCTTCAAGGATCAAACATGAAACGTTCGCTCTCCGCTGCTCTCGCTATCATCGCAACCGTTTGCGGCGCATCTGCTGCACGTGCTGACCTTGATTCCCTGCTCGGTGATTGGGCCGAAGCGGCGTCTCACGATTCGGACGCCTACGCGTCACAAGATCTCAGCCTCGCTCCGGCGGCAGACGCCTCGCAAACGAGCAGCCAGGCGAAGGACAGCGACAGCAACGGGAAAACCCTCACATCGCATGCTGGCGAGATGATTTATGAGGACGCCGGGGTCGTTGACGCGTACGGCGGGCCAGACCACTTCGCCGGACCAACCCCGACAGCAAACCCGTATTACTCACCGGCGAGTGATTGCGGTTGCGACTCGGGCTCCTGTTCAAAACCCTCTTGCTCGAAACCTTCGTGCGGGTGTGGCAGCGGGTGCGGCGAACTCGTCAACGGGGCTGACTGCCACTGCAAAGGACTCAGCGAATGCCGGCCGCACTTCCGTCCGACCCTGCCGCCGCCGAGCAGCTTGCTGCAGATGTTCCGCAGCCGGAATTCCTACTCAGCGGTTTGGGCCGGATACGCCGAAGAGACGCGTAACCGTTGCCGAAACAAGAGCCCGCACCTACTTGGCACATGGCAAACATGCGACCACGGCGGATTGATCGAACCGGCATGCACCACCTGCAACTCGTGCGAGTCCGGCTGCGACTGCGATTCGGGATGCGACCGCTAGGTTCTACTCTTCGGTCACGCGAACCGTGGTCATTTCGTCGCCTTGCTTGATCGAATCGACGACGTCTTGTCCTTCGATCACTTTTCCGAACACCGAGTGACGATCGTCCAGGTGCGGGGTCGCAACGTGCGTGATGAAGAACTGCGAACCGTTGGTGTTCGGCCCCGCGTTGGCCATCGAAAGAACGCCGGGACCGTCGTGACGCAGCGAAGGGTCAAACTCGTCTTCGAACTGGTATCCCGGTCCGCCGGTTCCGGTTCCTTGTGGGCAACCACCTTGGATCATAAAGTCAGCGATCACGCGGTGGAACTTCAACCCGTCGTAGAACTTCTTCTCGCAGAGGCTTTCGAAGTTGCCAACGGTCTTGGGAGTCTTCTCTTCAAACAGTTCGACTTTGATGGTGCCGCGATTGGTCTCGAACGTAGCTACTTTCATCGTAGTGATTTCGTGAAATGAGTAGGGGAATAGGCGTTTTGGAACAGGCGGGACCATAGCCGACACGGCGCGGCGGATCAATGAGCGGCCCAGTCACTCACTCGTTCGCCGACCAAGACTAGGTCAGGTCCAATTCCGCCTCGAGTTCACGAAGCTCACGCTCGGTTTCATCGAGCGGTGTGGCGTTGGACTCCCCCGCATCAACCGGCGTCTGCTCGGAATCGCCGCCTTGCGTTGGCGCGGGAACGACAGTCGTCGAGCCGACGCGTTTGTCCATGTCGATCGGTTTGCGACTGCCATCGGGCAGCACCAGAAAGACTTTTTGCAGCTCGCCGGAGTTGTCCATTTTGACCGACAGCTGAATATCGCCCTGGTCGGACTTCCCGTCCAAGATCACGAACTCGGGATTGGATTCCCCTTCCTCCACGGTGGCGAACACATTCATGTTCAGGGATTCGATGTTCCCCACCTCGCTTCGCAGTTCGGCCATCTGATTGAGTTCAGCACGCACGGGCTCGAAGATGACCGAACCGTAATTCTGCACGCCGTATAAACCGACACCGCAGCAAACGAGCATCAAGAAAAAGCCGCCGCCCAACAAAATTCCAAGAATCCATAAACAAGTTTTGCGTTTCTTGGCCGCGGAAACATTGTCGGGCTGGCCGCCCGGAACACCCGGCGAGTTGCCGCTCTGGCCGGTGGGACCGGACGAACTACCGGAGGAGAAAGAGTCGTTGGACATATCGCCCATCAATCCATTAACAGCGAGGAATGACGGGCTGTGGAATACCCGCCGTCGGCTTCGATCAGAAGCGAAAGCGTCGTAATGTTGTTCTTCCGCAATGGCAGGAATTTTAGCGAAGAACCTCGAATCGCGGGAGGCGGCCCACCTCTACGCATTCAACCGAGTCAAATTGCCGCTGCCCCCCCCTGCATCGATACAACCTTGCGATCTGACAGAGGGCCATCCAATCGAACCAAGGAAATGGACTGCACGAACGCCTGTGATCGCGAATCCTCCCTTAGCCCGAGTCCAATCTTTGATGCGATTTTCGCGCCGTTCTCAATCATTTTGAACGGTGTAGAAAGAGAAAGAAGGCGGCCAAATACGGCTGCCGCCTGGGCCGCATTGATCACCCGAGAAGGAGCAACATCGCACCAGAAATCAGTTCGACCACTGGAGCGCACGCGGATTTCGGCTATTTTAGGGGTGCGTTGCAAACGACGTTTGGGAAACCTCGCTACGTCGCAAGGGCATACAAACACGCGTGCGGTTGGGTAGACCGTTTTTTGTCCATGAATTTCGTTTTCTGGCCATCGCGACATTCACGTTTCGCTGGCCCAACTAGTCTGAGGAGACTCCTGTAGATGACTAAGTGCAAGTTGGAGTACATCTGGCTCGACGGCTACCAGCCGACCCAGAGCATGCGTAGCAAGACCAAGATCGTTGAAGATTTCAGCGGTAACGTGGAAGACGCTCCCCAATGGTCGTTCGACGGTTCGTCGACCGAACAAGCCCCAGGCGGTGCCAGTGACTGCTTGCTGAAGCCCGTTTTCTGTGTCCCCGATCCCGATCGTCTCGGCACCGGCTTCCTCGTCATGTGCGAAGTGCTCAACGCAGACGGCACACCACACCGCAGCAACGGCCGTGCGACGATCAAAGACCAAGACGAAGATTTCTGGTTCGGCTTCGAGCAGGAATACACGATCTTCGATCCTGAAACCAACCGCCCAATCGGCTTCCCCGCCGAAGGCTTCCCTGCACCACAGGGTCCTTACTACTGCTCCGTCGGTGCTGGCAAAGCAGTCGGCCGTGACATCGTTGAAGAGCACCTCGAACTCTGCCTCAACGCCGGACTCAACGTCGAAGGCATCAACGCCGAAGTGATGATGGGCCAGTGGGAATTCCAAATCTTCGCCAAGGGTGCAGCCCGCGCCGGCGACGAAATCTGGGTTGCCCGTTACCTGCTCGACCGTACCGCTGAGAAATACGGCATGGTCATCAACTACCACTGCAAACCGGTCAAGGGCGACTGGAACGGCAGCGGTATGCACGCCAACTTCTCGAACACGCTCCTGCGTACCTGCGGCAGCAAAGAAGTTTACGAGGCAGTTTGCCAAGCGTTCGAACCACGCATCAGCGAACACATCGACGTTTACGGTGCCGACAACGACCAGCGTTTGACCGGTCTTCACGAAACCCAATCGATCGACAAGTTCAGCTACGGCATCTCGGACCGCGGTGCTTCGATCCGCATTCCAATCTTCACCGTCGAGCACGGCTGGAAGGGATGGCTCGAAGATCGTCGCCCAGCGTCCAACGCCGACCCATACATGGTCGCCAGTGCGATCATCGCGACGGTCCGCACCGCAAAGATCCCTGAAACTGTCTAAAGCCAGTTAACTCAGAGATAACACATCAAAGCCCTGATCGCCTCTCCGGCGGTCCGGGCTTTTTTTATTGGACGCTGAACGCCTTTCAACATGACCGACCTTTACCGCAAGAACCTCCTGACGCCGCCCGATAGCCCGGCCGAGGACGAACTCACGCAAACCATCTACGACCGCAAACACACCCGCATCGAACGCATCGTTTCAACAGGACAATGCAGCCCACCGGGGTTTTGGTATGACCAAGAAGAAGATGAGTGGGTCACGGTTCTTACCGGTCGCGCAAAGCTGCGATTCAAAGATAACGCGGGCGAATCGACCATTGACCTGCAGGCGGGTGATCATCTACTGATCGAAGCCCATCGCCAACACCGCGTCGACTGGACCGATCCGCAGTCGACGACCATTTGGATTGCAGTGTTCTACGACAATAGGCCAGACGATGCCTGACCTATTGCGTTTCTAATCATTAATTCGAACAACGGCGAACTGAAACCGACTTCAGGAGACGCCGAGCACGTGCTATGCGAGCGGTGCGTTGCAGACGAAGATCTTCATCGAGTGCCGCCCCATTTCGATGATCCGATTACTCGGAGCCACCGGACCATCGACTTCGGGATAGATGTCGTTCGGCGAAGGAGCGGCGGTGTCGACGAACAAGTTCCAAATCGCACCACGCCCGATCGATGGCAACTCAAACTCGAGATTGTCACCGGTGCTGTTGAACATCATCACCAGATCGCGACCGAGGCCTTCCGGATCATCCAAACGACTCGGAGCGGCAATGTAAGCGGTCATGGCGAGTGCCCCTTGGTCCCAGTGCAGTGGGTTGCCGTCGGCGCCATACCACGAAACATCAGGAACCTTGCGCCCATCAACCGGACGACCGGTAAGATACTCTTTGCGACGGATTGTCGGTTGGCTCTTTCGGAACTCGATCATCGCACTGACAAAACGCATCAGGTCAGCATTCTTTTCGACCAAACGCCAATCGAACCAAGAGATATCATTGTCTTGGCAATAAGCGTTGTTGTTCCCTTTTTGCGTGCGACGGACTTCGTCGCCGCTGACGATCATCGGCACGCCCTGACTGACCAACAACGTGGCCAGCATGTTTCGAACCTGCTGACTCCGGATGGTCGTGATGGCCTTCTTGCGCGTCGGGCCCTCCACGCCATAGTTGTCACTGATGTTGTGGTTATCACCGTCGTTGTTGTCTTCACCGTTAGCTTCGTTGTGCTTGTCTTTGTACGAAACCAAGTCATTCATCGTGAAGCCGTCGTGACTGGTGATGAAGTTCACACTGCAAAACGGCGGACGTCCTGCGTGTTCGTACAAGTCACTGCTGCCCGCCAAACGGGTTGCCAAAGGCCCGAGCGTACCGCCATCACCACGCCAGAAACCTCGGGCGTCGTCACGGTATCGACCGTTCCATTCTGCCCAACGTTGGTTACCGAAACTGCCGACTTGGTATGCCCCGGCGGCGTCCCAGGCTTCCGCGATAATCTTGGTATCGGCGAGCAACGGGTCTTCGGCGATCAGTTCCACCATCGGTGCGTTTGGCACCAAGTTTCCGGAACGGTCGCGGCTCAGGATACTCGCCAGGTCGAAACGGAAACCGTCGATGTGATAGTTGTGAACCCAATGCCGCAGACAGTGAAAGATCATCTCGCGAACGACAGGGTGATTACTGTTGATTGTGTTACCACAACCGCTGTAGTTACAGTAATGCTGGCCTTCGCTGAGGATGTAATAGACCTGGTTTTCAAGGCCCTTGAACGAAAGCGTCGGGCCGTGTTCGTTGCCTTCACACGTGTGGTTGAAGACGACGTCGAGAATCACCTCAATGCCGGCGGCGTGCAACGCCTTCACCATCTGTTTGAACTCGACAACCTGAGCGCCCGGCGCGCTGTTGTGTGCGTAGCCACGATGCGGCGCGAAGAACGCCATCGGGTCGTAGCCCCAGTAGTTCGGGCGAGAGAGCTTCTTGCCGTGAGGGTCACGGATCGGGAATTCGTGAACAGGCATCACTTCAACAGCCGTGATCCCGAGCGACTTGAGATACGGAATCTTCTCAATCACACCGAGATAACTGCCCGACGCCTTCACCTTGGCGGTACGACTCTTCGTGAAACCACGAACGTGCATCTCGTAGATGACCGTCTCGCTCATGTCGCGCTTGAGGTGGCGGTCGCCTTCCCAGTCGAACGAGTGATCAACGACGACACACTTGGGCGGTCGCACCAAGCCGTCTTTTCCACGCTGGTAGGTTCCGGCGAGTGCTTGAGCGTAGGGATCGATCAGACGAGCGGACGCGTCAAACCGATGTCCGTTCTCGGGCTCCCAAGGCCCTGAAGCTTGGAAGTGATAAAGCTGCCCCGCTTCCACGCCCGGGACGTTCAAACTCCAAACATCGCCCCGACGATCGGTACCCCGATCGAAATCGATAACCTGAGCCGGCTCCCGGTCGGTCGCTTTGTTGTACAGCAACAGTCGCATCTCGGTAGCCGAACGGCTAAAGACCGAGAATTGCGTCCCGGTAGCCGAAGGCGTCGCGCCGAACGGAGGTGCGTAGGCAAATTGCAGGTCGGGGCACGGTTGTCGCATCAGCATTGAAAGATCGCTCCTTGAGTCATTCATTCGGGACCACGGCATTTATCTGCAAACAGTGAATTTTCACTCACCATCTGCATCTCACATGCCGCAACCCGGTGGGTTCCGGTTGTCAGTCCAACCCTACCACCAAGCCTTGCGTCGCGCCGCCAAATCCCAAAACCAGATTCTGAAATCCCGCCCAGCAGGCAACTGCGTGCTAATGGGGCAATCGGTTCGTTCCAGGTAAGGCGTGAGAACGATTACGAATAAATCGCTCCTGCCAAAACTGCGGGGGAATGCCTGCCTTCACACCCAATCGAAGGGTGTCGACAAACTTTGGCTGTGGACGAGTCCGGAACTCAATCAGGCAACAAATGTCACCTCAATAGACTCAGAAATGATCTCCTTTGTAGGAAGTGAAACGTCGTAAGCCGCATCATACTAGCGTGACCGCCCCCTGCGACAGGCAGCGAAACGAATTGTCGCTTACGTGAAACGCGTTCACCCCCCTAAAGAAGCACCTAGCGGCGACATCACCGACTCAGCCACGTCCACACGTCCGCGTCCTGTGCACGCAGAGCTTCTTCGCGTCGCGTTTGAGCGGTCCTGAGGGACGTCGTCGACCAGCGATAACTCGCATAGAATGAGACGCTCGGCACCGGCCCGCTGAGTCGCGCCCACCGACTTTTCTTTCTGCACCTCGAAGACGCATACCGAGCACCGGAGTGGCGATGGCGGCCCCAACCCCACAAGAACGCATCAGCGAACTCACCGAGCAGATTCGGCATCACGACCGACTCTACTACCAGGACGCCGCGCCCGAAATCACCGACTTGCAGTACGACCAGTTGATGGCCGAACTGATCGACCTCGAGAAAAAGCATCCGGAATTCGCCGCCGACGATTCCCCGACACAGCGAGTCGGCGGCGACGTTGTCGAACATCTGGTGCAGGTGCCTCACCAAGTCCCGATGCTGTCGATCGACAACACCTACAGTCGCGAAGAACTCAAAGCCGCGATGCTGCGGATTGAAAAATCCCTCGAAGGCACGCTCCAAGATGGAGAGACCGTCGCCTGGGTCATGGAATACAAAATCGACGGAGTCGCCGGGTCGATCCGCTACGAAAACGGAAAGCTCGCACTCGCCCTCACGCGAGGCAACGGTGTCGTCGGCGATGACATCACCCACAACGTCCGAACGATCCGAGACCTGCCACTGACGTTACAGTGCGACAACCCTCCGAGCGTGGTTGAACTTCGTGGCGAGATTTACATGACGGAGTCCGATCTGGCCGACCTCAACGTGCGACAAACCGAAGCCGGTGGCGAGCCGTTCAAGAACACACGCAACGTGACCGCCGGCACGATCCGATTGCTCGATCCCAAAATCGCCGCCGAGCGTAAGCTGCGATTCTTCTGCCATGGCAACGGACAAATCGACGGTCTCGATGTTCACGACCACATGGGTTTCTTGAAATGGGTCCAAAGCGTTGGTGTTCCCTGCACGCCCAACGCAACGCCTCTGCGTTCGATCGATGAGGCCTTGGATACGGTTGCGAAACTCGAGGTGGAAATGCCCGACCTCCCGTTCGAAGTCGACGGCATTGTTTTTAAGGTCGATTCGTTTTCGCAACGCGATGAACTCGGCATCCGCAGCAAAAGCCCTCGCTGGGTGATCGCCTACAAGTTCGAACGTTACGAGGCGACCACACGACTCGAAGCCATCGAAGTGCAGGTTGGCAAAGCGGGCACGATCACTCCGGTCGCCTACCTCACGCCGGTCGACATTGCCGGAACGACGGTCTCCCGTGCGTCCTTACACAACGTCGACGAAATCGAACGCCTCGACGCCCGGGTGGGCGATATCGTGGTCGTCGAGAAGGCAGGCAAAATCATCCCGAAAGTCGTCCGGGTTGAAAAACACGCACGAACCAAAGACCTCCCCCAATACGAGTTCCCGACGAATTGCCCCGAGTGTGGCGAACCTCTCTCGCGAGACGAGGGCGGCGTCTACATCCGCTGCACCAACCCACAGTGCCCTGCGCAGCTTCGCCAACGTCTCGTGTACTTCGGCAGCCGAGCGGGCATGGATATCGACGGACTCGGCGAAGAGGTCGTTGACTTGTTGCTGCAAAAGAACCTCGTTCATTCCTTCGCCGACCTGTACCGCCTCGACGTCGACACGCTCGCCGATTTGACTTGGCCGCGGCAGCGAAAAGGCAAAGGCGACGAAATGATCGACGTGCAGTTCGGCCGCAAGAACGCCGAGAACCTGATCGCCGGCATCGAAGAGAGCCGCACACGGGGGCTCGCGCGACTGCTTTCTTCGATCAGCATTCGTCACGTCGGGCCGCGGGTTGCGAAACTGATAACCGCCAAGTTTTGGAACCTCGAACTCCTCAAAAAGGCGACCACCGAAGAAGTCGCCGCGATCCACGAGATCGGCGACCGCATCGCCGAAAGCATCGTCGGCTTCGTGCAAAGTGAAACCGGCTCGGCAACGCTCGATGACCTCGCTTCAGTCAACGTCGTCTTATCCGAACCGGAGCCCCAAGAACCCGATTCAGACACCGAAGAGTTACCTCTGGCGGGAAAGAATATCGTCGCCACCGGAACGCTCGAACACTACACGCGCGACGAAATCAAAGCCCGCATCGAAGCCCTCGGTGGAAGGGCGGCAGGCAGCGTCAGCAAAAAAACCGACTTCCTCATCGCCGGTGCCAAAGCAGGCAGCAAACTCGCCAAAGCCGAGAGCCTCGGTGTCGAGGTTCTCACCGAAGCAGAATTTCGCGAACGCTACGAAACCGATTCCTGAACAAACTCCGAAACGATATCGCGTCCTCGGCGGCAATCGACCGAAACGCCGTCACGCCGCGACAGGAACACACCGGTGCGAATCCGCTCAAAAACCAACTCGCCATTGCCAACAAATTCCCCTAAAAACCTGCCAGTTTGCCGAAAAATCAGCAAATCGCTACACTCCCGTACAGATTTTGCCCGCCGCCCAACTTGAGAGAACGGACGCATGAGCTTTGGATCCGAAGTGAACACCCCTTACGAAACGATGAGGGGCCGAGAATTTCCTGCGATCCGTCAATTCACCATTTTCCTCGAGAATCGGGTGGGGCAACTCCTCGAGGTCGTTCGGCGATTCGATGGAACCGGCATTCGCATCGTGGCACTCTCGATCAACGATGCCGCCGAATGCGCGTTCGTGCGTTTCCTGATCAGCGACGCGGATCGGGGGCGAGAAATTTTGGAACGTTCGGGGTTGGCAATCATCGAAACTGACCTGATCGGGGTCGAACTCCCTGAAGGCCCGCAACCGCTGCTCCGCGTATGCACAGCATTGTTGCAGGCGGAACTGAACATCATTCAAGCCTACCCACTGATCGTCCGCCCGCATGGCAAACCTGCGGTGGCGATCATGGTCGAGGGAATTGATGAGGCGATGAAAACACTGCACGAAAAGGGTTTTCGAATCATCACCGAGGCAGACCTCGAAGGCGACGACCCGAACGGGGAAGGAGTTTAGAAGTGACCGATGCGCCACCCTATGATTCGTTCTTGTTGGTGTCCTTCGGCGGTCCGGAAGGCCCCGACGATGTCATGCCGTTTCTCGAAAACGTGCTGCGAGGCAAAAACGTGCCGCGAGAGCGGATGTTAGAAGTCGCCGAACACTACGCTCACTTCGGCGGCGTCAGCCCCATCAACCAGCAAAACCGCGAACTGCTCGCAGCGATCAAAGCGGATTTCGAATCGCACGGGATCGATCTCCCCGTCTATTGGGGAAACCGAAACTGGAAACCGTACTTTGCCGACACGCTGCGACAAATGCGGGAGGACGGACGTCAACGTTCACTCGCGTTTTTCACGAGCATGTTCAGTTGCTACAGCGGTTGCCGACAATACCGCGAAGACATCATCCGAGCCCGAGAAGAGGTCGGCGAAGGCGCCCCGGTTGTGGAGAAAGTCCGCATGGGTTTTAACCATCCAGGCTTTGTCGCCGCGATGGCAGACAACATCCAAACCGCCGCAGAATCCATCGGCGTCACGCCCGGCGACACCAAAGTCCTGTTCACCGCGCACAGCATCCCGATGAGCATGGCGGACAACTGCGACTACGAAAAACAACTCCGCGAGGCAAGCAAACTCGTTGCCGCCGCCTGCGGAGCGACCGATTGGGATTTGGTCTATCAAAGTCGTTCTGGTCCACCGAGCCAACCGTGGCTCGAACCCGATGTCCTCGACGCGATCGCACGCCTCGACGACGAGAAGAAACTGACTTCATTGATCATCCTACCGATCGGGTTTGTCAGCGATCACATGGAAGTGCTGTTTGACCTCGACGAAGAGGCCGCCGATCTGTGCCGGGAACGGGACATCAAAATGGCTCGTGCCGCGAGCGCCGGAACTCACCCCGAGTTCGTGTCCATGATTCGCGGTCTGGTTTCCGAACGACTCGGGCTGACGTCAGAGAAACCCGCCGTCGGAGACCTCGGCCCCTGGCACGACGTCTGCCCCCAAGATTGCTGCACCTACACGCCGCGTCGCCCGGCGTCTGCGGGCCGCCCATCGTCCCCGGTTGGGGCGGGACGCCCGACGAGTTAAAGTTTGTGCGACACCGAATCGCGATCGACCGGACGCGATCGACCGGCAAACACCCGGCTGCCTCGACCTCGCCGTTGCCCTCCCCGGGGCATCGATGACTTCGGCCCGGGTCGAGCGATCACCTTCAAACCTGCGATGCCCGAGCACAGCGAACGCCCAGACATTTTGAATGACTCAGCCTTCGAATGACTCAGCCTTCAAATGACTCGGATCAGCTCATCCCCCGCGATCACGTCGCGACTTCACCTCCCCACACAAATTCACTGAACTGATTTTCCCATGCCACGCCTCGCCCACCAAGTCTTCTTCAAACTAAAAAACCGCGACGAAGCATCCGTCAAACAACTGCTTGACGCGTGCGAAGAATACCTGACCAATCACGATGGTGCGGTTGACTTCGCCGTCGGGCAACGTGAGCCTCGCTACGATCGCCCGGTCAACGCGGACTACGACGTCGCCCTTCACGTCGTGTTTGCAGATCAAGCCGCACATGATCGTTATCAGGTTGCCGAACGTCACCTGAAATTCATCGAACAACAAAAAGACAATTGGGATTCGGTCCAGGTCTTCGACACCAATCTGCGAGATTGATTGGTTCGCCAAACCGGCCGTCGCCCTGAAATCCACTTCTTTTAGACTTTCGAGAGAGAGACACAATGAGCGTTTTAGTCACGCAGAAAGCCCCCGAATTTACCGCAACCGCCGTCATGCCCGACGGTACCTTCAAAGACGATTTCTCGCTGAGCGATTACAAAGGGAAATACGTCCTGTTGTTCTTCTGGCCATTGGACTTCACCTTCGTTTGCCCGACTGAAATCATCGCTTTCAGTGACCGTGCGAAAGAGTTCGAAGCACTCGGCGTGAACATCGTCGGTGTTTCCGTCGACAGCCACTTCTCGCACCTCGCGTGGACCAACACCCCACGCAGCGAAGGCGGTATCGGCAAAACCGATTACCCATTGGTTTCGGACCTGAACAAACAGATCTCGCGCGACTACGACGTCCTCCTCGACGGCGGTGTCGCTCTGCGTGGATTGTTCTTGATCGACAAAGAAGGCGTCGTTCGTCACCAAGTCGTCAATGACTTGCCACTCGGACGCAGCGTTGACGAAGCCCTTCGCATGGTCCAAGCCCTGCAGTACTTCGAAGCCAACGGCGAAGTTTGCCCAGCGAACTGGAAAGAAGGATCGCGCACGATCAAAGCGGACGTCGACGGCAGCAAAGAGTTCTTCGGCGCCGAGTATTCGGCCGGCTAAACGGAATGTCTGACCGTCTGCAAACAGGAATCCCACCGCTCGACGAAATGTTGGGCGGTGGTTTGCTGCCTGGTAAACTGACCGTGGTCCTCGGTGCGACGGGGATCGGCAAGACGCAACTCGGTGTCAGTTTCGCCAACCAAGGCGCCGCTCAAGAAGGCGAGCGCGGCATCTTTTTCGACCTCACTTCTCGAGGCGATTCGCAAAACCATTTGGACTACGCTCGACGACTCTTCGACTGGGAACTCGCCGCGGCGGAAGTCAACGGACACGTCGCCACCGACACGATTTGGGACCGATCTCAAACACGTCGCGACGTCATGCACCTGTTCCGTGACGCAGGACGCCGTGTCACTTCGGCGGACATGGATGCCGACGAGTGGCGGTTGTGGAAGAGCGAACAGATCAAAAAGCTCGACCAAGCGATTGCGTTTTTCTACGGCAACTTCGTTCACGGAGTCCGACGCGCTGTGATCGACGGTATCGAACCGGTCGACCGCGCTGCCGAGTCGATTCAGTTCGAGTTGTTCGAATACGTCTACCAGCAAATCATTCGCAAAGAGCATGACTGGTTGGCTCGCGATTTGTTCCGTGTCCACTTTCGCGAGAACGCCGACAAAGTAGCCGAGACCGCGTACGATCACGAATCAATCGGCGGGATGCTGCTGGCCACTAGCCACGAGGTCATGCTCGACGACCTGATCACCCGACCGATCGAAAGTGGCGACGTGCTCTCCAACGCCAACACGATCATCCTGATGGGCAAAGTCCGCGAGGGCAATCGAATGGGTCGTGCGATCTACATCGCCAAACACCGCGGCAGTGCGTGCGACGAATCGATCGTTCCCTATGTGATCGAAGAGAGCGGCCTGCGGCTGGCTCCCTAGTTTCTCACCTCGGTTCGTTAAGGCTATCATCAGAGGTCCGCCGACAGGGTTCGTCGTCCGGGTTTGTCCCGCCGTGAACCTCCCCAATCCCCTTGCACGAGCCGACGCACGATGTGGCAGATTCAAACACCAACCGTTGATCCGAAAGAATCGCCCGCGTCCGGTCAATCCGCCGACAAAAGCCAATTGATCGGACGTTGGGACTCGGCGAGTGCGGGATGGACCTGCCGTGCGACCGGAGGCAAATCCGGGATCGCGTTTGAAGACCCCGAAACCGGCCTGACACTCCGCGTCGACAACGTCGGTAGCGATCCGCTTCCCATGTCCGACGAACAGTACGTCTGCGGCGATTCGTGGAAGATCGACTACCCGCAACAATCCGGCGAGTATCGTCTGCGGTTGTCCGTACGTGTGGTCCACAGCACCCCGACCCGAACCGTTTGGGAGCCGACGTTTTCGCTCCAAACATCGCTTTTGGACACCGACCCGTCGCTCGAGTTGACCGCCGTGGGTCGCTTTGATCAAGAGCTTTCCCCCGACCTGCCCGCCGACGTCTCGGTCTCATCCATTCGTCCGGCCGAGGGGAACGGGCAACTGCTGGTCCTGCTGGGCCCTCTCGATGCTCCCTTCACGAAACACCGCTCGAGCGGAAAACGCCTGGACCTGCGCATCTTTGGCGAATTTCTCGAGAAAGGCGTCATTCGCAAGACCCGACCTTGGATCATTTTCGACCGCACCGTCAACGGCGTATCGCCCGGGGAAATTTCACGCTACTGCGATGAATTGTGCAGCACGCCGCTGCCACTGACCGCGTAATCGGCAGCATTCTTGGGTTCTTCCTGGGGTTCTTCGGGCGGTTTGCCTTTTCAAAAATCTTTTCAGCGGCAAGAATGCGGGTTTTGCCGACCGTGCCTCATTTTGGCCGATTGGCGTCCACCCTCCGCCCATCTCGATCGGCCAACAATTTCGTGGATCGTCGCTTCACTTCTTTTCTTCTCGCCTCCACCGCGTTCTTCCTGATCTACATGTCGTTGCGGACGATGTTTGTTCCGCCGCAACCGGTCGTGCCTCCACCTGAGGCGGATGTCGCCGCAGGATCCGTGGAACCGTCTGACGTCGCAAAATCGACGCCGGAAACCAACGAAAACCCGGACTCGACGGCCGAAGGCACTGACGAACCGATCGTTCGCCCCGAAGAACCACAATGGGTAACGCTCGGATCGATGGATCCGACGAGCGGGCATGTCCTGCTCGTCACGCTCAACAGCCGCGGTGCCGGCATCGAGCGGATTGAAGTGACCAAACGGAAGGAAAACGGCCGCCTGAAATATCGCCGTGTCGATGTCCGCAGTGGATACCTCGGCTACCTCGCCGCCGATCCGACGGCAACATCGACCGGAGTGGTTGTGAACGTTGTCGGCCCAGGAACGCCTGCCGCGAACGCCATCGCGAAGTCGGGCGGCGTCGCCAACGGCCTCCAACCTGGCGATGAGATCGTTGCCATCGACGGGGTCACAGTCAGCAACCTCGCCGGACTGCAAGACGCGTTGGAAGAAACCAAACCGGACGATGTAGTCACCCTCGATGTCGTCCGAGGCGAAGACAAACAGATCCAATTCGACGCCACGCTGACCGAACACCCGCTCGACCTCGTTCGGCTCGCCGACACCGCAGGCGAAGACCAAATCCCCGGTAACCTGTCGCGCCTCTCATCTCTGCTGACGGTTGGAAAAGTTGGCCGCCGAGAGATCTCACCCGGCCAACGAACCATCGACGCCTTGAATGATCCGACCGGTCTGGTTTGGAACGTCGACGATGCTCCAGCGACGGACGCGGCGCACGATGGTTCGCAAACCGCCTCGTTCAACGTTGAACTGAGCGAGAACGAAATGCAGGCCGCCGGCGGGCACGCGATCGCGTTGCGACGCTCCTACACACTCCATCCCGGCAGTTTCGTGCTGGACATGGACGTGCAGATCGACAATCGCTCTGACGAAACACAACAACTCGCCTACCGACTCGAAGGGATCAACGGCGTCACCCTCGAGGGATGGTGGTACAGCAACAAGATCAGCCCGAACTGGGGCGGTTCCGCAGCCCGGGATGTGGTCTATCGCACCAAGGCGGAAGGTCACGAACTCGTGTCCGGCTACGGTTTGCTCAAACGAGCACGCAACGAATCGGTGCCCGATGACCAAAACCTCTTCGCCCCCGATTCCCAGGCTCCCGAGAGAGACCTGTCCTACATCGGCGTCGACGCGCAGTACTTCACCGTCGCATACCTCCCCAAAGAAGGCGAAGAAAGCCTCAACACGTTCCGACGCGCGATCGCCTCCTTGGCCGCCTCTCCGTCGGAGATCCCAAAGAATAAAGAACGCGCCGTCAACACAACGTTCTATCTCGACAGCGGCGTCGCGGATGTTCCTGCCGGATCGAGTCTCAAACAGAGCCTGCGTCTTTTTGCCGGCCCCAAACAACCAGAACTGTTCACCCAGTACGGCCTGGACGACTGCATCTACTATGGCTGGTTTTCCTGGCCGGCGAAGGTCCTCGGGAAACTACTGCACTTGCTCTCTGGTGTCGGCAACTATGCGTTGGCGATTTTCTTGCTGACCGTCATCGTTCGTGGTGCCATGTTCCCGCTTTCACGCAAGGCCGCCGTGAACGCACAGCGGATGCAGGAACTCGCTCCGGAACTTAAGAAGATCTCCGAGAAATACAAAGACGACATGGAGGGCCGCGTTCGAGCGCAACGCGAACTGCAACAACGAGTCGGCTTCAACCCGATGTCGGGTTGCCTGCCGATGTTCTTGCAACTGCCGATCTTCATCGGACTCTACCGCACCCTCTCGGTCGACATTGAACTGCGTCAAGCCGCGTTCGCCTCTTGGACCTCCTGGGCATCGAACTTGGCCGCCCCCGACATGCTGTATTACTGGGGCGACTGGATGTGGGATTACATGTCCGGCCGGGGAACCGGTTGGCTCGGCCCCTATTTCAATATCCTGCCGGTAATCGTGATGGGTCTTTTCCTGGCTCAGCAAAAACTGTTCATGCCCCCGGCAACGGACGAACAGACTGCGATGACTCAGAAAATGATGAGCTACATGACGTTGGTCATGGGCCTGTTCTTCTTCCGTGTCCCCGCCGGACTCTGCATTTACTTCATCACCAGCAGCCTGTGGGGGATCGGCGAACGAATCCTGGTCAAGAAAACGCTGCCGAAAACACCTCACTTCGACAAAGCCGTCTTGGAAGGCAAAGTAAACCATCGCGGCCAAAATGGCGGCGGTAAAAATGGCGGTGACCAAGACTCCGGCGGAAACGTTGTCACACCTCGCAAACCGTCCGATTCGCCAACCGAAGGCGGCAACACTTGGGCCGATCGCCTCCGCCAAAAGATGAACCCAGAAGAGCCGGCCGCACCGCTGCCCCGCGACCGCAAACGCCCCAAGCCCAATAAAAAACGCAACTGAGCGTCACCGGATCGACCGAGGCAAACATCCGTTAAAACGGTCGATGCTATCTGACCGGCCAAACGCACACCCGATCGGGCATGCTTCGTGCCGCTTCGGTAGAACGCGGGTTCCGCCAACCACCGCCCAGTGGCCAAACAACGCCCGCCCACCCGAAGCGTTCAACCGCCGACAAATGACGCCCGTTGCGGTTTGCACACGAGCGTTTATCTTACGCTTCCCAATTTTCTGTTCCATTTCTCAACGTCTTTGGTTCCCCTCCTGTGCTCCGTACCCACACCTGCGGTCAACTCCGTAAATCCGATGTCGGTTCGCCTGTCACCCTCTGCGGCTGGGTCGAAAACAAACGCGACCACGGCGGAGCCGTCTTCATTGACCTGCGCGACCGATATGGCTTGACCCAGGTCGTTGTCGGCCCGCCGGAAGCAAACTCCGAATTGATCGACGCGGCAGGCCACGTCCCCAACGAGAGCGTGATCCTGATCCGCGGTAAGGTTGCCGACCGACTCGAAGGAAAGGTCAACGAAAAACTGGCGACCGGCGAGATCGAGGTGCGCAGCGAACACTTCGAGATCCTTTCAACCGCGCAAACACCCCCCTTCACCCCGGGACAATCCGACCTCCCCGGTGAAGATCTGCGGCTGAAGTACCGCTTCCTCGACCTGCGTCGCAAAGAGATGCAGGACGCACTGATCCGCCGCAGTGAAATCATCAAGTGCATGCGAGATTACTTCGCCGAGCACGACTTCATCGACGTCGAAACGCCGATCCTCGGCCGCAGCACACCCGAAGGAGCTCGCGATTATCTCGTTCCGAGCCGTGTGCATCCTGGAAACTTCTACGCGCTCCCGCAATCGCCTCAGCTCTACAAACAGATCCTGATGGTCGCCGGGTTCGACCGCTACGTGCAGGTCGCCAAGTGCTTCCGCGACGAAGACCTGCGTGCCGACCGCCAACCCGAATTCACGCAGCTCGACCTCGAGATGTCGTTCATCGACGCGGACGACATCATGAGCCTGATCGATGGTCTCGTGGCCAAAACCGCAAAGCAAGTGCTCGGCAAAGAGATTTCGCTGCCTCTGCCACGCATGACTTACGAAGAAGCCATGCGGCGTTTCGGCAGCGATGCCCCTGACCTCCGATTCGGGTTGGAGATCGTCGACGTCACCTCGGTCGCCAAGAAAACCGAGTTCCGCGTATTCCGAGGAACCGCCGACGCAGGAAACTTCGTCCGTGGCATCCGCGTCCCCGGTGCAGCAACGCTTTACTCCCGTCGCCAAATCGACGAACTCACCGCCTACGTCCAGCAAGACTTCGGTGCCAAAGGCCTCGCATGGTTCCGCGTCGAAGACGACCAAACGTTGTGGAGTCCGATCGCGAAGAACTTCGATCCGGAACATCTCGCCGAAATTCGCGAACTGCTCGGTGGCGAACCGGGTGACCTGCTGATGTTCCTGGCTGACACCTGGGAAGTCACCTGCAAAGGCCTCGCGGGTCTTCGCAAACGCCTCGCCACCGAAATGAAACTCTACTCACCCGATGACCTCAACTGCAGTTGGGTGACCGAGTTCCCGATGTTTGAACGTGACGAAGAGAGCGGCCGCTACGTCGCCATGCACCACCCCTTCACGGCTCCTTTGGCCGAGGACCTTCCTCATCTCAAAGAGTCGCCGGAGAAATGCCGCGCCCAAGCATACGACTTGGTCATCAACGGCAGCGAAGCAGGCGGCGGCACGATCCGTATCCACGACAGTGAGGTCCAGTCGCAAGTCTTCGAACTGCTCGGCATGGACGAGGAAACCGCCAAAGACCGGTTCGGCTTCCTCCTCGACGCACTGCGATTCGGTGCTCCACCTCACGGCGGTATCGCCCTCGGAGTCGATCGTTGGGTGATGCTGTTCGCCGGATTGGAAAACATCCGCGAAGTAATCGCCTTCCCAAAAACGCAAAAGGCAACCGACCTGATGACCCAAGCACCAGGCGAAGTCGACGCGGCCCAACTGAACGAATTGCAACTGCGAACCGTTTCGGTGAAAACCTAAACGATTACTCCGATTCGCAGGCAAGCTCCCCTGGATGATGGATGATCCAGAGGCAACCGACCAACCATCGACGGGCGTTGAATTCAACCGAATTCAACGCCCGTTTTTTTGATACACGGCCTGTCCCCTTCCTCACCGATCCAACGGCAACCTCTCGGTCGTATTCAATTCCGGACCACCTCCGCGTCCACCACTGCCGGCTGCGGTGTAGAGCGAGCCTTCGTAATAAATCACCCCCGTGCCATGACGCCCGGTTGAAAACGTCGACATCGTTTTCCATTGATTGGTTTCAGGATCGAGCGATTCGATCTCGTTGTGAGCCGTCTTCTGCCCGCTACTCTCTCCGCCCGCAATCAGTAGCCTGCCGTCGAGCGAAATCGCAAAACAGCCCGCTCGCGGCGTCGGCAGGTTACTCTCCTCCGGCAGCGTCGACCACTCTCGCTGATCGATGTCGTACACGTCCACTTCCGGAATCGTCAACGAGAACACTTCTTTGGAAACACCCGACGTCTTTCGGCCGCCCGCGGCATAGAGCTTGTTCCCGACCACCGCGGATTGAAAATGGTCACGAACGTGTGGTGCGTCAGGCAACTGTTCCCACTGCCCGGTCGCGAGGTCCAATCGATCGAGCCAACTCACCCAACCGTTCCAATGACCGTTGCGAATCCCGCACACCAAGTACAACCCTCCGTTATGAATCACCGCCCCGGCACCACCCCGCCGACGCTCCTCAGGGATGGTGTGCCCCCATGACCATTCATCCGTGCGTGTGTCGTAAATCATGATACGATCCACCGCTCTCTCACGTGGATAACGCCCCGTCATCGCTCCGGCTAACCAGATCTGATGTCCTATCACGACGGGTTGGAAGTGATGAATCTCGATTGGTGGCTCCGCCCCATGGGTCCACGCTTTTGTTTCTGGGTCAAAAATATCAACCGGTTGAATACGACGCCCACCGAGCAAATAGAAACGCCCTTCGCATTCGATGAACGCCGCCTCATGCCGTTTGTGTGGAGCCCCTTCGGTGACCAAAGGCTGCCATCGCTTTACCGATGCCACATTCTCGGCAAAAGCTTCCGTGCCGACTCCCATCCACAGCACCGAAACAACGAGCACGACGAACCGAACCCCACATTGCCAATCACTTGTATTCACTTTCACCTCTACGAGAAAATTAATCTAAAGCCGTCGCCGGTACTTTATGGCAGTTCCTTTTCCAGCAGTGGACCTTGTCAAAGATTCTAAAGCATGAAGACCTTCAACAAGATCCACTACCGCCAATTCGAAATCTCAACCGCGTCGGAAGATATCGCCGATATCACCGGACTTCGACGGCATGAATTCTGGCCAACTCAGCTACAGGGGCCTGACTCGTCCTATTTCAAAACGCTCTCATCATAGACAAACGCCGCCTTCGGTTGCGGCGGCATCTTCGCCTCGAGTCACCATCCGCGAACTGCATCAACCGCTCGCGGCGAACCGTCATCGCCCCTTAGGCCTTGGTATCTTGATTGATAACCTGCAACATCGCATCGCGGATTTGCGTTTGATGGTCTGAATCCACGATCGGTTGCCCCTCGGCATCCGTGATGTAGAACACGTCGGCGATTTGATCCAAGTGCGTATCGATCTTCGCAAACTGAATCGATACATCATTGGCAAACAACACTTTCGCGATCTCAGACAACAACCCCAAACGGTCATAGGTAAAGAGCGAAAGGATCGTTTGATGGTCAAACGTGTCGTTGTCGAAAATGATCTTTGTCGGCAGTAAATGCACTGTTTCCGGTTCATCAGTGCCCTTCGTTTTCCAAACCCTTCGCGCTGCGGGAAGACTCGTGTCCGGTTCATCAATGGCTTTGCGAATCACGCGGCAAACCTTCTCGATCCGATCGGCCGGCGGTTGGTCAACGAAATCGGGATCGCTGACCCAGAACGAGTCCCACAGCAGATCCTCGCCGACGGTCTCCACATTCGCACGAAAAATCGTCAACCCGCACGCGTACAGTGCCCCGGTGATCCGTGCGAACATTCCGATTCGCGAGTCACCTTGTTGAACCACCACGTTGTAACGAACCGCACCACCGTCGGGCTCGACCAATCCGGCACAGTAACAGCCTGTCTCTTTCCCTAACCATTCACCGACGTGGATCAGTTCGGTCGCGATCTCATCGGCGCCGCGGTGCCGCAGCAAGGACAAAGGTAACTCACCGACCAACTCCACAACCGCGTCGCTGCCCCCGGACGACCGGATCAGCGAAACAATGTCTTCACGATGCTGATCTAATTCGGGGTCGTTCTCGCCCGGCAAATTCCCTGTCTCGAAGTACCGCCGTGTCCGAAGATATAAATCTTCAATCAGCTTCATCTTCCAATCGGTGAGCACGTCCGGCCCCACCGCAATCAGATCCGCCACGCTATGGACGAGCAACAACTCCAACCTCCCCACGGACCCGACCTCTGCGGCAAAGTCATGCACCACGTCCGGGTCGTTGAGGTCATGACGGAACGCGACCGTATTCATCAACAGGTGTTTGTGAATGACCCACTGCAGCGTTTCCTTTTGTCCCTGCTCGAGTTCGAATGCGTCGGCCACCTCGCCTGCGATGCGTCTGCCGACTTCGCTGTGGTCTTCGTCGTAACCTTTGCCCAAATCGTGGATCAACAGAGCCAAGTGCAAAAGCGTTTTATCTTTGATGCGGCGATACCGACGCCCCATCGCGCTCTCATCCTCGACAAAATCGGTCGCCGCTTGCACCGCACGCAAACAGTGCGCGTCCACCGTGTATTGATGATACGCATTGAACTGCAATAACCCGCGACAACGTTTCATCGTGGGAATGAGTTGTTCGATGATTCGCAGTTCATGCAACCGGCGCAGCAGCGATGCCAACCGCCCGGGCTGACTCAGCAACGCGAGGAAAGACTGCACACTCTTCGGATCCGGCGGACTCCACGATCGCTCTTGCATCGCAACTCGAATCGCCAGCCATGTCGGGTGAGCAATCCGCCGGCAGTTTTCGTTTGCAAAATGCATCAACCGGAGCACATCCGGCAGACTCGATGCGAAAGAATCGAGTTTCTTTCCAATGACCCAAATGTGGGTTGGCCCCATTCGAATCTTGTCATCGATGCGACGCGAGAGCACACGTTCCAACGCCATCGCGGTTCGTGAACGGGCGCGATGATCATCGTCAAAAAACGCCGAAACGTATCGCACTCCACGCGTGTGCTCAAAATAGTCCTGCATGAAGTCTTCAACCGGCAACACACCCAAATCGCCTTGATACCCCCAGTCCTTGGCGATTTCCATCTGTGTCGGCCGATCCAAAATATCCTGACTGCGTTTGGATCGAAAGTGAAGTTCGTGACGCAACCTCAACAGGAAACCATGCGCGCGACGCAACGTTTCCAAGTCGTCACTCGACAACGCCCCGAGACTCGCCAACTGCGCCAAATCGGTTTGCCCGTGCGTGGCAAAACCGAGCCACCGCACCAATTGAATATCCCTCAACGCACCACGCGACCGTTTAATATTCGGACGCAGCAGGTAGATCGTCTCGCCCCATTTGCGACGCTCTTCGCGACGTGTCTCAATCGCCTTCTGATTGAGAATCTTCCATCTCCGTTTCGCACCAGAGCGAAAGGAGTCGCGAAATCGCCGGAACGTCGTCTCGTCACCGCACAACAATCGCGATTCGGTCAACGATGTGTAAATTTTCGGATCGGTCCACGCGAGCGAACACGCCTCCGCGGGAGTTCGAATCGAAAAGCCCACGTCCAGCCCCGCATCGGTGAGATCACGCACCAACGCCCCTGCCACAGGAGCCGCGCTCGCCGCAGTGGTGCGAGGCGTCAGCAGCATCAGATCCGCGTCACTGAATGGCGACAGATCCCGACGTCCGTGACCGCCATGAGCCACGAGCGCTAAACGTTGAACTTGCTGCTCCTTAGCGCCACCGGCGAGGGCCTGCCGCAGCGAGTCCTGGTAGACCGAGCAAACGATTTGATCATAGAGATCGCTGAGAGCGGTCGCGGTTTGGAAACTCGGAAGACCGGTTCGAAACCTGGCCTCGATTCGCGAACGCCCTTGAGCGAGTTGGTCTCGGTACCGTAAAGCCGTGGTCGCTAACGAGATCGGTTTAGCCGCGGTTTTAGATTCGGACAGTGTAAATACCGGAAGCTCGAGGGGAAATAAGCGAGCCGGCCAATCGACCCGATAACGAGTCGTCGGTCTTACAGTGCCTCTTCGCCACGCTCACCGGTCCGGATTCGAACGGAATCTTCCAGATTCGTGACAAAGATCTTTCCATCGCCAATCTGCCCGGTCTGAGCCGTCTGCAAGATCGTGTCGATCACTGTCTGCAAATTATCACTCGTGCAAACCACCTCGATTTTGACCTTCGGTACGAAATCGATCGCGTACTCGGTACCACGATAGATCTCGGTGTGCCCTTTTTGGCGACCGAAACCGCGAACTTCACTTACGGTCATGCCGTGGATGCCTTGCTCAGTTAAAGCGTTTTTGACGTCTTCGAGCTTAAAGTGGCGAACGATGGCTTCGACTTTTTTCACGGCAGAGAGCTCCGGCGGATATAACGAGTTTGCGTGAGACGACCCGATCTAGCGGCGTCTTGCAGGCGACCGCTCTGCAGAATTGCGAGGCGATCGTTGCTGGTTCGCCCCATTCTACACGCATGTCAGGTCGTTTCACCAGACGGGCAAATTCCGCACATTGAGGGCATTCACGAGGGGCCCGTTGGAACTTCTGGTTCTCCGCACCCCCAAATCCTGCGTTGCACCGAGTCCATCCCCCTGGATACCTCCGTAAAACGCCGCCTGAGGAGCGATCGCGGACATTGCGAACCGCACCTCGCGCCCACAAACCCGAACTGTCGGCAAACGAATCACGGGTCAGGCCGCGGTTTAAAACCCTTCTACCAACCACGCGGATCCGGACTTCCCACGAACGAATTCCAGCCGTCCAGCAGAAATCGAACGACATCCCGGATCGTTCTTCCGGTTGCGTTATTTCGCGGCAGCCCCGGTCGAGGTTTTATCGGGGATCGCCATCCCGGCGACGATGAACGCCATCTGAATCGCAAAGAACCACGCCAGCGCCTGCAACATGCCTTCGGTGAATCCGTAGCTGTGCAACCCAATCCCCAACTCGTTGGTGCCGAACCAACTCCAGGCCGTGATAATGTTGCCGCCAATCGCCAGAATCGCAAAACCCTTCGCTTTCACCATCCCGTCCCAACGGGCATGCAGCATCAAGGCGTTCCAAATGACGATCAGCAAGGCCCCGTTCTCTTTCGGATCCCATCCCCAGAATCGCCCCCAGGAATCATCGGCCCAAAGTCCGCCGAGAACCGTCCCCACAAAACTGAACAAGATGCCGAAGCAGGACGCCCCGTAGATGACGCGATACAAATCTCGCTTCGCACGATCGCTCGCACGGAACCAACTCGACACCAAATAAACAATCCCGAGCGTCCCCGATACCATCGTGGCCACATAGCCGAGCGCCACGGTAATGACGTGCGTCGACAGCCAAAACTGCGTATCCAACACGGCCTGCAAAACGCCCATCGTTTCGGCCTGACCGACGGGCAGCGTGATGTACTCGGCCACACGCAGCGTCATGAATCCGGCAAACGCGGCGAGCAAGTTACCGGTTCCGTACCGGAAGATACGCTCGACGACTAAACCAAACAGAACCGCCGCCCAACCGACAAACACGGCTGACGAATACAAGTTGATCACCGGCGCACGACCCGTGATGTAAACCCGCGCACCGATCACAATCGTGTGCACAATAAACGCCACCGCGATCGTGCCCCATACCGCGAGGTTGAGTCGCGGAGCATCGATCGCCATCGCGATCAACCCCAGAACAAACGCGATCGTGTAGAACACTGTCGCGACCGTGGTCGGACTCGAACTGCCGATCCATGCCTCCAACGAAACCGCCGCGTGGTCGTACCCGGTGATCGAATACGACTGGACGCTCGCGAGATGCTCATCAACGGCTGCATTGAAAGCCGCGGCGTCTTCCTCGCCGTAGGATCGGATCATTTCGCTGAACGATCGGATGCCGGCGGGCGAATCGTCTTCGCTCAGTCCGTTCTTCGCCATGTCAAAGAACGCGGGTGCGAACGGAATCCATTTCGGTTGGTTCACGTCCGAGACCGCAGCTTCCTGACTCGGCGGGATCAACGCCGGTGCTTTCATGCCGGCCAAGCTATTCATGCGTTCTTCGAGGCGCCGAAGGGCAAACAGTTGCCGTGTCTGTTCGCTCGTTCCTTCGGGAAAGAACTCGGCCGGGATTTCATCCGGGATCGGCAACCGGAAAGATGCTGCGGCGAGCGTGTATTGCCGGGTTCGGAGATCAAGTTCGATCAGTTTTTTGTCCTTGAAATCCTGCTCAAGCGAATCTTTCGCTCCGGCTTCCCGCACCAACGTTGTAAAACGCTCGAGGTTGTCGCCAATGTCTTGCAGCGAATAGAGTTTGCTCTCGCGTCGCTCGAGATCGAGTTCCGAACGAACCTCCTCGGCATCGATCCGGAACATCGGTAGGCGGCGAATCTCCTCGCTGTCCATCGCGACTTCCATGAGCCACTGCACGGCGGACATTTTCCGCGTGTTGACGCGTTCTTGAATCTTCGACGGCGCACTATCGACCGGCAACGAATCTTTGTTGGTCATCGCCTTGAGCGTTTGACGCGCGTACGCATCGAGCGGCATCACCCGCCCACCAAACTGCACCGGAATGTTGCCTGCCGCCGCAAAATCAAAAGAGGTATCTCGTTCGGTCGGACGACGCATGTTCTGCAGAGAAGATGCAGGCAACAACAAATACAAAACGCCGAGAACAACAGCCGACACCCACAAAGCGACCGGCCAGGATGCCCGCTGTGTACTCTCAGGACGTTGAACGTCCCCGTCTTTGACTCCGCCAGACAGATCTTCTTCACTGAAACGCCCGAACGGATCCTGCTCCGCCGGTGACGCCAGGTTGCCGCCGGTTTCGCGACGCCGCCGCGCAATGAACCGCGACAACGTCCCCCAGAAATGGACGAGCATCCCTAACGCCGTGATGCTGCAGGCGACATAAGGAATCAACCATCCCGAGTTGCGAACCACCTGAATGCCAGTCAGTTCCTTTCCACCGGGCAGCGCGGTGTAGTTGGACTGATAGAAAGTTTCGCCACGATATCGCAGCGGATTGTTCATCCAAACGCGCTCTTTGCGATCGTCGCCGGTTTCTTCGTCGACAATCCGAATAAACGAAGAGTAATCCCGCGGCGTATCTGAACCGCTCCAATTCACACGCCGCACGTCATCGAGCTGCACCCAGTAAGGTTTCACCTCGCGGTGCAAACGCAAACCAAACTCATACGTTTTCCCGTCCACTGTGACGGAGTCCATCATGTCCTTGCTCTTGCCATCGGGCATCAAGATCGCTCGGTCGTTGATCGAATGGCTGACCAAAAACGTCCCCAGCGATTCTTTGGTTTCCGGATGCAGCAATTCCACGTATGCCGAAGGGGTGTTCATCTCCATCTTGGCACCACCGGACTTGCCGCGTTCGGACGCCGAGACTTCCAAACCGATCCCCTCTGTCGCTGGATTGTCTTCGCGAACCTCGACTAACGACGAGTTCTCGAAATACTCCAGCACGCGAATATCCATCGGAAGTGACGGGTCCGATAGAACATCCTCACCACCGACCACTCCAACCAAGCGTTGCGCCGGAACCGCGGTCACCGTTTGCACTTCATCCCCCGTCCGAATGAACTGCAACTCGACTTGGTCCAGGTTCACAAACGTATTGGTCGATTGCCCTTCGACCAAACTCAACCTTTGTTCGGTTTGTCGATCGCCAAACGCAAACTGGCCAACCATCAGCAAACCGACCCCCAGGTGCAACAAAACGTTGCCGCCTTGCTTTCCGAACGCGATCTGACATCCGACCAACATCACCAATCCGGCCCCCACGCCTTTGGCCAATTGCCAAATAATCCGCAGCCCCGGATCACCGATTCGAAACCCGGTCACCAACGACGCGATCACCGCGACGCCGAGGATCGCCGCCAGCGCAAATCCGCTGCGGCGGAGTACCACCGAACGGGCACTCGATGCCGCCACGCCACACGCGATCGCACCGACAGCGAGCGATGCCATAATCAACGCCCACAAACGGTCATACCCCAACCAAGAAGGCGGCGTCCCTTGCAGGCCGTCATCGTTGTGTCCGAGAAAGATAATCGCTGCCGCGATCGCAACGCCCAACGCCAAGAATGCGAGCCCCGCGATCAACCTGCCGCCGCTCGCCTGCAGTCGAAACCGGGTCACCTTGGCGGCGATCAAGTTGACCATCAACAGGAAACCGATCAACGCGCCGCCGGTAAACGGCACCACACCGGGAATCGGCGTGTCGTGACGGTAGAACGCCTGCGGAAAGAAATCGTCGATATGCAGCGGCGCGACCCACGACAGGAAGTAACGTTCCTTCACCTCCTGCATGTTCATCTCATCTTGGGCCAGTGTTCCCACCAACACCAAGACGATCGACAACGCGAACAAAACGACGGTCATCTTAAGCGAACCGACCGCCGCGAGCAGTTGATAAGCGATCGATTCTTCCCCGGCATGCGAACCGGCGGCCGAGGAACGATCGGCAGGAAAATCAGTTGAAACAGTAGCCATAATGGATGGGCCTCAAGGGCGAAAGTCGGAGTTCGGAATCGTGATTCGGGCAGGAATCAGAATTCAATACTCTCTAGAAATGCTTTCATTTTTTCGGACTGGGTCTTCACCGTCTCGACCGGGCCGGTCATCTTCACAAACATGCTAAACCCCTCTTCGAGCGGGACGATCGTCGCATCGATGGCGGTCGCGTCGGCATCCCCGGAATCGTCAGGCATCAACACAAAACGCTGCGCCGAATGGCCGCTCACCTCTAACTGTTCCGCATTTTCGAGCGCCGCATCAACATCTTCGTCGGGAACCGCGGAACTGCGAATTTGCCCCATCCAACGTGCCACGTTCCCGCGCAGGTCACCACCGGCATTGATAATCGTCACCTCCGCCGCACTGTCCTCCGGCCCCACATTGAACGCCGCCAACCGCATCATGCTCATCCGGCCGTCCCGCCATCCTTCCGGACGGTCGTATTGAATTTTCGATTCCGCATCGCGATCATTCCCGGCAGACTCGCCGGAATCGTCCGACGATTCACCAGATGCGACAGCTTTCGTCCGAGCCGCGATGGCTTCTCGTGCCGAACGCGGCAATCCCGCATGCGGATCCGGCGAACCTGACGACGGCATGGAACCGCCTCCCGCGAACGGAGCCGATCCCGAGAACGGGCCACCTCCCGCGAACGGGGCACCACTCATGGAGGATGCCGCGGCTTCGCCAGGACGTCCGGTGACATCGAGCCAAACCGCGGGATCGGATGAGTCGGCGTTTTTCCATTCCAATTCTTCGGCGCCCGACCACTTTTGATCCGTCGCGTCGAGCCCCACCTGTTTTCGCCACCGCACGATGTTGCTGGTCACCAACGCGTCCCAGTCATCCATCCGGCTCAATTGCGAGATACTGAGGTCGAGCTGCTGCTCGGGCGTGTTGATGTCGATCGAGGCAAACCGCATCGCCCGTTCGCCGCCTCGCTTCCAATTCTCCGGCAATTCGCCGATCACGGGCTCGCCATCTTGGAATTCAATCTGCTCGACGAACTCACGAAACTCGTCGACGACACCGTCAACGGCCGACTCTCGCCCCATGATTTTGAAGAACCACGCTTGGCCCTCCTGAGGCAAGATCGCGGCAACCATGCGAGTGTCCTCAGCCGCCAACGCCGCGGGAACCGCCGTCGGAATTTCGTAGGTAATGATCGGCGCTTGCTCCGCACACCCCACGAATAAGATGCAAGATAAAACGCCTCCGAAATAACCGAGCCTGACGGTCGTTGATTTCAAAAGAAGATTCAGAGAACCAAAATTAATAGACAATTGAACAGCGCAGCGAGAGGTGGGGTGGTCTGAGGCGGGAGGTTTCGACAAACCGAGCATCGAGGGCAAAATCCGCCCCGTCGACGCAGGGTCAGAATACCAAAAGAGGTGGTTCATACCTAACCGTGATGTCCGTTTCAACGCGACATCAGCGGCTTTTGTTCTCAGACTTTCGGCCAAATTAGCCAGATCACACTCGATCTTCGGCCGCCCGAGCCGTCTTGAAAATCCATCGAATGAAGTACTCGGCGGCTTCCTTCTGCCGATCGATACGATCCATCGACTGCAATACGCACTCATCAGTCGCGACCAAGGTGCCACCAGGATCGGCCCCGCGCCTCGCAATCGAGACAAACACGCGTCCATCGGATTTGATCGGTGCCCCTGGTCCCAAATGCCCGGTAATTGCAGCTCCCCAATGAGCCTCCGACGTCGCCTCCAGCACGCCGGTTGCCATCGCATCAGTGGCCTCTCGACTCTCTGCGGTAAACTGTCGCAGGTCAGCCGCGTCGACGCCGAGCCAATCGGTTTTGGCCGATTCTCGGTACGTGACCGCACTTCCGCAAAACACTTCGCTCGCCCCAGGCACCTGACCGATCAAGGCGGCCGCCATCCCACACGTGCAACTCTCGGCCAGGGCGAACCGTTGTTCCCGCTCGCGAAAGAGTTCGATCAACGTTACGGCTTCGGGTATCGGCACCAACATCGGCATCGGCGATCTCACTCTCGCTTGTTTTCACTCAGCACTTCAGCGAACAGCGTTCGAGGCCATTCGGAAGGTTCCTCCACGCCAGGGAACGCGAACTCCTCGATCCGCCCCCGTGCGGTTGCCGGATTGAGATCGTCGAGAAAGGAATCCCAATGTTCACGCTCAACCGCGGAAAAACCTTGATACCACAAAACATACTTGGCTAGCCGCTCTCCCGACAACACGGTCGCGCCAAAGCAACGTTCCTGTAAACGTTCATTCGGTTCACTCCATCCTGCATATGCGAGCATGGGGAGGTTGTCGTCATCGATCGTACTCTCCCAACGGACCGAACGTGTTTCGTCATCCCACGATCCATTGGTGACATAGGGTTCGGTCCCACACCGAAGGTTGACCTTCACCACAACCCACTCGGAACCCGACCGGGGCAACGTCGCCTCCAAAGCATATTTCGCAAGCAAACCGAGCGGATCGACCTCGTCAGCTTCATCGTCATCTTCGTCACTTTGAGGATGTGCTTTGCGATAGCGGGCTAACTCCTCGCGATACAAAGACGTTTCACGCAGCGATTCTCGAAGAGAGCTTTGCAAACGCTCGCTGTCGCCCAGAATCGCAATCGTGTCCCCCTCAGGCAAACCTAACTTTCGCACCATCGCGTCATGCAACACCTCGGCGTACCGCTGAGCGTCCTGGGAATTCAACGCGACGAATATTCGGGGTGTGTCTTGCATCGCGATATAGTTTCGTTCGACGAGATACTGCGACACCCGCACCACGAGGCGCTGCAGCACCTGCTGTTCATCCAGGTCGCTGAGCATCGCATGCGTCCAGCAATAGGCCGCAACGTTCTTCAAATCGTCACGCAGGTCGTTATCAATGAAGACGAGCAAACGTTCTCGTGTCTCGGGATCGGAGATTTCGTTTCCCGCCCAGTGATGCAGCAACTCCACCAGGTGGTCGACCGCTTCATTGCGTTTTTGCATCGACGCCTGCAAATCATCCTCTCCGCGAAACCGCTCGCTATACAGAGACATCGATCCTAGCTGTGATTCGAAACGCTCATAGCTCCCCGCACCTCCCACGTCGTCTGGCATATCACCGACGAACGTACCCGCAAACGTATGTTTGTCCCCCTCAACGTGTTCGTATGATACTTGATAGTATTGACGAAAATGATCTAGTTCCGCTTCGGACAGCGGTGAGGCCTTCTCGTCGCTGACCGTCTCGCCCCATACCGTCAACGACCTTCGCATCGATTCTCCGTCCGGCCGCAAATCAATCTCAAAGACCTTACGCGTGCACCCCGCACCACAAACCGCGACAACGCTGCCAAGAACGATTAGCCGAAAACACTTAACGCACACTGAACTTTCCTCTTCTGAGTAGCAAGCCAATCCGCATTGTCGGTCACCACCGACCAGCAATCAATCCAAAGAATGCCAATCGCCTAAATGAATGCGATCGTCTGCGGTATCCTATCACTGGCCTCGATTCGGCCTGCTCGTTGAAATGTCGCCACAATCTACGCTGCCGCCGACCCTTCGGCGGCCTCGGCACAGTCATGAAACTCGAACTCGACACGGACCATCTCATGATCCGCCCAATCGACCTGGAATTACTCTTTGCCGCCTTCGCCTTTCGTCACGCTAAAATCGACAACGAACAACTCGGCCGTGCGATTGCGCAAACGGGCTCCGATCATTCCATCGCGGACACGATGGTCCAAACCGGGATGATTGATGATCAGCAACGCAAACAAATCGATGCGGCCGTAAAGGATCATCTGCAACGGCATCACGATGATAGCTCAACGAGCCTAGCCGCGATCGAACCGCTGCCGTTTCCGATGTCGATCTTTGATCACTTGCTCGAAACCCAAGCGGTTCCCGCCGATGCCCCTGAACAACGTGATGAGCGATCTGATCCCGAAAATCGGTTAGTCACCTACGAAACCGTTGTCTCACCGAACCTCACTCCCCATCCCCTGCGTTCCGATCGAGGCGTGTTATCGAACACGACGCATGGTCCGACCCGCTATCAATCCAAACGCTTCCACGCTCGCGGCGGCCTCGGGGAAATCTTCGTCGCGAGCGACCGAGAGGTGCATCGAGACGTCGCTCTCAAAGAAATTCAGCCAGCCTGCGCCGACAATCCTGCGAGTCGACGGATGTTCGTTCTCGAGGGTTCTCTCACCGGTTCGCTCGAACACCCCGGCGTCGTGCCGGTGTATGGAATGGGCCAATACCCGGACGGACGCCCCTTCTACGCGATGCGTTTCATCCATGGCGAAAGTTTGAAACAGGCGATAAAGAATCTTCACAGCGGGCCTCCCGTTTTTGCCACGTCACGGGCTCCCTCCCTCACGCTTCGGCAACTCCTCAATCGTTTTCTCGACGTCTGCAACACGATCGACTACGCGCACAGCCGTGGCGTTCTGCATCGAGACATCAAACCCGACAATATCATGCTTGGCCCCTTCGGAGAGACTCTCGTGGTCGACTGGGGATTGGCCGCGATCTACCGACGTGACTCTGCCGCGCCGAACGACGAAGGCCCCGGCGAACTGCTCGAACAAAATCCGTCGCTCGCCCCGATCCGTTTGACAGAGGAATCCGACGATCAAGTCCTGGGCACGGCACCCTACATGTCACCTGAACAAGCCCGAGGTAGGCAATCCGCTCTTAAACCGAGCAGCGACGTTTTTAGTCTCGGTGCAACCCTCTACACGATCCTCACCGGGACAACGATGTATCCGGGCACCTCAACGGCACAGGTGCTCGACAAAGCCAAACGCCGCGACGCGGTTTCCCCAACCACGGTAAACCCGAACATCCCGAACGCTCTGACCGCGATTGTCGAAAAAGCCACCGCGTCGTCACAAACAGCCCGCTACCCGACCGCCAAAATGCTCGCCGATGATCTCGAAGCGTGGCTCGCTGACGAGCCGGTCACGGCATACCGTGAACGATGGCACGAACGTATTCTGCGATGGATGCGACAACACCGGACGTTGGTCACATCCGGATTCGCAGCCCTGCTCGTCGGTGTGTTCGCACTCGGCACAATCGCCATCGTCCTTTCCACCAAAAACGCAGAAGTCGCCGCCCAACGAGACACCGCCGAACGCAATTTGATCGCGGCACGAAAAGCGGTTCGAGAGTCCTTTGTTCAGATCAGCGAAGACGAACGGCTCAAGGCGGAGGGGCTCGATCGGCTTCGCATGAACCTTCTAAAATCTCCCGAACCTTACTTCGTTGAGTTTCTCTCCCAGACCCCCGATGACCCTCGACTGCGTTTGGAACAGGCTCAGTGGCGAGCACTTCTCGCCGCCATCGTCCGCAACACCCAATCACCGTCTCAGGCCATCGAACACTTTCAACGGGTTGAGAAGAACCTGGATGAACTCGAAAGTGATTTACGTCCCCAGGCAGCCTCGTCGCTGTCCGACGAGTCCGACCAGACGACGCTCGATACGTATCACGTTCTCCGCACTCAGACCCAGGTGCAACTGGCTTCGCTCTATGCGGAAACAGGAAGATTCGAAGAATCACTTGCGCATTCGCAACGAGCGATCGAACATGCCGAAGCGAATCCGAACAACGAGACCGCACTACTTCACGTAGCCGCACTGACTCAGCTCGGCAAGACTCAGTTTCAAATCGGACGTGACGACGCCAGCCTCGACACGCTTAATGACGCGATCGAACGACTCGACGTCGCCCCTCACGACGACCGCGATACGTGGCAACTCGCAATGAACCATCCACTGACGGCTCGTGCCGAAGTCCGAGCCGCGCGAGGTAACATTCTCGACGCGATCGGGGACTGGCAGGCGGCGATTGAGCGATCGGAACAAACAACCTCCGAACGAGATTCCGAGATCGCCTTCCTCGAGTTCCGCACCCGGTGCTATCTCTCATTGGCGAGAGAAACCACCAACGCGCGTCTTCGCAAACTCGCACTCGAGTACTCCCAAACAGCACAGAAACTCTCGCAACAACTCGTCGATCGGCACCCCGACAATCTCAGCTTCGCCGCACTCCAAATTGACGCGAACAACCTTCGCGCGACGACACTAGCAATCTCCGACGCCACACCGGATCCAAACGAAGTTCGAAACGGTCTCACCCGATCGATTGAACTCGATACACAACTGCATACCGAGTTCCCGACGGTTTTCGAATACCGATATCGCTTATTGAAAACGCGTTTGAATTTTATCTTCGCGGAACTCCGCACCGGCAAGGAACCAACGGGTGTGCTCAACGATGCCAGCGAAGTTCTCTCGGACATCGAGCGACTCGCCCAAGACTTCCCACGAGTTCCGGATGCTCAAGCTCTGCATGCGAAAGCACTGATCAACACCGCAATGCTGTCTCTCTGGTTCGATGCCCTCGATGCGGAATCGACCATTCAAAAACAGAAAAGCGACGCAGCCGCGATCTTGGAACATCTCGACCAACTTCCTCAACGGATTGCTTACGCAGAATTGCATTCGAGCCTCCACGAACTGCTCGGCCAGATCGCGCAAACCGATGAACGATGGAACGACGCCACCGAACAGGAAACCAACCGTCAAGAAACAATGACGTCTTTCCCAGCGTCTTATTGGGAAGTCCCGTTCCCTCACGAGCGACGTGCCGATTCCTTTGACACGCGAGCCCAATATCTTTTCGCAGCGGGAAAACTCAACGAAGGATTGGAGGATCTGCAAAACGGAATCGACGTTCGCCGCACGCTCCTGGACAACCATCCTGATGAACCGGTCATCCGCAAAAACCTCGCGACGTCGCTAAGAGACTACGGCGATTGGCTCAGAGAACTGGGCGTGCCGGGCTTGGACGCGGACGAATACACGCTTCGCAGTCTCGATATTCTCGAGACGGTTCCACTCAGCGAACTAAACAATTCGCAACTGCAAACGATTGTGGGTGACCTGGCACAACTCTCTGCCGCTAGTTCCGATGCCAACGACCACCAAACCGCAGCACAGCAGTGCGAACGTGCCCGCGCCGCAGCAGTTGAACTGTATCGTCGCGACCCAACACTGCAGCACATTACCTACCAATTGTTGGTCGAAAATTTACTCATTGGATATCGGCTCGAACTCGGCCAAGAGGTCGACGCCCTGGTGAACAATCTCCACCACGCGGTTGCCGGGATGCTAGACACGCATGGACATGACGCCGATGCACGGGACGCTGCGATGTTGGCTTACCGGCAAACGGCCACTCATTTCCACAGCAAGAAAAACTACGAACGGGCACGATACTTTTTGGCCGAAGCCTATCAACTCAGCGAAAACAGCCCGCAGCGGAACACGATCGCGATCAACCTCAGCGACGCCGAAATCCGACTCGGACATTTTCTCTCTGGCTGCGAACGCTCAGCACCAATCTTGGAAGAAAAGGGACTCGGTGCACTTGCCTATTACAACCTCGCGGTGAACTTCGCACTCGCGGTGGCAGCATTGCAGAAAGACACACACCTCAGTGAATCTGCCAACGAGTCGCTATCTGATCTATACCAATCGAACGCGATGAAAGCCCTCGCGAGAGCAACACAGGCCGGCTTATTTGACGACCCCGCATGGCGTTCAACGATGGAAGCGGACGCTGACCTCGACGCCATTCGCGCGACAGGCGAGTTTAAGCAATGGACACAAACACTCGAGTCGCAAGAACCGCCCACACCCCAGTAAAATCGCAACCCGAGGACGGGAACGCTCTTTACGCCGCTCGTCGCGTCGGCAGACTCTCGCAACGTTCGCCCATCATCTCCAGTGTGCGATCATACGCACCTCGATGCTCGTCCACGATCGCCTGAGCCGACCGTCCGAGATCATCCGCTGCAGGAATGTCCTCGAGACAACGTCGCACAAAACCTTCCAACTCGGCCTCGTCCGCAACACGAACCGCTCCTCCTCCGTCGAGCAATCGGCCTGCGATGGTGTCGAAGTTCTTGGTATTCGGACCGAATGAAACGGCGCATCCGTATCCCGCGGGCTCGAGCATGTTTTGCCCACCTCGGTCCCCAAAACTTCCGCCGACGGTGGCGATGTGAGCAACGCCCCACCAATGTTTCAGCTCACCGATCGTGTCCACCAGGATCACTTCGTCGCTGTCCAATTGATCGCTGTATTGACTGTCGTTGCGACTGCGGCGAACCACACGGTCACCTTTCGCTATGACCAACTCCGCGACCGAGTCAAATCGTTCCGGGTGCCGCGGCACGAGGATCAATCGCAATTCGGGGTGTTTCTCTCGGAGGCGATGGTAGACCGCCAATGCCATTTCTTCTTCACCCGCCTGCGTACTGCCCACGCACCACACCCGGTGCCAGGCATCGATGCCGGCCCAGTTCACCCGAGCCGCAACATCCGGCGTATCACGCGAACGCGGTGCGTTGTCGAATTTCAACGACCCGGTGACATGAACGCGTGTTGGATTCACGCCGCACGCGACAAAACGCTTCGCCGTGACCTCGTCCTGACAACCAACCGCAGCTAGTCGACCAAACGTTCGCGACAGCAAACCGGCAAACCGTTGATAACCGGCCGCGCTGCGCTCACTCAGTCGACCGTTCACGACCATGACCGGGCAATCCACATGTTCAGCGGCCGCAATCAAATTCGGCCACAGTTCGAGCTCCGCCAACACCAACTGATTGCACCGGAGATTCCGAAGCGTCCGCGACACGGCCCAAGTGAAATCCAACGGACAGAAAAACACACGCTCTTCACCAAAATGCTTGACCGCGAGATCATACCCGGTATCGGTGGAGGTGCTGACAACGATCGCCCGACCGTTCACCCGCAAAGACAGTCGCCGGACCAGTTCGGGCAACAAATTCACCTCGCCAACGCTAACCGCGTGCAGCCAAATGGTTTCCTCATGTTCGCCACGCAGACGTGCTGCTGCGCTTTCGGAAAGCCCAAACAGTTTTTGCCCGATGCCACGCCGATAGCGGCCATGACGGATCATCCGGAAGAGAACGACCGGCGACAGCAATGACAAGACTGCCACGTACAACCCATTCAGAAACATCCGTGTTCCTCTTTGTTCGACAATGATCTTGTTGAGACGGCTTATCCGCCTCAACGGCACTAGGCCCCTGTCTTAAAACCCAAACACCGCAGTTCACGATCCTAGAAAGGGAAACGGGATCTGTCGGCTAGTGGTCCGCAACAGCCAATCTCACAGTAGCGAAACTCGCCAACGGTCTTGCCCTTGCTTTTAGCTGTAGATAGTTGATGCCAGCTCACTTTCTGGTTAGTGGACACGAAAACCATGTCACCACGGTTCCCTAGGCCATTTTCCTCATGCAGCAGGATTTGTATTTCTTGCCACTGCCGCAAGGGCAGGGTGCATTGCGTCCGATGCGTGGTTCGTCCTTGCGAATCGGCTCCGGCTTGACCTCTTCACCATCGCCATGCCCTTCGCTTCCCGACGCGGCACGTTGGGCCGCCGTATCGCTCGCCATCCGGGCAGACGCGCCGGCTTCGTGAGCGTCGTCATGTCTCGCACGTGCATCGACCCAAGTACTGCGGATGAACTCCTCGTTGAACGATTCCATGCGGAAGATCAGGTCGGAAACTCGCTCTCCGATCGCTCCCCACATCGTTTCGAACAGACGCATGCCTTCGCGTTTGTACTCAACCTTCGGATCCATTTGGGCGTAGCCCTTCAACCCGACACTGCTGCGGAGATGGTCCATCGTGAGCAGGTGATTCTTCCATGCATCGTCAACGATGTTAAGCAAGATTTGGCGTTCCATCCGCCGCATTTCAGGATAGAAGCGATCATCGACGGCACCTTCTACCGTGAGCGTCAACTCATCCCGATTCATCCGCGCGAGGTCATCCACCGAAGTCTCGTGATCCAGTTCCGTGCTGAGCCATTGCACGAGCCCTTCGAGTTGCCCACTATCGCCGCTGGCGAGCAGGGCTGTTGTCTCATCATCGGCTCCCTTGAAGATTTCGGAAACCTTCGCGAGTCCTGTCTCTTGAACGGAGGTCGACTGCGTCGCCGACGTCTTACTGTACTGAACCAGCTGTTGTTTCAGCTCTTCCCGGTTCAGTTTGATATCGTCCACGGACAGTTGTTTGCCGAAGCGTGCTTCCACCCATCCGATCAGACTCTCGCGATCGAGTTGTACCTGCGACCCATTCTTTTCGGTGTATTTCGAGATTCCGGTCAGGACAGGGTATTCGGCTTCTTTGTCTGCATAGGAGGCTTCCGCTCGCTTCATAAGAGTCTCTGCCACTTCCCGCGGGTCTTCGATGTCGCGGAACTCTTCTGGCGTGGTTTCGATACCGAACTTGTGACGCATCCAACCACATAAAACTCGCAAACCGTAGTCCGCTTCGAGCAACGGCTCGCCTTCGCTGAGATCAGTTTGTTCGATCAGCTCATACGCCTTCTTCTCAAACTCGTCGACCATCTCATCACGATCGAGTTGTTTGAGTTTGTGGTCTTGATAGTTGGTTTGAAGACGGGTGTTGGCCCAGGTTGCCATCGCCTTCCAATTCCATTCGTCTTCCATGCCGCTGGGCAGGTTTTCCTCAACCGCTTCAGCAACCATTCCATCCGCCTGTCGTTCGGCCTGATCTTTTGCGATCCGGTCCGCCATCTCGAAATCGGTATTTGAGAAGTCGCGAGCGTCGAGCTGGCACTGCAACTTGCCCCCCGCAAACGTGGCAAAGGTCTCGACGCCGTAGTTCGGTTCGAGGAACGTATCGACGTGGGACTGAATCTCGGCGCGAATCAGGCCGAGCACCATGTTGCGGGACGAGTGACCGTCGAGCAGGTTTTGGCGATAGCGATAAACGCGTTTCCGCTGTTCGTCCATCACCTCATCGTATTCGAGCAAACTCTTACGGATCTCAAAGTTCCGCTCTTCGACCTTCTTCTGAGCAGCAGCGATACGGCGTGTCACGAGTGAGGACTCGATCGCTTCGCCCTCTTTCATCCCCATCCGTTCCATGATGGTTTTGACGAAGTCGCCGGCGAAGATTCGCATCAGGTCGTCTTCGAGTGACAAGAAGAATCGACTGCCGCCGGGATCTCCCTGACGACCGCAACGACCGCGGAGCTGCAAGTCGATCCGGCGTGATTCATGACGTTCGGTACCGAGAACGTACAAACCACCTAGCTCGCGAACGACTTCCCCTTCGGCTTTCATGCCCTCGCGCTCGTCGATCTCGGCGACGAGGTTATTCCAAACGTCGTCGGGCACTTCCAAACGGGTCGGATAGGTGTGCTGCAACTGAGCCCACGCCATCGTTTCGGGGTTACCGCCGAGAATGATGTCCGTACCGCGACCGGCCATGTTCGTTGCGATGGTCACCGCACCGATTCGCCCCGCCTGCGAAACGATTTCCGCTTCGCGACCGTGCTGCTTCGCGTTCAGAACGCTGTGCGGGATGCCGCGTCGTTCGAGCATTTGACCGAGACGCTCACTCTTCTCGATACTGACCGTACCGACGAGAACCGGACGTCCGGCTCGCTCGATCGAGGCGACTTCCGAACGTGGAATCGACTCGGTCTGTTTTTCGTTCTTGTGAATGAACGAAATTTCGCTGTCCGATTGACTCTGGATCTTACCCCATGCTTCGTTCCCATCTTTGAACGTCAAAACGTCCCACTTGTGAGCACGTTCGACGTCGTCAGCGATCGCGTTGAACTTGTCTTTTTCAGTGAGGTAGATCAGGTCGGGGTGTTCGATACGTTGCAACTCGCGGTGAGTCGGGATCGCCACCACGTCGAGTTTGTAGATCTTGTAGAACTCGTCCGCTTCGGTCATCGCCGTACCGGTCATCCCGGAGAGTTTGCGATACATCTTGAAGATGTTCTGCAGCGAAGCGGTCGCGAACGTTTGCGTTTCTTGCTTGATCGGCACGCCTTCTTTGGCTTCGACGGCTTGGTGCAAACCGTCAGACCACTGCCGCCCTTCCATCAGTCGACCGGTGAACTCGTCAACGATCACGATCTGTTTGTCTTTGATAACGTAGTTGACGTCGATCTTGTAGAGATAATGCGCCTTCAACGAGTTATCGATCAGGTGCGGCCATTCCATGTTGCCCGCGGTGTAGAAACTCTCCACGCCGGCGAGTTCCTCGGCCGCACGCACCCCTTCGTCGGTCAGGGTCACGTTGTGTTGTTTCTCGTCGACGGTGAAGTGAACTTCCTTCTGCAACTGGCGGGCAACGCGATCGGCTTCGGCGTACCGGCCCAGGTCGAGGTCAGCAGGCCCACTGATGATCAACGGTGTTCGCGCCTCGTCGATCAGAATATTGTCGACTTCGTCGATGATGGCATAGTTCAGCGGCCCTTGGCACTGCTGAGCGTCTTTCGGGAAGCGGTCGTCGCCTTTGCCCGCCGGACGCATGTTGTCACGCAGGTAATCGAACCCGAACTCGTTGTTGGTTCCGTAGGTGATGTCGCACTGATACGCGGCCTGTTTGTCAGCGGTGCTCATGCCCGATTGGATCGCATTGACCGTCAAACCGAGATTCATGTAAAGCGGCGCCATCCACTCCATGTCACGACGTGCGAGATAATCATTGACCGTAATGACGTGAACGCCTTTGCCCTCCAACGCGTTCAAATAGGCAGCCAGCGTCGCGCAGAGCGTTTTCCCTTCCCCGGTCACCATTTCGGCAATCGCCCCGGAGTGCAGCACCATCCCGCCGATCAACTGCACATCATAATGCCGCATGCCGAGGAAACGCTTACTGCCTTCGCGGCAGACCGCAAACGCCTCGACGAGCAGATCATCGAGCGTTTCGCCTTCCCGCAATCGCTTTCGGAAGGCCTCCGTTTGCGCACGAAGTTCCTCATCGCTCATCGCCTCATATTTGGGCTCCAAAGCGGTGACTTGATCGACCTTCTCCTGAAGTCGGGCGACATGACGTGCGTTCGCTGAACCGAAGACGCTAGTGGCGAGCTGACCAACTTTTTCGAAGGTTCCTCCGAAAAACAGGCCTAAAAGGTCCCAGATACGCTCGAGGATGGACATAAATAGTAGGGGGGGCGAGGGCGAAACGGTGCGGTCAGGAATGCGGTAAAGGCGTACGGTTTACGTAAACCGTGCCAGAATTCAACGTTACGGGTTCTGAGAAACTGGGTCAACTGCGATCACGTCATGCTCTCTGCGGCTCGCCCAGACCTCCAGTCCTGCCTCATTCGCCATTTTGACGGTTGATTTGAGGGAGCCGAGCATGGTTTGCAAACGCTGGGCCAGAGACTCCATCGCGAACCGCTCGCTCGCGTAGTGCCCGACCAAAGCCAGCGATAATCCCGTGTTTTCTGCTTCCAAGCAAGTGTGGAAGGTGGCTTCACCGGACAACAATAAATCGCACCCGACGCGGCGGGCCGCCCCAACGAAACTGCCACCACTGCCGCAGGCAACCCCCACCCGCTGTACCGGGCGATTGAGATCACCGACGATTCGAGGACGCGTCGCCCCAGAAAATCCGGCAGCCATGGCGAGAACTTCTGCTGCGGTCGAGCATTCGCGGAGGGTGCCGTATCGCCCCGCCCCCTCAATATTGTCCGGCGACGATGCCGAGGCAGGACGATCGATGGCAACCAATGGTTTGATGTCGGACAGCCCCAAGGCCTCGCACCACTGGTCGTTGATTCCACCCTTGGCCGAATCAAAGGCGGTGTGGGCGCTGTACATGGCGACACCCGCCCGACACAACCGCCACACCAATTCGCCGGCAGCCGAATCGGTGTTGACCTTTGCCATGGGTTTGAACGGCAGTGGGTGGTGAGCGACGATGGCGTCGACACTTCCCTCCTCCGCCTCCGACACCACGTCGGGCGTCACGGTCAGACAGGTCATGATTCGCCACGCGGGCGCCGAACGATCCCCCAGAAGCAAACCGACGTTGTCCCACTCCTCGGCAAGTCGCAGCGGCGCGATCTCAGACATCGCCTGACAAAGATGATGGACTTGCATGGGTTCGGTGAGAGGGGAATGAGCGGACGCGTTCTTCGATAAACGAAAACGCCAAGGTTATCGCTCTGCTTTCAAACCGTAAACGCCCGAGCCGTCGCGTTTCGCGATTGCTTTCGCGAATCCGACAGACGCCGGCACTCCCGATCGCCGAACACGATCAGGCGATGAGCCGGCGAGGAATATGACGAAGAGACACGCGGGAACACGGCAGCGATTCGACTTCCCGCCTGTGCTTTTCCGCAAACGCCGATCCCTAACGACGAGCGGCCGGATGACTCAGTGGCATCCAAGCGGAGTTCTGTTGATGGCTGGCAACACATTGCTCGATGAACAGCATGCCTTCGACGCCGTCGTAGACATTTGGATAGACAGTGTCACGCCGCTCATATGGCTCACCGGCGGCGCGTCGTGCGATGTCGTCAAAGGCCGCTGCATAGATATTCGAAAACGCGCCATAGAAACCTTCCGGGTGCCCGGCCGGCAAACGGCAGGAAGCCTCCGCGAGAGGCGTCATCGTTCCCGAACCCGGTGCACGGGTGTAGATCTGCGCCGGTTGCCCGTTCCGCCGCACGACCATTTCGTTGGGCGACTCCTGCCGCCACTTCAGCGACCCGAGCGTTCCGTCGACTTCCAATTCGAAATCGTTCTCGCGTCCGTGGCTGATTTGCGACGCGGTTACCGTTCCCAGTGCTCCGTTTTGATACCGGATCACGGCGGTCCCGTAGTCGTCGAGGCGGCGACCTTCGACAAACGTCTTCAAGTGACAACTGACCGACTCGGGCAACTCACCGGTCACATACCGTCCCAGGTTAAACGCGTGCGTGGCGATATCACCAAACGCGCCGGCCGCACCACTTTTCGCCGGGTCCGTTCGCCACGACGCCTGTTTGTGATCGCCGTCCTCGACCCGTTCGGCGAGCCATCCCTGGATGTACTGGCTACGAATCGCATTGATCGAGCCCAACTCGCCCGCCTGAATCATCTCGCGAGCCTGTCGGATCATCGGATAACCGGTGTAGTTATGCGTCAACGCAAAAACCACATCCGAGTTCTCAACCGTCTTCAGCAGCGATTCCGCTTGAGCCAAGTCAAACGTCATCGGCTTGTCGCAGATCACGTTGAACCCGGCTTCGACCGCCGCCTTGGCGATTTCATAGTGGGTGTGGTTGGGCGTCGTGATGCTGATGAAGTCGATCCGGTCCTCTTCCGGCAAACGCGATTCCGCATCGAGCATGGCTTCAAAACTGCCGTAGGCTCGCGATTCATCAACACCGTAGGTCGGAGCTGTTTTCTTGCTCTTTTCCGGATCGCTCGAAAACGCGCCGGCCACCAAGGTACAGCGGTGATCCAAACCGGCAGCCATCGTGTGCACGCGTCCAATGAAGGATCCCAGTCCGCCGCCCACGATGCCCATTCGAAGTCTGCGAGCCAGAGGTGGATTCAACGCCATGTTTTTTCTCAAAGGTAAAGGTTGTCGAAAATCAATTGCAAAACAGATCCGCCGCGTCCCCGGGAGGCTTGCGTGTCAATCGCTCTGTTGACGCAGAACTCTCCATTCACGCAGAACTCTCTGTTCACGTACAACTCTGTGAGCACGTACGCTCGTGTGAACACGTGGAGCCCCAGTGATCACGCGGGTTCGGCAGGCGAATTCTCCAATCGTAAAGTTCTTGAGGACACGGTACAATCAGGCCGCCAATAGGCCTTCAACGTGTGCCCCACCCGGGATACCCCGTCTCTTTATCAACCCAACCATGCGGTTCCGTGATGCACGACCTCTCTTCCGAAAACCACCCTGCGGCCACCACTCCTAGCGAACTCAATGCTCACAGCGGTTCCGCTACCTCCTGCGAGCCCGCCTCACATGCACTTCCGCTTGCAAACAACAACGTATGCTGCACGGGGCTCAGCCCAAAAACGCTGCAACGATTTGCGATCGCAACGCTCGTGATCGTGGCAGCCACCGCGACCTATGCCGCCGCTTACTTTGCCGGCATGGCTCAACAAGCCAACGCCGACATGGAGGCTGCTCGCGCCGCCACGACGAATGCCGACGACGTCCTCGCCAATTGGGAAGGACTCCCGATCGCGAACGCCGCCGCCGCCGTCAGCAGCGAAAAGTTTTCGGTCTGCACCGGTTTGATCAGTGAAGAGAGCGAAGCGTTGTTCGTTCTCGATCACAACTCAGGGCTGCTGCAGTGTTCCGTGCTCTATCCGCGTTTGGGACGATTCATGGCGACGTACACCATCAACGTCGCCGATGCGTTGGGAATGGAAGCCAAGGGCGGCAGCTACATCATGGTCACCGGAACCGCAGACTTCCCGAGCAGCAGCAACCGTCCGCTCGGATTTTCGGTCGTGTACGTTCTCGACACCGCGTCAGGCAACTACGCGTGCTACGGGGTCCCGTTCGATCGTGTCGCGATGAAGTCGAACCGACCGCAACAAGGCGTGATGTTCCTCATCGGACAGGGCTCCGCCAACCCAGTCGTCGACCGTGACGATTTGCGTTAAGCAAACCGGATCATCGACCGCTAAGAAATAGCAAACATCAACCGGCCTCGCTGCCGCTCTTGTGAATGAGAGCACGCAGCAAGGCCGCATTTTTTGGCTCTTTATCGAATCGCGAACGCGGTCATCTGCGAGTCTCCTTCGAACGATCGTCACCGAATGCCTAACTGCCTTCGGCCAACTCGGGAAACACTCCCGGGTCGAGATCCTGACGAGCGATAATGGCTTTCAACCGAGTCAGGAAGTCGCTTTTCAAATTGGCAACCTGTTGCTGCGACAGCCCCAACTGTTCGGCAACCTCTATATTGCCTCGTCCCGCAACGAAGATCAGCTCGAGCGCCTGCATCTTGGTGTAGTTACCCGTTTCACTCCACCGTGTGATCTGGTCGCGAATCGCACCGGCGACCACCTTCTTTTCCAACTCCAATCGCTCAGCACTACGCGCGATCGAACTCGCGGCACGATTGCGTCCCGGTATCTGCAGCTCACCACTCGACGAGGCCCGTGACTCGCCGCGACCATACAACGGCAAGGTGGGACGCCGGCCTGTCCGACGAAGATGATCGGTTAGCTTGTAGCCGCAAATGGAGAAAAGATAATTCTCCAATCGTCGCCGCCGATCATAATTCGGCAGCGAAACCAGAAAGCCGACCAACGTCTCCTGAACGATGTCTTCACTCACGCTGCGATCCTGCAAACGTCGCTGCACGTATGCGAGTAAGCGACCTTCGTACTGATCGATCAATTGTCGCCACGCGGATTCATCCCCCGCCTGAATCGCGTCGATCAACGCTGCTTCCCCGCGATCGATTTCGGTTTCGCGTGACTGATCAATCGGGGGCTGTGAATTTTTCATTCTGGTAGCTTAACAGTCGCGACGGCAGACAACGATGCAACAATGATGATTCCTGTCCGGATCGCTAAGATACCGTGACTGGACGTCCGAGTCCCATCGTGCCCCCACACCGCCACTGTGAGAGCAACGACACTGTGAGATCTACGACACTGTGAGATCTACGACACTGTGCCATCACCGCCGCAGCGCCATCACCGCGTGAGAGACGTCAGCGACCGAACTGCATTCCATTGCCCAGAGGAGACTCGCGATGAATACCACACCGAACTCTGATTCCAACGATGCCTCCCCATCGAACACGGATCGCCCGCTCGCCGAACGTCGCTGCGTCGCGTGCGAGGGGCTGACCGCGCCCATGGAAGCGTCCCAGGCTCGGGATCTCGCCGGTACGCTGACCGATTGGGTTTTCAACGAGAACGCCTCCGCTATCTCACGTAAGATCAACTGCAAGACATTCGCCAAGGCGGTAACGCGGATCAATCAGATCGCCGAAATCGCCGAAACCGAACAACACCATCCGGATCTTCACCTGACCGGATATCGCCACCTCGAAATTGTTCTGACCACGCACGCGATCGGCGGCCTGAGCGAAAACGACTTCATCGTCGCAGCCAAAATTGATGAGCTCTTAAAATGAAATTAAGCCCCGACGTCGCCCTGGCTTTGCTCGATGAGTGCACCGGCGACGATCTATGGAGTGTCGAACATTGCCGCGAACGACGAGTGCCTCAGTCTTGGATTGACGAACTCGCCGACGCATACGAGACCAGCTACCGCGTCAGCAGCCAAACGATCTACGTTCCCGACCCTCAAACCGGACGCCGCATCGTCAATCAATACTACGGGGTCCGCGACGTCGATCTGGCAAAACGGATCGGGCTGGATTTAGGAATCGATGTCGAGGCGATCGAAGCCGCCTGCCTGTCACGCCAAGCCATCGTGCGAATGATCAAAGAAGCCATCATGGACGGGTGAGTCGCTCGGCAACGGGCAAGGTCACGGCCGGAACATCTCGGCCCAATCGCGATCTAGGCCCCGCCCTCAAGCTCACCTTGCAACGTCATCACAATCCGGCGAGAGGAAGCTCGATCGCGGTGCTCGCACAGATAGATCCCTTGCCATGTCCCCAACCGTAGTCTTCCATCGCGAACCGGAACACTGACACTCGCCCCCATCATGGACGCCTTCACATGGGCCGGCATGTCATCGGGGCCTTCGAGCGTGTGAACGTAGGCAAGATTCTCAGGAACGGCGTGGTTCATTGCCGTCTCAAAATCCACCCGCACATCCGGGTCGGCGTTCTCATTGATGGTCAGCGACGCGCTGGTATGCAGAATAAAGCAGTGCAGCAAACCGACGCGAACTCGATTCAGGTCGACGAGTTCCCTCTCGATCGCGCTGGTGATGAGATGAAATCCTCGCGATTTGGCCGGTAACTGCATCTCGTACTGGAACCACCCGGTCATCAGAATGTCCTACAGAAAGGATTCAGCAAAAAAAAATAAAAAAATTCCATCTCCCCAAACGGTCCTAAGGGTTATCCGAAAATGGGGGGCAAAGCACCGGGAATCACCGGGCTAAAATGGATTTCAACGCCGAAAGCAGCAGCTTCCAAAACCATCTAGAGCCCCATCACAAAGGCCACAAAGCGAGACTAAGCCCCCTTGAAGGAACCGTGAAGATTTGTTGCGGATTTGGCGCGCCGTTTTTCCTCACCACTTGCCTGTTCGGCATCGATCCACTAGCCCAACTCAGCAACACTTTCGAACTTACATGAGCACCATGACGGATCAGAATTTTCTTGACTACCCGTCAATCTCGCGAATAATCCACTCGTGTGTGATGTCCGACGACGAAATGAGTTCGCCACCGGACTGTCGAACAACTGTTTTGATATCGCCATGCCAACAGGACGGGACCGCGATACCTAATTGGAACTCAAGAGACGTATGACTCATTGCAAAAACGTTTTCGAAGCAATCCTTCGTTACGGCCACGATGAAGACTTCAGCCCCCAGGAAGATGAAGACTTCGTTGCTACCGACGCACCCGCGGGCAGCCCCGAGAAAATCGAGGTTCTCCGCCGTCGCGTTGAACTGGGGCAGCCACTTTGGCACACCACTGACCGCGTGGATTACAGCGGTCTGACCGGCGCGATTCGCCCCCGCGAATAAGACGCAGGTCTCTACAGCAGCTTATCATTCCCCCACGATCAGCTCACACGACCCAGAACCCCGGACGTACCGCACGTTCGGGGTTTTTTCGTGTCCGCACTGCTCGTCTCTACGCTCCCCGCCTGGTCTGTTATGATATCCCCTCCTCTTTCTTCAAAACTACTTGTCAGGACTCGCGTTAAGTGAAGCTTCGTGTCGGCTTGATCGGTCTAGGTGACCAATGGCAATCGATGCACCGACCGGCACTCCGGATGCTCAACGAACGCTTCGACGTGCGAGCCATCTACTGTTCGGTCGCGAAACTGGCCGAAAACGCGGTCTCCGATTTCCAGGCCGACCCCGTCGACGGTTACCGATCGATGGTCGCCCGCGATGATATCGATGCGGTTCTGATCCTCGAACAAACCTGGCTCAGGCACCTGCCGGCGTTGGCCGCATGCACCCACGGCAAAGCGATCTACTGGGCCAGCGGATTGGATTTCGATCCGGTCGCCGACGCGGAGTTCAAACAGTGCGTGGAAGACTCCGGAATCGCCTTCATGGCGAGCTTTCCACGTCGATTCGCCCCCGCAACGCTCCGCCTCAAAGAACTCATCGCGACCAATCTCGGCGCCCCCCGCCTCCTGTTCTGCCACAAACGGCTCAGCCTCGTCGAACAGCAGTCCAGGCTTTCGCGGCGAGGTGACCCTTCCGATCCCATTCGCCCTCGCCGCGGCGAACACGCACCGGACGACCCCGGTGGCTCGGATTCGCATGGGCACGTCGAAGCACAGGCAACCATGCGAAATGAACTGATCGAACTGATCGATTGGTGCAGCTACGTCGTTGGCGGATCTCCCTCCAGCGTCATGTCGTCGAATTGCTGCCCCGATAAAATGTGGGACTACCGTGCATTGAGCCTACATTTCGAGCCTCAACCGTCCGCCCCCGCGATGCAGCTCGGCGAATCCGCCACCCAGGCGTGGGAAACCAATTCAACCAGGTCACGATCGCCGCTGACCAAACCCTTTTCCGCCACGCCCTCACCCACCGTACCTGCCACGGCACAGATCAGTTGCGGCAATTACATTCCCGCCAAGTGGCAAGAGGCGATCGGTTTTCGCCCCCCGGCGGGGATGCAGGTTTGCTGCGAACACGGTGTCGCGTTCATTGACCTTCCCGGCACGTTGGTTTGGTTCGATGACGCCGGACGGCATCAGGAATCGCTCGAAAGCGAATCGCCCGTGGGGGAAAAAATCCTGGGCCAATTCCATCGAGCCGTCACGAGCCTGGTACGCAATCTGAGCGGCCTCGAAGACGCGTTTCGAGCAGCCGCGATCCTCAAAGCCGCCGAATCAAGCAGCATCAACGGACAACGGATCAACCTTTAAAAGAGCTCAAACGTCTCTTTCTTCGCGGCTTGCGACCGCGAACCGTTCCCGGCGGGGCGTTTTGTGAAAAACTGTTCAACTCCTTGTTGAAAATGCCCGATCTACCTTGCTGCAGTTGGCCTCGTGCCTAGAATGCAACCAGCAAGCCTTGTGAGGCTTGTCAGGGTTCAGCCCATCACATCGGCAGAGGGATCATTTTTAGGGTTCGCCTGAGTCATCCAAAGGCAAGTGCAGTAGCACGCCGAGACTCACGCGTTTCTCCCAGCGGCTCCATTTGCCGCCGCGTGGCTGAAACCGAATTGAACCGGCAGGTCGTCTCGATGGAGTCAGCCTGTCGGTTTTTTCATGCGCGGTCGGATTATTACGCATGCCGACGGCGCATTTCGCGCTGTTGCCCCAATCAGAGGCTGCGAGAAGCGAAAATCCAACTAAACTGGGCGTTTCGCTTCCTGCCCACTTGATATGTTTTCGCGATGAAACACGCCTCTTCTGACGATCATGGCGTCGACCTCGACCACTTCCGACCGTTGCGTTTGGACGATCTTTTTTCGGCGTTTTGGCGCCGGAAATACTCGGCGATTGCGGTCGCTGTGCTTTTGTTGCCGCTGTTTTTGCTCGCCGTCATCCTGATACCGGCGCAGTATGACTCATACGGACAACTGCTCGTTCGGCTCGGTCGCGGCGCCGTGGCGCTGGACCCAACCGCCTCCTTGTCGCAAACCGTCGCGATCCAAGACAGCCGCAGCTCTCAGGTCAACAGCGTCCGGGAAATGATACAGAGCCGCGCCATGGCCCAGCGGGTCGTGCGCGAAGTAGGTGCCGACCGAATCCTCGAACCACGCAGCACGCTTTCCAAACTTTCCGAAAATTTGACGTCGTTCATCCCCTCCGGGTCCCCCAAACCGCTCGGCGACCTATCCGCAGAAGAGGTCAACACGCAGATCCAAGAGGAAATGGCGATCATGAAGTTCCAGCAATCGCTGGGCCTTTTCACCGCTCCAGACTCTTATACCATCGATCTCGAAGTCCGGACCGAAGACCCGTTTTTGTCCCGCGATCTTCTCAGCACGCTCATTCGTGTCTATCAGGAACATCACGCCACGGCCCTTCGATCGGAAGGCTCGTATGAATTCTTCAGCGAGCAAGCAGAGGCTGCCCACGCGCGGGCCCTCGCCGCCAAAGACGCGCTGCGACGAGCCAGATCGGAACGCGGCATGATCGATATCGGCTCTTCGCAATCCGCGTTGCGCTCACTCCTGAGCCGTATCGAAGAAGACCTCGTGCAAACCGAGAGCGAAATGGTCTCCGCCGAATCGGAAGTCCAACGCCTAACGAGCCAAATCGCAACCACACCGAACACGATCGAAAGTGAAGTCGTTCGAGGCATCCCGAAAAAGACCGGCAGTACGATGCGTCAAAGCCTCTACGACCTTGAGGTGCGATACAACGAATTGGCCGCGAAATACAAAGAGGACCATCCCAAACTACGCGCCCTCCGCGAACAACTCAACGCTTCGTCACGGATCGCAAACTCCGAACGCGGAGACCAACCCCAGACCAAAGAAGCAATCAATCCGATCCGTCAATCGCTCGAACTCTCTCATCGCCAAACCCTGACTCGACTCGCCGGTCTGGAATCGAAACAAACCAAGTTGCTGACCCAAAGAGAGAAGCTGCTCAAGGACCTCGACCAACTCAACCACGACGACGTTGACCTGACGCAGTTGAACTGGGAGGCAACCTTGGCGGAGGCGGAATACCTCCGTGCCGCCGAAGCACGCGACAACGCGAAGATGATCGACAAGCTCTCTTCGGGACGCGTCACCGAAATCGCGGTTGTCCAAGACGCGAGCCTCGGACTCAAGAAAGTCAAACCTCAACGGGCGATCCTAGCGATCCTAGCCGCGGCCCTGGCAGTCGCGATCGGTGTTTTTCAAGCAGTCGCCCGCAGCCTGCTGTTCGATTCGCCCGGCTCGGTGAACGCCGACCACCGCAAGAAGATTCCGGCTCCCGAGGCACGCATCGACGGCGCTCATCATCGCTCGCCCGAAACGCAGCAAGCGCGAGACACCGCAGAAGCAGCGACCGAACGCCTTCGGTCAACCTCGCCGGCAGAAGATGAATTTGCCGAATCCGCTTCTGTACCAGGGGTCCCCCGATAACTATCGTTTGTCGCGTCCGCTCCTGCGATGCATCTTCGCGGCGGAGTTTTCCTGTCGCCGCTGCTTCCTTCACGTACTCGCCCCCCTGCTTTGAATGCGCATCCTTCTCGTCCATAGCTATTATCGCCTGCGCGGCGGCGAGGACGTGGTATTCGAAGCCGAAGCAAAGATGCTCGAGTCGTTCGGTCACGAGGTGTATTGCTACACAAAGAACAACGAAGACCTTGTAGGGAAAAGTCGCCTCACCAATGTCAAAAACACCATTTGGAATCAAACCGTCGCCAATGAGATCACGGCACTGATCGACCAACACGGTATCGAATTTGTCCATTTCCATAATACTTTTCCATCGATCTCTCCCTTGGCAATTCGAGCAGCACATCGTGCCGGTGCGGTCACCGTACAAACGCTGCACAACTCGCGTCCGCTATGTGCTGCAGGCGTCTGTTACCGGGATCATCAACCCTGCACCGATTGCGTTCAGTCCACGTTCGGGTACTCCGCGATACGACACGCATGTTTCCATGACAGCCGCATGGCGACCGGTGCGGTGGTGTTAAAAAATTACATCCATCGCGTCCGACACACGTATCTCAATTTCCTCGACGTGGCCATCGCCCCCACGCACTACGTCCGCGAGCGATACCAAGCATCAACCGTTCCGTATTGCCCGATCGCGGTGAAACCGCATTTCCTGGAAACCAACCTAACCGAGGGTGACGGCAGTGGCGGTTACGCGATGTTTGTCGGGCGTCTGAGTGAAGAAAAAGGTCTGCGAACACTTCTCGACGCGTGGCCAAAACTGAAACAACGCTTGGACCTTAAGATCGTCGGCAAAGGCCCACTCGAAGGCGAGGTCCGCGCTCGGTCATCTCAGCCTACCCGTTCGGACCACACCGCCAACGCGGGCAATCGAATCACCTACCTCGGCCAACTCAGCCAGGAACAGGTTTACGACGCCATGGGCAATGCCGCCTTACTGGTGCTTCCATCGCACTGCGCCGAATCGTTCGGACGGGTCGTGATTGAAGCATTTGCAAAGGGGACACCTGTTGTTTGTGCGAACCAAGGGGGCCAAGCGGAACTGGTTCACCCGGGCGTCGGCGGGACGTTTATAAGTGGTGACGCGATCGACCTTGCCAAGGTCATCGACTCCCTGGTTGGCGCCCCTGACCGCTCGCTCTCAGCAATGCGAACCGATGCCCGTCGCGAATACGAACGGCACTACACCGCAGAGATCAATCACGAACAACTCCAACGAATCTATACCGAGGCCACCCGTCGTCGTTGGCCCGATCGAGCAACGGTGCGTGACGAACGAAAACATCATCCCGCCAGTCTCAAACGCATCGATCCGATGTCCCCCTCGCTCAAATCCAGACGCAACACTCCCCAAGAATCTGATGTCCAACGCGATACTAACGACGAGCTGGGACGACGGGCATCCACTGGACCTGAGACTCGCTGATCTCCTGGAACGTCATGGCATTCAAGGGACGTTCTACATTCCTCGCCAATCCCAACTCGCGACGCTATGCGAAGCCGACGTATCCTTGCTTTCCGACCGATTCGAGATCGGTGGGCACACGCTTGACCATCTCGCGTTGACCAGTCTGCCTGACGAAGAGGCGTCTCGACAGGTCCGCGAGTGCAAAGCTTGGGTCGAAGATACGACCGGCAAACCTTGCCCGATGTTCTGTCCACCGCTCGGCAAGTTCGACCAGTCTGACATCCGTTCCATCGCAGAGGCAGGTTACCTCGGCTTCCGTAGCGTCGAGCTGCTGCAAACCCGCTCGCCTCATCCACGTGAACAAAGCGAAAGAAAGGGACAAACAAGCTTCCTTTGGGAAATGCCCACCACGGTCCAGAGTCATCCGCACAAACGCACTGCCTACCTGCGAAACGCAATGAAGCGGTTCCGTCAACACGCCACTCTCACCGCGTTAACCAGTCGCCGAATCAGTGACTGGCCCTCGTTGGCGGAACATCTCCTGCAGCGATGCCTCCACCATGGCGGCGTTTTTCATCTCTGGGGTCACAGCTGGGAAATCGAGCAAGAGGACCAATGGCAGTCTCTCGACAAAGTTCTGTCGATGCTCGGAGAACACGTCACCAACGGGAACATCCTGACGATGAATAACTCTGACGTGTGCCAGCACTTCGCCGCAGGCTCCTCTTCGGCCAACCAGTAATGGATCTGGTTTACATCTAACGTTCCTGAGCTGACTTCTCGATCCAATTGAGCGACGCGTGCACCGATTCGTGCGAACTGCGATCACCGTATGCCGGTGACATGCGATTCGACACCGTCACGGTGATCCCCGCCAAATGCCATGCGCCTTCGCGTTGAACAAATACAGGCGATCCGCTGTCGAACATAGCGGGCAACACTTCGTTTTGTTCGCCGCCTTTCCCTGGTGGATCAAACACAATTTGGTTGCGATGAGAACCAACTTTGGCAATCCGGTTGAACCCGCTGGCAAAACGCCCGGTGCGGTATCCTGATGCAAAGTCGAGACCTGCCGCTGCGGTGATGATCGAGCTCTTGCCATCTTCGATCAGCTCGCCAGAAATTCCATAGCCCCCCATCCACACTCGATCATCTTTTCGCACCGGTGGCTTCCAAATGTTCATCGTCGGAACATCGTCAAACGATTTTGCCAAATGAATCACGGCCAAGTCGACCTTCATGTCTGGATGGCGCGTGATTTTCGCAACTGAGATCACCTGATCACCGTGCCGAACACAAATCGATGATGCCTTCCAATCGTCCACCGCATGCCCAGCGGTCAACACGGTGTCTGCGTCGAGCAGAACGCCGCAACCGCCAAACACATGCAGCGGCGAGTAGAGCAACCGCACAACCGACTTCATGACGCCTGTCGGTGGTTGTTTACAAGTGGTCTTGACGCCCCGCTGCCAAATCATCGCGTGGCAGGTCACGGTCATGCCGGCCAACCAAATCATCCCCACCAAGACAACGCGGCAGCACAGCGATGGGAATCTTTGAAACATCGAGAGGCTCTGCCAAGAAGGTATGCAGGGAATCATCAGCCGCGTTGCGGGAGTGGAAGGAACAACATCGACGATCAAACGCATTCAGCTCAAATAAGAACACTGCCGCACGTGTTCATACAACACGATGCCAGCAGTCGTCGCGAGATTCAGACTACGGACCTTTTCGGTCGTTGGCAGGCGTAAGGCGCGTTCGTCATGCGGGTCCATAATATGCGACGGCAATCCGCTCGTCTCTCGTCCGAACACGAACACATCACCGACGCTCATCGGCGCGTCCCACAAATGCCGTTTGGCGAACTTGGACAAGAAGAAGAACCGCGCCGGATCCAACTTCGACGTCAGCGTTTCCCAGTTCGGCACCCGCTCGATGTCGAGATGCTGCCAATAGTCCAGACCGGCACGCCGCAAACGTCGCTCTTCAAACGAAAACGAAGCCGGTTCCACGATCCACAGTTTTGCTCCCACTGCAACGCAACTGCGACCAATGTTACCCGTGTTCTGCGGAATCTCAGGCTGATAGAGGACGACGTGGACGGGAGGAGGCGGGCTCGAAGCCGTCCCATTTGATTTGTCGATAGGTGACGTGGGTTGATCCATCTGACTCAACTGATGCCGGCAAGACTTAGTGCATTCAGCATCAAGATAACTGCGTTAGCCCCGCGCACACCATGACCCGAGCCTCAAACCGGGACTCGCACCGGGGCAGTCCTCAACCCAGCAAACTCGCCCTCGCCCCCCCCTCATTGGGCTGCGAATACCGAGCAAACATGCGAGAGACACAAAATTTCTTAATATTCCCCGCAAAAACAGCCCATCTCTTGGGAGTATCTATAGGCCAGCCGTTGCCATTAACGGCCTCGTACGCCGCTTCATTGCGCACTACTCAGTACTCTTCAGGGATTTTCAGATGAAACGTTATCGATCAGGATTCACTTTGGTCGAGCTTTTGGTGGTCATTGCGATCATCGGAGTGCTCGTCGGTCTTCTCCTACCCGCCGTCCAAGCGGCCCGCGAAGCAGCCCGCCGGATGAGCTGCAGCAACAACTTCAAGCAAATCGGCTTGGGGATCCACAACTATCACTCCGCCTACAAAGGCATGCCAATCCACGGTACCGGCACCGACCGCCCGGCGGGACAACAGATCTATGCGGGTGACAACGACGGGACGAGCATCAACCGACGCGGTTCGTTCTTGATCAGTGTCCTTCCATTCATCGAGCAACAGGCGTTGTGGGAGCAGATCTCCAATCCCCTGAATGTCAACGCAGATGGCAGCGCCAAGAACCCGCCATGGCAAGCCATGGGTCCCGGAGTTGCCCGAATCGACTACGGCCCGTGGGCGACAAACATTCCTACGTTCCGCTGCCCGAGCGATCCCGGCACAGGTTTGCCATCGCTCGGCCGGACCAACTACGGTGCCTGCACCGGTGACTCCTCGGTGATGTCTCGTGAAGGTTTCGTGTTCGTGTCTCAAGTCAGCCGGGGAGCTACAATGCCGTACACTGCCAACAATGACCAACTAGCCGAGCGATCGCGGATTTGTCATCGCGGAATGTTCATCATGAACAACAAGATGAAATTCCGAGACTGCCTCGATGGCTTGTCCAACACAATCATGTGTGGTGAACTCGCTACGGACCTCGGCGACTCGGACAATCGTACGTCGATGCCGCAGAACGACTCGATCAATGACAAGGCTGGACATGGTCGCAGAGAATGCCGCCTCAATCCTCGGTACATGGATCAATTTCATGACCCCGAGCGGCCCCAATTCTGGCAAGCCGGTGCGAACGTCAGCACGCTGCTCGGCCGCGGATACCGTTGGCACGATGCGATGCACTTCTTCACCCAGGTGCACACGATTCTGCCACCTAACTCCGGCATTTGTACGGGGGGCCGCACCAGCAACGATTCGATGGTCACGGTATCGAGCCGTCACCAAGGCGGTGCTCACGTGTTGATGGGCGACGGTGCTGTCAAATTCATAACCGATTCGATCGAAGCCGGTAACAGCAACGGCCGCATGGTGTCGTACCACACGAGTACACCTGCCCCCGGTTCGCAGAGCCCCTACGGATTGTGGGGATCACTCGGAACACGCGCCAACAAAGAAGTGATTAGCGAAGAGTTCTAAACGAGAATTACTGACCAATCTGACTCTAACAACCTCACGGCCACCGATACCGATGGCCGGGAGCGAGTCACCCCGCAATCCCAAAACACAAACGAGCCCAATACAGAAAAGGAGACCATATGTCATTGAGAACGGTGCTCTGCACCTTGGTGTTCAGCGTCGCCATCGGATGCTCTTCATCGGAACCGACATCCGTCGCAGACGGCCTCAGCCAAGAACAGATCGACGACTACAACGCGTTAGTGGAAGCAGAAGCGAGACGCGCCGCTGATGCAGGAGATATCGGAAAAGGCGAATAGCACACACCTCCCATCCGACAAACATCAGGCTGTTGTGATTTCCACGTCAGCCTTTTTTCGTATCGAATTTTCCTTCCTGCCATCTGCGCAAACAGCCGCGACTCAATCCAATCACCGCGAAACCCGCTGTTAGGTTTCAACTCAATACCTCTCTGAGTCATCACCATGAGCCTCAAACGATTTGCTTTTCTATCCGCCTGCTTTCTCACCGCCGGTGTTTGCCACGCACACGACCCCGACATCGCGTCAATCCAAACTCCCAACATTCAACACGCCGACACCAATGGCTTCGACGCGATGGCGAGCCGCGGATACACCGCGCTGTTTAACGGCGACGATCTTTCAGGTTGGTGGAACCCGTATCCGCACGGAGAAGCAAAGGTTGTCGATGGCGAAATCCACCTCACCGCCGATAAAAAGTTCTTCCTCGTTACCGAAAAGAAATACTCCAACTTTCGGGTCAGCGTCGAAATTCATCTCCCCGAAGGGCCAGCCAACTCGGGAGTGATGTTTCGATGCCACGTTGACCGCGACGCTCCGAAAAAGGTTTTTGGATATCAAGCCGAATGCGATGGGTCGGAACGGCGATGGTCGGGCGGACTATTTGACGAAGCGCGACGTGGTTGGATCTGGCCGAGCACGCAAGGACGTTCGCGAGAACAATTCCTTCGACACGAAGAGCAATCCAAAGCGGCATTCGCGGAACCACGCATTGCCAACGCCCTCAATCGCAACGGATGGAATCGATTCGTCGTTACTTGCGTCGATGATGTGATCACGATCGAAGTCAACGGCATTCAGACCGTACGCTTTCGCGATCCAGCCGACTCTCTAGGGTACATCGCGATCCAACACCACGGCGAGAAAGGCCAAACCTACCGTTTCCGCAACCTGTTCATCAAAGAATTGCCGATTGTTCCCGCGGAAGATCACGCGACGATCACCGTTCAAGAGCCCGTTTCGATCCAGCGAATCAACGACAAGGTGACACTCATCGATTTTGGGAAAGTCGCCTTTGGCAACATCACTATGCCCGTTCCCAGTGGCCGCGGAACCGCCAATGTGCATTTCGGTGAAAAATTGCTCGATGGTCGAATCGACAAAAATCCGCCGGGCACGGTGCGATATGGAATGACGCAGGTGCGCCGTGGACAACAACTCGGAACCGCCATCGTGCCCACACCCGTGGACGCGCGCAACATCGTCCAGTCCGGCGTGATTTACGCCAACCCACCCGCCGTCCTCACGCCGCGATCATGGAAATCGGTGATGCCGTTCCGGTGGGTGGAAATTGAGAATCTCGATGCCGACTATCCGTACGAATGGATTCGTCGCCGAGCCGCCTACTCATCCACGTGGAATGATGACGCGAGTGATTTCGAATGCTCTGACGAAACACTCAACCGGATCTGGGAACTTTGCAAATACAGCATCAAAGCAACCACGTTTGCGGGTGTTTATGTTGACGGTGACCGTGAGCGTATCCCGTATGAGGCCGATGCTTATCTGAACCAACTCAGCCACTACACCACGGATGACAACGTGGCGATGGCAGCCCGAACCTTCGACTGGCTGATGGAAAACGGAACTTGGCCGACCGAGTGGGCTCCCCACATGGTCTTCATGGCGTACGCGGAGTGGATGTACTCCGGTGACGATGAATGGTTGGCTCATCGCTACGAATCATTGAAATCAAAAACGCTGCTGCACCGCAGTGCCGATGACGGTCTCGTGCGTAGTGCGGAGATAGACCGCAATCGCCACGACATTGTGGACTGGCCAAAGAAAGAACGCGACGGTTTCGTGTTTACCGAGATCAACACGGTCGTCAACGCATTTCACATCGCCGCACTGCAGCGTATGGCCACCATGGCAGATGCAATCGGAAAGCACGACGACACCGCAAGATTCAATGCCCGCATCGAATCGGCGACATCATCTTTTCACGAAAAACTGTTTGACCAATCCACCGGACTCTACCGGGATGGGATCGGAACCGATCACAGCAGCATCCATGCAAACTTCTTCCCTTTGGCGTTCGGGTTGGTTCCCGCGGACAAAGTCGCCGGCGTGGTGGATTGGTTAGACGACCAGGACATGCGTTGCAGCGTTTACGCGGCGCAGTACTTCATCGAAAGTTTGTTCAACCACGGCGGCGCACAGAAAGCCGTGGCGTTGATGACCGCCGACGGCGATCGCAGTTGGAAACACATGGTCGACAGCGGCACGACGATCACCTGGGAAGCCTGGGACATGAAGTACAAACCCAATCAAGACTGGAACCATGCCTGGGGCGCTGCTCCCGCCAATCTATTGCCACGATTCGTGTTGGGCGTGGAAGCGTCGTCGCCTGGTTGGACGACTGCAAAGATCCGGCCGTGCCCCGGCGATTTGACCTATGCCCGCGGAAAAGTGCCAACCCCCAAAGGTCCAATTTCCGTTGAATGGGAAAGCCAGCCTTCGTTTACTTTGTCGCTGACCCTGCCCGATGATCTCGAGGCAACACTCGAACTGCCCGCGAGCGATGGCGACGCGGAGGTAACCATCAACGGGAAAAGTGTCGACGCCAACAAAGTCGACTCGCGCTGGATCCTTAACGCTCCGGTGAAGGGGCACGTGATCGTCGAAGTGAAACCACTCACCTAACGTTCCACCGGCGAGCCGAGCAGGGCAAACCCAGAGGACTCACTGTTGAATCCGTGAGTTCTCTACGACGGCAGTTGCAACCCGTCGGGCAGGATCCCCTTGGCGACCTCATCGTCCCACTGATCCATCAGCGGCCAATCTTCCGCGAGTGTTCCGAAGTCGGCCATGTGCAGATAGCTTTCCACACGCTTGATTACTTTGTCGAGCATCTCGTTGTCTTTGGCAAAGATCGGCCCGTGGCTCGGGGCCAACCACTTCACGTCGCTGTCGCGGATCCGGGTCAACGACTTGATAAACGCCTTGATGTCACTGCCGTGGTGCGCGTCGATCGCACCGATGCATCCGTCCCGATAGACGTTATCGCCTGACAACAAGACATCACCGAGCCGAAACGCCAACTGACTGTCGGTGTGCCCCGGCGTGTGCCAGACCTCCAGTTCCAAATTCCCGACCGGAATGATGTCCCCGTCGTCGACTTGATTTTCAATCTCGACCGGTGGCATCGCGAGCCGCAGGTCTTGAGCCTCAATCAACGCCAGCGTCTTGAGCGTGTCGCCGGTTTGCAGCGGCTCGACCGCATTGGGATGCGCGGTGACGGTGGTTTTCAATGCCTGCTTGGCTTTTGCCAAACCCTGGATGTGATCCACGTCCGCGTGAGTTGCGATCAGAGACTTGCACCGTGAAAGCGGAAAATCGAGATCACGAATGATTTGAATGTAGTCGTCGACGGTTTCCTCGTACCCGATATCGACCAGAACCCATTCGTCCTGGTCATAGATCAAGTAAAGATTGCACCCGAGAACTTCACCGGCCTGAAAGTTCAGTTCGATGATACCGGGGAAAAGGGGTTTGCGAGGAATCATATAGAAAAGACTACTGAGTGGGACGAGAATCGATTGAGCGTCGGTAGTGTAGATCGTTTGTCTACTTTTTGTAGCCGTGTGGGCCGTCCGAAACGGATCAACTCACACGGCCCGACCAACGCATCCCAATCGCGGAGACGAAAACAACCGCGATTTCTCTGTCCCGAACGTGTCGGATCCCACCGGCGTGCGGCGTGCCAACACGTTTTGCCACGTGCGAGGCTAGCACTGCCAGCGGACCAGACGCCGCCGGCCGGTTTGGCACTACCAGATGTATTCCGCACCGATCGTGAAACCTTGCAGGACGACCGAGTCGAAGCTCACCGACGGGGCGGTTGTGACTTCGTTGCCAGCCGACACCGTGGTCAAGGCGTCCTGAACGTAGGAGGCCGAAGGAACGGTGTTGAGGATATCGTCCATCGCGATCAAGTGGTGAGCCACTCGCATCGACCAGGAGTGCGAGAATCGATAGACGATTTTCGTTTCGACTTCCGCCATGAAGGTTTCCAACCGGTCACGATCGCTGACGCTGACGACTCCCGCTGTCGCACCGGGACCCGCCGAGTTGGCGTTGATGTAAGTCGAACGCTCCCAGTCGTTTTGCCCCCATCCGCCTTTCATGCCGAACCCGAGTTGCACGCCGGGCACCATGTTCCACCAGAGGTCGTAGCCGATCTGGCCGACGAACAGGTTGTTCTTGGTGTTGGTCGCCGAGTTGTAGAACCGGAGCTCGTCGTTGCCTGGACCGCCTTCGGTACCGGCAATCACATTGCCCGCACCATCGGTAAGCGTTCCGACCGCGTCGAATCCGAATCCGTTGTCCAGTCGCAGATAGCGAAGTCCGACCAGCCAGGAACCTTGGAAGCGGCAGCCAGGCCCAACCGCACGGCGACGATAGTTCAGTTCGCCACTGTGGAAGACCGAGTCAACCGAAACCGAGTGGGTCAACGAACGGTCGGGGTCGTCAAAACCGCCGGCCGGCGTCACGCCGAAGTCCGAGATGTAAGAATAAAGGTCCGGGGCAACCGTATTGGATGCGGAGGCCCGCACGTTGTTGTCCCACTCATGTCCCCCGACATAAACCATTTCCAAGTTTCCACCGACTCCCATAATCATTGCTGCCGACACTCGCACACCCGCTTCGAGGTCGTCCGCTTTCGCGTCGCCAAGGCTGATCACTGGTGTACCGTCGACGCCGAGCGTGCTGATCACCATGTTGCCTTGGCTGAAGTTATGCCCCAAGAACATCGCTTCGACAGACAAGTCGTACCAGCGTTGGGCACATTTGCCGGCTTCGCTGTACGGTTGGATCGCATCACAGAACGCCGCGAGGTTTCCGCCGATCGTTCCCATCAGCAGGCCAAAGTCGCCTTGCATGCACTTGCCGCTGCACCAATCACCGAGCATTCCGCCCTTGCCCAGGCAACCACTTTGATAGAGGCCTGAGTTGCACACCCCGCAACCGTTGCCGTTGCATGAACCACAGCTTCCCATCAGGGCAGGCAAGATACCGTTAAACCCGCCACCGGATCCGCATCCACAACCGGAATCGCAGGCCCCCGCGTCGCAGCCCATGCCATCACAGGACGAGCAACCGCAGTCGTATCCATACGAACCGCCACCGTAGACCGGGTAACCGGCTGTTTGCTGATAGCTGATCGGCATGACTTGACCGTACGGGCTTTGCATGGCCGCTTGATAGGCAGCCGGTCCGATCGGAGCAGGCAATCCGGTGCTAACAGGCATTCCAGGAATCGGTCCCGATGGGAACGAGGCTGGAATTTTCTGAGCCATCGGCGTGTTGCCCATCATCGGCCCGCCCACACCCGGCGCCATCGCCTGAGGGCCCGTCGGCGGCATTCCCATGGCGGGCATCGCCATTCCTGGCATTCCCATCGCGGGGCCGCCCAACATGGGTCCGCTGACCGCGGGTTGGCTGGCGTAGTTGATCCCGCCCGTTGCACTTGCACGAGCCGCCGTCGCCCACGCCGAAGGGTTGGCCCCGGGCGGAAGCATGAATCCGCTGGCGGCGTAATCAATGTCGTCTTCCGCCGTCGGCGGTGCCGCTGACAGGATCGTTGGCGAGCCGACGACTGCGAGCATCGCAGCAACATAGCCGGCTGCGACAATCGACCGGAAAACGGCCGCCGAGTTTTTCGTCGGTATCGAGGTGTGTTTTGAGCGAGTGTTCATCCCTGATTCCTGAATCAATGCCTGCCTGAGTACGGGACCAATCGTTGCGATCCGCTGGCGGTTCGGGGACACGGTTGAAAAGCTCAAACGCTGGCGAACCAGCAGCCCGCCATGCTCCCGAGCGATTTCCACCGCATCTCTCGAAATGAAGTCTCTACCGATACCGGCAGAACCACTTCACGCAGAGTTATCGGCAAAACTTACCGCGAACATTCGGTAAATCCCGAACAATCGGTCCAACAGGCCCCGGATAATTGCATTCTTCGACACAATCCGAACCCGATTCGCCACAACGCGTACAATGAAATGCCCCGGAAATCGCGGTTGCCTGACTTTCCGCCCTTTCCTACTATCCCTTAATGGACCTTCAGAAATTCTTACCCGCTCGCATTCAATTTCCCGCTGGGAAGCTTCCCGCGGCGTGAATCGCCTGCAAAACGGGTCGGCCACTTCACCAACGCAGATACTCTATGTCGCATCGCCTTCGTACCTACGCTCCTCAGTTCGCCGTCGCGACTTTGGGCTTTTTGGTGGCACTCTCTAGCGGAACGCCGCTCTGCCGAGCTCAAGACGCAACGATTCTTCGCGAAGCCATTCCGCCCGGGCAACAGCCCGTCGAACTGATCCCGAGTGAAGGTGCTCGACAGGCCACGGCGCCGCAGGCACCCCAACGCAAACCGGCACGTCCGACTCAACTGCCCAAGCCTGCCCCGCAAGACGGCGTGGTCTCCCGCCTGATCGCGCGTTTGATGCCGAGCGAGCACGTCTCCGGCAAAGAACTCAACGACGAATCGAGCGCTCGAGCACTCGACCTGTACATCGAATCATTCGATCCGCTGAAACTGTATTTTTTGCAGAGCGACATTGACCAATTCAAACGCTACTCAAGCGTCGTGGATGATCACGTTCGCGCAGGCAACCTTGACCTCGCTTACTACATCTTTGGACGTTTCACTCAGCGAGTTGACGAACGCGTTGAGACAATCCGCCAACTGCTGCAAACCGACTTTGACTTCAGCGTCGACGAACAAGTCGTCATTGACCGCGACGCTGCTCAGTACGCACAAAACGTCGACGAGGCAACCGACCGCTGGCGTCGCCAACTGAAACTGTCTCTGCTCGACCTCAAAGATTCCGATGAACCGGTTGTCGGTCAAAAAGCACGCGACCAATTGATGCGTCGCTACGACCGTTACGCCAATCGCTGGAAAACCACCAGCAGTGATGACATCCTGGAAATTTTCCTCACTGCGGTCACCAACAGCTACGACCCTCACTCGACCTACATGTCGCCGGCAACGCTGGAAGATTTCACGATCAGCATGAGCCTGAATCTGGACGGGATCGGAGCGTCTCTCGGCGAGAAAGACGGAACCACTCAGGTCAAAGCCATCATTCCTGGCGGTGCCGCTGATCTCCACGGCAAACTCAAACCGGACGACGCGATCGTTTCGGTCGGCCAAGGCGAAGAAGGCGAGATGGTCGACATCATCGAGATGCCGTTGAAGGACGTCGTCAAACTCATTCGTGGAAAAGCCGGCTCGACTGTACGACTGGGTGTTCGCCCCGGCGGAACCGGAAACATGGAGGTCTACAAGATCGTCCGTGCTCGCGTCGAATTGGAAGACTCCGCCGCGCGTGGCGAGATCATCGAGCACCAACTGCCCAGCCAAAACTCCACCATGAAGATCGGCTATATCAACCTGCCGAGTTTCTACATGGACATGGAAGGCGCCAAACGCAATGACGCCGACTTCCGCAGCAGCACCCGTGACGTGGCCAAAATCCTCGAAGACTTCAAACGCCAAAACGTTGGCGGCGTCGTGCTCGACCTCAGCCGAAACGGTGGCGGTTCCTTGACCGAAGCGATCAGCCTCACCGGGTTATTCATCGACCAAGGCCCTGTCGTTCAAGTCAAAGACGCCAACGGTTCAGTACAAAAGTACGATGATGATAACCGCGGGACCGTCTGGGACGGCCCGCTCGTTGTTCTCACCAGCAAACTCAGCGCGAGTGCGAGCGAGATTTTTGCCGGCGCGATCAAAGACTACCGACGTGGTATCGTCGTCGGCGACCCGCAAACCCACGGCAAAGGCACCGTCCAGACTCTGATGGATATCGGTCAATCCTTGTTCCGTATCAAACGTGCTAACTACGGCGCGTTGAAAGTCACTCTGCAGCAGTTCTACCTGCCCGACGGCGAAAGCACACAGCTCAAAGGTGTCGCGGCGGATATCATTCTGCCGAGCGTGATCAGCAAGATGCCGGTCGCAGAAGGCGATCTCGAATACGCCCTCGAACACGACCGTGTGAATCCTGCCCGTCACAACCTGTACCGCATGGTCCCCATGGATCTGATCAACAGCCTCCGAGTGAACTCGCAACAACGCATCGCGCAGAACGATGAGTTCACCGAATTGCTGCGTCGAATCGAACTCTACGTCCAGCAGAAAGACCAAAAGAGCATCTCGATCAACGAAGAGAAGTTCATGCAACGTCGTGCTGAAATGAAAGCACAGAAGGACGAGGAAGAAGAAGAACTCGAAGCTCAACTCAACAGCGACGAAATCTTCCGAGACACGTACTACAACCAAGAAGTCATGAACATCGCCCATCAATACATCGATGGATTGCGAGCTCAAAACCTGGCACGTGCAAATTGATCAAACCTCGATCAATCCTCCTATTGATCTCCGCCTGCTCGGTAACTTTTTCTGCACAACTCGCTGCGGAAGAAACACTGACAGCGGAGATCAAAACGTATTGGGACATCCGATATAGCCCGTCTCCTGAACTCCAGGAAGGCAAGTCAGGGCTCGCCGATCTCTACGTCCCAATCCTCGCCGACGACGTTGTCGGGCCTGCCGAAAATCTCGAAGTCCAAGGATCCGACACGGCATCCGCTTCCGCAGGCCCGATTGCTCCACCCGAAGACCCGTTGCCGACGGATGAAACACCGGATCAACCGGCATATGAGCCTGCGGCTGAGACTGCTGCAGAGCAACAGAAACCCGTCGTCGCCGGTGCAGCGAGCTGCCCGATATCGGTCACTGGCAAACTTCGTCCCGCCTTGGTTCTCGTTCACGGAGGCGGATGGCTCGTAGGCGACAAATGGTCACTCGGTAGCTACAGCCGCCAACTCTCCGAGTTGGGCATCTGCGTGCTAAACATCAATTACCGCCTGGCCCCTTATTCCAAGTTCCCTGCTCCGGTTGATGATGTCCGTGAAGCATTGCTCTACCTCGTCGACCACGCCGAGCAACTGAGCATCGACCGCGAACGGATCGGGTTGTTCGGATACTCCGCCGGCGGGCATCTTTCTGCGTTGGTCGGCGTCATGTGCGATGAACCCGGTGAAGTGCAGGCAACGTCGAGCGACTGGGAACTCGATGATCCGCGATGGCAGCGTCTTCCTAAAGTCGCCGCAGTCTGCGCAGGCGGGCCTCCCTGTGACCTTCGCGAAATTCCAATTGATAGCGAAGCGTTGTCATTCTTCCTGCGAGGCTCGCGCCGGAAGTTCCCGGACGCCTACGTCGCCGCATCGCCCACCGCTCACGCTTCGCCCGGCGATCCGCCGACCCAGTTGATTCATGGCGAAAAGGACATGATCGTCCCGATCGAAAGCAGCCAGCAGTTTGCCGGCGCACTCAAAGACGCAGGCGCCTCGGTCGCGTTAACTGTGGTCGAGAACCAAGGGCACTTCATGACCTTCATGCACCCGAGTACCCAAACTCAGGTGCGTGCATTCTTCGCCGAGCAGCTTCTCCAGCTCGCTCCTCAGACGGCCAGATAGACACTGAATCTCCTGGTTGAGCGTGGGGCCGCGACGCTCAAATTTAACAGAACCTGAATACCCATTTGCTTGCCCCCTCTTTTAGGCCTTTCAGGGGCGTCCACATCAACGGGTTTTTGAAGGTAACCCGCATCGGATGTGTAGGTTGTGTGAAAGGTTTGTGAATGCATCCCGTTAGCACTTCCGCCCCTTGGATGCTTCGCTAGAACACGCTCATCGGAGAGGCCAACGCACCAAAAAACCCCGTTTTTTGCGGGCCGGTTTCATTTTTCGCAGTGAAAAATGCGACAGGTTTTTGTTGGCAGATTTGCTTCTTCGGACGTTCAACATCCAGGACCAAAAAACCAGCAAAGGAGCCCCTACCCCCTGATTAGCATCTTTGATGCCAAGAAAAGCCAGACGCCGGGTAGCAGACCGGTAGATCTCTGGCACGTCGGCTTGAGCGAATTTGATTCACTCGGGTCTTTAAAGAAACCAAGAAGAAAGGAGCCGTGACACGCCGCATCTCAACCTCCGCTGCAACGAAGATTGGGAATCAACGCGACATGCCACGAAGCTCACGAACATCACTAAATCTTAACAAGCAAACGGGTCTCTTGCTGAGCCCCGGAAAAAATTTCTGAAGGATTACCACAATGCAAACGCGTATGCGTAAACAGGGTTTCACCCTGATCGAACTATTGGTCGTGATCGCGATCATCGCATTGCTCGCCGCTCTCTTGCTGCCAGCAATCACCAAGGCTCGTGAAGCCGCTCGTCAAGCACAGTGCCAAGCCAACCTCAAGAACATCGGTGTCGGCCTCTTCAAATACAGCGGCCGCAGCTCAAACGGAGCTTACAGCTCAGGTGCATCGGACTATCGTCGTGACGGTTGCATGGACACCTACGGTTGGGTCGCCGACATCGTCAACGTTGGTGATGGCAACATGAACGAGTCGCTCGACCCCTCGAACCCGCTCAAGGGTTCGGAGAAATTGAATGACCTTCTCGGTCAAGACACAACCGACGGAAAAGATGGCGCTCCAAGTGCTCGGCTTGCAACCGGTCAATGTGGAAAGTCGACTTTCAACAGCATCACAGGTCCAGGATCTGGAACTATCTTCGCTTCGACTGACGGGAGTTCTGAGCAACGTGCTGAACTTGTTTCGCGTTACTTCATGACCAATGGATACAACACCAACTACGCTGCTAGCTGGCACATGGTGCGAGGAATGTTGAAAACAACCAACTCGGGAACCGCACTGTTCACTTCAGCTGCAGGTGGATTTAAGGGAATTGGGGGTACCACCGGTCCTCTTAGCGCCAACGTGATGGATCGCAGCCGCGTCAGCAGCAGCAACGTCGGCATGATCGGTTGTGCAGCCCCTGGCGATATCGATGAAGCAATCTTGGGATTGACAATCGCCCACGGCCCTGGTGTTGCCCGTACCCATTTCGCAGCTGCTGGAAATGCAGACGATACGGTTACGTACATCAACTCGGGTGACCTTCTTACCGAGGCATTCAACGACGGTCCAGCATTCGTTAAGGACGCTACTGCCGCTGCCGCAGAAATCGACTTGATCGCTGGTGGCGTCACCTTGCAAGCTCAGTTGCTTTGTGAGCGTGGCAATCCAACCACTGCTGCTTGCGATGCCCCAACCGGTACCGTGGGAAACAACCTTTACCTGCAAGACACTCGTGACTGGTTCGCCATTCACCAAGGTTCGTGCAACATCCTGATGGCGGACGGCAGCGTTAAGGTCTTCTACGACCAAAACGGCGACGGCTTCCTCAACCCAGGCTTTGCCTTGAATCCAGACGACATCCGCGTCGATGCAGTTGGTTATGCCGACGACACCTTGGAAATGGCTCGCGACGACTTCTTCGCAGGCATCTTCTTGAACGACTTGTAC
>JBICHZ010000103.1:0-6796 GCA_043101355.1 Rhodopirellula sp. JB044
ATCACGCTAGGAATCGACCAAGCTCGCTTGCCCAATCAAGACGTCGTGTCACTGGTCAATCGATTGCCAGGACCACCGATTTCGTGGCAAACGATCCAGCTCCAACGACGGCCCAGCGACAAAGAACGCCACGAATGGCAGCACAATTGGAACCCCTATTCCCAGTGCAGCTACCCGCCCGAAGACGAACGCATTGAACTGCTGAGAAACCGAGTCAGCGAACGAGCCCAGGCGATCATGGGCCAAGACTTGGCTCGCACCGAAAAGTTCACCACCAGCGTCAAAGACGGAATCGACATCCGGGACACGATTCGACATTGGTACGAAAAAGAGATCTATGTCAAAGTCATGCCGCCCAGTCGCGGGCAACTTGACGCCTGCCTGATGCTGTTTGACTCCCCCGCCGACCCACGAGATTACCCCTGGCGCACGACTTGGTTCGCCGAGCACGAATGGGAATCCACGCTCGCGTTCTTCGCCAGTGACTTCCAACAAGAAATGGTCGGCCCCGGCATTGGGCTGGGGATCTATGGCGGTGCGATGTTCTTGTATCCGCCCGTGCCGATCCCCGATATCTGGATGGACCGGCGATTGAATTTTACAGAAACGCTCGAAGAACGTCTGATCGCGGCGGCGTGTTTGCACTCACGTGGTCGGCAAATCGCACTGATGAGCAGCCTGCCACCAGGGGCCGGCTGGCGAAGGCTGGCGCGACGTTTTAAAAAGCAACTCGTGCACGTGCCGATGACCTCGTTCAGTGACGAAGAGGTCCAGCAATTGCGAATGGTCCACGTTCTCAACGGAAGCGAAGTGAGAAGCTACGCGGCCGAGTTCATTCGCAAGGCCTGATCCGGATTGGGCGATCATTGTGTAGCGAAATTTGCCAAGACTTTCGGCAAAGCTAGCGTCATTCAACCACGCCGAAACTCTTGGCGGTTTGTCGATTTAATTCCGTTAATGCTCACGATAGTCGCCGATCACTCCGTGATCGGTTCATAAGCCAAGCTCCGATCACGGAGTGATCGGCGACACTCTTTTAATCAATAAACCGTTGGCGAGTTTCGCTAGCGAGGCACTGCTAGCGAAACACTGTTCGCATCGTGGATGGCGACTATTCTCCGGTCAGCTCTGCGTTTTGCTTGTCGATACGATCGCGTTGGGATTGGTTGAGCCCTTGGCGGAAGTAGACATCGGGTTTGTGATTGACCCGGTGTCGTTTCATCACCGGGTCATCCACGTCCAGGCTAAGGTCACAATCGAATCGCACCAACATCGAGTGGTATTCGCCTCGTTTGCCCAATCCGATGAAGTGGGCCAATCCCCAGGTGATGCCGCGCCCGTCTTTCGTGTCTGTGAACGCATCGGCGACGTACGGCGCGCCCGCGTAGGGCATCAATTCGGTGATGGATGCGATCTCGAAATTCACCCAGTCTTCGGCGTACTGGATCGTGTTGTGTTCCGGACCGTCTTTGTAGACCATTGCCGCAACGCCTTTGCGAAATGGGAACAGGGATGTTTCATGGCCCGACGTGATGACCGGATTGAGTGGGTGTTTCTGGAAAGGCCCCAGCGGATTGTCGGCGATCGCGAGTCCCTGCATTCGCACCTTGTCGGGTGCTTTGCCGAAGTCCGATTTGTAGTAGATGTAGATTTTGCCGTCGTGAACGAGAGGGTATGGGTCGTGAATCGAGTACTGGTCCCATGCCCCATCCGGCCCGTTCGGGATCACGATTTGGTTGGCGGGCGTCCACGGGCCGTCCGGCGAGTCGGCGTAGGAAACCGCGACGGGACAATCGTCGCCACGCTTACCGCTCGCTTCCATGAATCCTTGGTAGTACAGATAGTACTTGTCCTTCCACTTCAGGATGTCCGTGGTGGTCACCGAACGCCAACCGACGAGCGGCTTTTCAGGCCGCGAAATCGCGACACCTTGTTCCTCCCAGGTGAAACCGTCTTGCGACGTCGCGTACCAAATTTCCGACAAATCCCAATCCGTTGACGGAATCTCATCGGTCGACGCCGCCGCCCCGCGCGGTGGTGTGACGGTGTGTCGGTGGGTGTACCAAACGTAATACTTCCCGTCGTGCAACAGAATTTTCGATGGATCACGACGCGAGACCGTTCCGTCGTGATTGCTGTAGTCGAATCCTTTCAGTTCGGTGTATTTGAACTGGCTAAACAGTTCGTTGTTTTGCGGTTCGGGAGCTTCATAGTCCGTGTAAATCCGCTCCATCGCACGGCTCATCGGCCGATCCGGTTTGGACTCGGGCAAATGAAAAGGAAACGGTGCCAAGGCGGTTTTATCTCGCGAAGCCGAGTCTTGTCCAACAGCCTGCGCAGTGTTGAAAAGAGTAAGCGTGCCGAGAACGAGAGAAAGATAGATCTTCATGCGAGGTAGTTTGGGCGTGGGGACAAGATCAGAAAAGAGCATGATGCCGAAGGGGCGACGCACGGCGTTCGTATGAGTGTGATTAAGAACTCGTTCGACCGCGATAGTAGTGCCAAGATGTCGTCCCACGTTGCTGTTTCCGTGGAATGGCAATGGGTTACAGAAATGACCGAAATCCATGTCAAAGTTTTAAGTGTACTCGCGGCAAAGGATACGGCGTGCAGGGGAATCCGTAGAATCTGATGGGTTCAGGCACATTGCCCGCTGTCGTCGACGGGATGTTGATGTTGTTTTGGCTGCTGGTCTCTATGGATTTGTGGTTGTGTTGACGCCTGAGACACTCGGTCGTCTTTGTTGTCTTGAGAGCTAGCGATGCGAAGGATTTGTGATAGTGTAGCGCTGCTCGCGTGGCGGTTTCGAAAGCGGATAATGCCAACCGTGAGCGAGTCTGTCCGTTCGGTTTTCGGGTGGAAGGTCGTGTGAGAGATCCTTGTGCACGAAGACTTTTCACGAGATCCGCGAGCATCAATCAGCCGTAAGATTCACGGACAGATCCCCCACTCTCCCACCCCCTTCGACGTCACGCGAGCGTGTAGCATGGCCGCTGAGTTGCCTGCGGGTTTGAGGTGTTCGTCTTCCCTCGCGAATTGGTTGTTCCCGAAATGTCTTTAAGAACGATTATGTTGGCGCTGTTTGCTTGCTCGTTAACAAACGCAGGTTTCGCTGAACCGCCGTTGCCTCCCGAAGGGAAGCGTTGGGTGATCAATCACGAGTTGTCTGACGAGTTCGACGGCACGCAGTTGGACGAAACGAAATGGATCGACCATCACCCGACGTGGAAGGGCCGCGTCCCTGGGATCTTTCTACCGTCGCAGGTTTCGGTTCGTGACGGGCATCTCCGCATTCGCGGGGAAAAGCTCGAGGAGGAGATTGTTGTGAAGCGTGAACGGGGCGAAGAAGATGTTTACACGATCGCAGGCGGTGCGGTGGTGTCGCGTCATTCGGCGTTCTTGGGTTACTACGAATGCCGCTGCAAGGCGGCCGCGACGACAATGTCGACGACGTTTTGGTTCTCGGGAGGAGGCGGGATCGGCCCCAACGGCTGCGACTCCTATGGTCAAGAATGGGACGTGCAGGAATGCATCGGTCGCCAAGGCGATTTCAGCGGCAAGTACTTCGCCAACGGGATGCATTCCAACGCCCACTATTGGTACACCGATTGTGATGGCGAGAAGTTCGACCATCGCGCCGAACAGGTTCGCTTTGATGATGACGAACTCGCGTCTGCGGATTTCCATGTCTACGGTGGTTGGTGGCGTGATGCGACACGTGCGAGTTACTACTACGACAATGGCGAGCCGAAAGAGCAAACGTTTTTTAACGAAATCAGCGAGACGCCCTTCGATACGCCGATGCGCATGAACCTGGTCTCGGAGACATACCCGTTCCCGTGGATCGAACTGCCGACGGACGAAGAGTTGGCTGATCCTGAAAAGTCGGTTGCGATCTACGATTGGGTCCGTGCCTACAAACTGGTGGACTTTGATGCACCCGAGATTGTGCAAACCAATCCGAACAAGCTGCCAAACGGTGGTTTCGAAGCGGGCGACTTGTCGTTTTGGAAAGGGCGAAACGGCCGGCGTGAAGTCATCTCGGATCCCGAACATGTTGAGTCGGGAAAATTCGCATTGCGTATGCGGGGCAGAACTGAGTTGTCCCGCCGCGTCATCCTGAAACCAAAAACCATGTACGAATTCTCCTGCAGCGGCAAAGTCATCGATGGAACACGGGTGCGATGTGACATCGACAGCGGAAAGTTGTTCTCAGCCGCTTTTAAAGAAGCGAAATACACTCAAACGGACGGGCTGTTTCGAACTCCGGAGAGCGGCGTTGTGACAATTCGGGTGACGGGCGGTGGATCGCAGGCGGTCTGCTATTTGGACAACTTTGTTATCCGAGAGGTCGAACCGCAGCCGGTGACGCCGTCGACCGTCGTGGATGCCTTCGAAGAACGGCTCACGTTGGCCGGCGACGCGGTTGTGGACGTTCAGGCCGGAGTCGTGCGAGTGCCTCTGGTCTACGCGTCGAATCAGGAACGGTCGATCCGTTTGACACTTCGCCGGGGCGACATGGTGCTCAACGAGGTGACCTGGAACTCCCTGGCCGGTTACGGGAACGGGTGGGTTGAGATCGGGGGTGGCGAGATTGGGGCTGGCGATTCATCGGAAGTATCCGGAGACCTCGTCGTCGAAGCCAAATTTGAAGGAGCCGACGACGACAGCTCCGTTTCGTGCGGCGTGACAACGGGCCAATAGCAAGCCCGCTTACGTGGAATCGGTGCATGGGATAGTGTTCCTGCTGTGACGTGTTTTCTCACCACGCACCGATGACCAACTCAGTGTGCATCTCTCGATCATGACCGCAAACGCAGCGAACGCCACGCACGACCTCCTCGATTACCGCAACGATGTTTACACGTCGCCAAATCGAACGACGAGTTTCTTAGCCAAAGTGGCTCCGTCGCCGTATTTCTACGCGAAGTTTTTGAGCAATGTTGTCCGGTCGAGCCGGGAGGCGAAACGCGGACGTTACGACGGCCTGCGATGGAGCGTGACGAGCCACGAGGTGCTCGAGGCGTTGGAATCCGTTGGCGTTCGTTTCCACGTCAGTGGTATCGAGAACGTTCGCAAATTGGAGTCGCCGTGCGTTTTCGTTGCCAACCACATGAGCATGTTGGAGACGATCATCTTGCCGGCAATCATCCAACCGGTTCGTGACGTGACTTTTGTGGTGAAACAGAGTCTGTTGGACTACCCGGTGTTTTGTCACATTTTGCGATCGCGTGATCCGATCGCGGTGTCGCGGGTGAACCCCCGAGAAGACCTCAAGACGGTGATGAAGGACGGTGTCGAGCGTTTGAACAACGGGATATCGATCGTGGTGTTTCCGCAAACGACGCGGGCTCAAACGTTCGATGCGACTAAGTTCAATACCATCGGTGCGAAACTCGCCGCACGCGCCGGTGTTCCGATCGTGCCGCTCGCACTGCAGACCGATGCATGGGGCAACGGCAGTATGCTGAAAGATTTCGGCGCGATCGACGCAACGAAAACGGTGCGGTTCGCGTTCGGTGAACCGATTGAAATTTCGGGACGAGGCACCGAGCAGCATCAACAGACAATCGAATTCATTCAAAGCAAGATTGACCAATGGAATCGCTAGGATTTCGCCGCGGATCGGTTTTCGATTAGTGGCCGAGTCGACGCACTGCTGGTTACCGACCAGTCGGGTTTACCTCGAAGGATTGTACGCCTTCAGACCCAGGTCGCGTTTGAGCACTTGGGGCGATTGATTTTCAGCGTGAAGAATCTTGTGGGTAACAGACGGCAAGCGAGGAGGCTCCTCGGATTGCCATTTTGAGGTGCGCCGGGCGGTGACCGCCCCCGACTCGCCGTATGATCAGGCGATCCGCCGTTCTAGCGGTCTGCAAACTCCGTCGGGTACAATCAGGTTGCCGCATTTGCGCCCCGTTGGGGGCGATTCCCGGCCTCGATGGTTGCCCGGGGCTTCTCTGCGCCGCATTTTTCTCAACTCCTTTTTGTTCCCGCTGCGTGCATGTCCGTCCGATTGCATCCGATCGCTAAATCTGACCGCGGCCCCATTCATTTGGTGATCGCTGGTTATCGTTCGCGTCCGGACGCGGCGTTGATCGAGGCCGCACGGTTGCGCGGGGCGACGTACGCGGTGCACTGGGCGGCGGGAAAATGGGCCGAAGCCGGTGCGTCGGTCGGCGTGATGGCGCGCGGGATGCGTGTCGGAGTGCCCGCGATGCGGACCGGGAAAATGCTGCTAGGCGTGGGCTCGATCGCCGGGTTTGCCGGCGGAGCGTTGGTCGTCTGCGCGGGACAGTTTCGGCATCGGTACTGGTGTGCGAACCGTGACGGTCAACGTTTGGCCGCGCTGTTGGATCAAATCCCCGGTGCACGCAAGCGTCCGCTGTTCCTCTACGGTCACTCGCTCGGCACCGTCGTCGCACGATCGGCTTTGCAAACGATCGCCGAAGGGAAATACCGAATCGAAGACGTTGTTTTGATGGGCGGGATGGCTTCGCGTCACGGTTGGGATGCGATGGGGGAGCGGTTTCGCGGACGGCTGATCAATCTCTACTCGCCTCGTGATCGCATCCTGTCGATCGCTCCCGTTTGGGACCGAGTGGTCGGAACCGGCAAAGTCGTGTTGGCGGAGGATTCGGTGTTGTCGACGCAACGTGTCGTCAACCATGACCTTTGCGAGCGATTGCCGAGCCAGTTCAACGCGATCGCGCATCATAGCGGTTATTGGAAACACTTCGGCGGATACGTCGGTCGGGGCCTATCCACATGAGCGAACCGGTGCAGGATGCACTCG
>JBICHZ010000104.1:0-3355 GCA_043101355.1 Rhodopirellula sp. JB044
CTCGCCAACCCCCCCCACGACCTAACGACCCACAGGGCCAACCATTTGCCCAGCCCAGGCCAACGGCCCGGACTACTCGGGTTTTGGGCGGGTTGGGTTCGCTCACAGAATGTCGCTCGGGCTTTCCAAGACCGAATCGGTTTTCGCCAAACCCCCCACGACCTAACGGCCCAAAGGGCCAACCATTTGCCCAGCCCAGGCCAACGGCCTGGGACCACAGGCCCCGACGAAAAACGGTAGGGCCAACGGCCCGGCAATTCGCTTTTCACCGCTTCACGATCGGCGAAACCGTCTGTCGTAAAACCGGCATCCCGCGCAAACGATCCCTGTCCCCATTGTGCTCGGCACTCATTCACACAGGACACCGCGAACTACTTCGCCTCGTCCTCTTCTTTCTTGTAGGCGTCCAAACGGCGGTACAACGTGCGGGCTCCGATGCCCAGCATCTCGGCGGCTTGCTCTCGGTTGTTGCCCGTGAGTTTCAGCGTTTCTTCGATCGCCCATTTCTCGATCGTCGCGAGCGGTTTGCCGATCAAGTTCGACGGACCCTCGATCAAACCGGCAGGCATTTCGGTTTCGGCTTCGTTCGTTTCGTTCTCGTCGATCAACTCGGGAGGTAGGTCGTCTTCGCCGAGCGTTCCGTCGGTATCGAGAACGACCATTGTCTCGACGAAGTTCCGCAATTGGCGAATGTTTCCCGGCCAATCATACGCATAGAACTTCTTCGTCACCGTCGGTGCGAAGTGAGCAGTCGGTTTTCCGTGCCGTCGCAGGAACATCTTTCGGAAATGATCCATCAGCGCGATCACGTCATCACGTCGCTCCCGCAGCGGCGGCAACTCGATCGTGACAACCTTCAACCGGAAGTACAGATCGTTTCGGAACGTGCCGTTTTCGATCATCTCTTCGAGCGGTCGGTTCGTCGCGGAGATCAAACGCACGTTGACTTTGATCGACTTGTTGCCCCCCACCCGCGTGATTTGATTCTCTTCGAGCACACGCAGCAATTTGATCTGCGTGCTCATCGGCATGTCGCCGACTTCATCGAGAAACAAGGATCCGCCGTTGGCGTATTCGAACGCGCCCTCGCGATCCGAGACCGCATCGGTAAACGATCCTTTGACGTGACCGAACAACTCGCTCTCGACCAAGTTCTCCGACACGGCGCGGGTGTTCAGTGCCACAATGCGTTTGTTGCGTCGCGGGCTGTTTTGATGAATCGCCTGCGCAACCATCTCCTTCCCCGTTCCGCTCTCGCCGGTGATCAACACCGTCGCATCGGTCGCCGCGATACGTCGCAGCCGATCAATCACCGTCTGCATCTTCTTGCTGGTGTAGACGATCCCTTCGAAACCGAACCGTTCGTCGAGACGCTGCATCAACTCCGTGTTCTGCCGACGCAGGGCGACCTTTTCGGCTGCCTTCTCCGCGATCGCCCGCAACCCAGACGGCGTGATCGGTTTTTCGAGGAAGCTGAAGGCGCCCTTTTGCATCGCCTCAACGGCGATCGGCACCGTCGCGTGCCCGGTCACCATCACCACTTCGCTGTCGGGTAAACGTTGCCGGGCGAGGTTAAGCACTTTCATGCCGTCGATGTCGTTCATCACCATGTCGGTAATGACGATGTCAAACGTTTCGCGCTGAATCAGATCCGCCGCTTGCGGACCACTGATCGCGACTTCGCACCGATAGCCGACCTTCTCAAGGCTTTCTGTCATCGCGCGAGCGTGCGCGGCCTCGTTGTCGACGACGAGCACACGAAAGTCGCTATGGACTAACTCGGGCGTGTCGTCGGTTTCCGGATTCATCAAACTACCCAAACGTCTTGCGTAAGAAAGGTTTTGCCAAGGAATGTGGCAAACTTAACGGAAGCCGTCCGAGGTGAACAGACAGCCCGCTACTTCAGCTCTTCCTTGATCTTATCGCCGAAATTACGGTTGAATTTACGAACCTTGTCCACGACGACGCGTTGGCAGTAGGCCGCATTGGGGTTCCTGCGGAAATAGTCTTGGTGATACTCCTCGGCGGGATAAAACTCGGTCGCCTTCTCGAGTTTCGTCACGATCGGATTGCGGAAGTCGCCGTGCGTGTCGAGCTCTTTGATGTAATCCGCCGCGATCCGTTTTTGCTCTTCATCGAGATAGAACACGCTGCTGCGATACTGCGTTCCCGTGTCGACGCCCTGGCGATTGAGAGTTGTCGGATCGTGCGTCTTGAAGAACACCTTGAGGATCTCGGCGAATGACGTCTTCGACGGATCATAGAAAACCTGCACCGCTTCGGCATGCCCGGTCATACCGGTGCACACCTGGCGATAGGTTGGATTCGCATTCCTACCGCCGATGTAGCCCGAAACAACGTCGGTGACCCCTTCCATCCGTTCAAACACGGCTTCGGTGCACCAGAAACATCCTCCGGCGAGAATCGCGAGCGACTCTTCGGAACTCTCGTCCGCAGCGGCCCCGGTGGCGGGCGACGTGGAGTCGACCGGCGTCTCGGCCCGGACGCATCCGAAGATCACGAACAGGGTCGTCACCGCGATCAAAAGCACATACCAATTGCCCATGTGGGACCGTGCGTTGTCCGAGGTGGCTGAGATCGCAACGCTGACCGGGTAACCGGCTCGATGGGATGTGGAACGACGAAACCGCATGGAATGCGACATCAGGCAACTCCGGTCTATCGGGCAAAAGGAAACAAACAGGGGATAGCTCGCATCTCCGCAGCGGTTGGAGAAGGCGACCGCGTCCAACACCGCCGCCACAGGGCCGACAACCGAAGGCGCATTGGTTATCGTACGCCTGGCGATCGGCAATGGATCGGTTCGCCACAATCGAAAACGGCAATTTTCAATTCAACACCACCCCGACACCCACACGATACCAGAATGGGAAGCGAGTACTTCGACCTCCATCATACCGTCTCGGACGATGAAGTAGACGCTCAAGCTCACGTCCACAACCTCCGATACCTGCAGTGGACGTTGTGGGCAGCCCGTGATCACAACGCCACCTCGGGCTGGAAAGCCGCCCCCGCACTCGAAGAGGGTTTCGGTTGGGTCGTCCGCGACCACGAGATCACGTACCGCGCAGCGGCCTTCGGTGGCGACGAAATTGTCGTCCGCACCTGGGTCAGCGAAGTGCGACGGTACGCGTGCACACGTCGCTTCCTGATCTGCCGCCCTGCTGTCCAAACCGGTCTCTGCCGCGGTGCCACCCGATGGGTGTTCGTCGATCTGCGAGCCCACCGCGCGCTGGAAGTCCCGCAGGAGGCGAAAGACGCACTGACGCTGTGTCCAAAACCTCCAAAACTCCCGTGGGAAAACTGAATCTCCGCGGGAACACGCATCAATTCA
>JBICHZ010000105.1:0-7695 GCA_043101355.1 Rhodopirellula sp. JB044
GCTGCGTTCGATCTCAAGGCAGTTCCCACCGAAGAGGCGGCAAAGCAAATTCGTGAAACGCCTGTCGATGAGCTTCGCGCAACGCAGAAGGCTAAGAAGCGGAATCCAACGGGGAAGCGAATTCGCCGTGATGCTTGGCTGGCGCCTTTGACGCTATCGCCGGAAAAACTGTCCACCGACGCCGAGTTGAACCGTGATGGCCTGCGAGCGAGCGATAAGGGGTTTTTGCATGTGTCGATCCGTGACTACCTTCGTTTGCTCCGCTGGACTGCAAAACAGGGCATTGCCGAAGCGTCGGAGAAGCTTCCGAAATCGCTCGCAACGACGCTGAGCCGGATCGGGATTGACGCGTCGATGTGGCGAGATTTGGTATGGGAGTGGCAGAGGTATTTTGGGAAATCGATCTGCGTGGGGTCTCCAGCAGCGATGCGCCAGGACGCTGAGCGATGTGGCAAGCATCACTATTCAGGTCAGGCGGCGGCATCAGTCTGCTTTACCTGAGGCCGCCTGTGCAGAACAAACGGCGTCACCCAACAGATGACCGCATTTTTGGCGTCGACAGCTACACCGCAGACCGAAACGGTCAAATAACGGCCTACCTCCTCGACAGGCCGCCTCTGTAATCGGCCGACTGCGACCTCACTCCGCCTCCGGCGCCGCCCCCATTCCGGGGCGCGATCTAATCTCGCCAGGTCACTGTCGCCGACCGATGCGACGCCGCATTCGGGACAGCCGAGCTGGACCCGAACGGCCCCCTTACCGCTCGCCGGAAACGTTCCGGAATGGGCTCACTGCCAGCGTGACACGTCGCGACGGGATGCCCTCTCGACCGAGACCGCACCCAAACACGCAACCCACTGCGAACAAACGACTTACAAAACACAACACGCATCCGGCACGCCGATTGCTCATGGGACGTGACCGCGTGGTGATTCTGTCCGTCTGACCGACGGGACCGTTCTTGCTTCGCTTGACAATCCAATTACTCCCCATTCCCTTTCCGGCCGTATGGCCCGGATCCGCACGGCCTCACTCACTCCCGATCGAAGAAGAAACCTCGCTGTCAGTCGCTCCACCGGGATTCCTGTTGGGCGAACGACCGCAACGGAGTCGAAGTTGCCCGCCCTGCGGATCTCGGTTGTCGCCAATCTCAGGAGATTCACACCGTGGCAAAGCAAATCGTTTTTGACGATGACGCGAGAGGCCCTTTGCTGGCTGGCGTCAGCAAACTGGCTCGCGCCGTTCGCAGCACTCTCGGCCCCCGTGGCCGCAACGCCGTTTTGGACAAAGGCTGGGGCTCTCCCAAGGTCACCAAAGACGGCGTGACCGTTGCTGAGGACATCGAACTCGACGATCCGTTCGAAAACCTCGGTGCTCAACTCGTCAAAGAAGCTGCCAGCAAGACCAACGACGTTGCCGGTGACGGAACGACGACTGCGACCGTACTCAGCGAAGCGATCTACCGCGAAGGCCTGAAAATGGTCGCCACCGGCGCCGACCCGATGGCACTCAGCCGAGGCATCCAGAAAGCGGTCGATGCCTGCACCGAGCAGATCGCCAAAATGGCAACCCCGATCAAAGAAAACAGCAAGTCCGACATCAAACAAGTCGCGACGATTGCTGGAAACAACGATCCCGAAATCGGTGACGTCCTCGCCGACGCGTTCACCAAAGTTGGTAAGAACGGCGTCATCACTGTCGAAGAAGGCCGATCCAACGAAACCTATGTCGACGTCGTGGAAGGCATGCAGTTTGATCGCGGCTTCTTGTCGCCGCACTTCGTCACCAACCAAGACGAAGTATCGGTCGAACTCGACGACTGCTACGTGTTGCTCTTCGAAGAAAAGATCAGCAACAACAAGAAAATGATCCCGCTTCTCGAAGCGATCAGCGAATCGAAGAAGCCTCTCTTGATCATCGCCGAAGACACCGAAGGCGAAGCCCTGGCGACTCTCGTCGTCAACAAGATGCGTGGCATCTTGAACGTGTGTGCCGTGAAGGCTCCTGGTTACGGTGACCGCCGCAAAGCCATCCTCGGCGACATCGCTGTACTGACCGGCGGCAAGGCGATCTTCAAGGATCTCGGGATCGACCTCGAAAGCGTCAAGCTCTCCGACCTCGGTCGTGCGAAGCAGGTTCGCATCACCAGCGAAGCCACCACCATCGTCGGTGGCGCTGGCAAAAAGGCCGACATCGAAGGCCGCGTGACTCAAATCCGTCGCGAAATCGAAAACACCGACAGCGACTACGATCGCGAAAAACTGCAAGAACGCCTGGCTAAGTTGGCCGGTGGTGTTGCCCAAATCAACGTCGGTGCGGCAACCGAAACCGAAATGAAAGAACGCAAGGCTCTGATCGACGACGCCCGCGCGGCCACCCAAGCCGCACTCGAAGAAGGCATCGTCCCTGGAGGCGGAACCGCACTGCTTCGCTGCCGCAAAGCGATCGAGAAACTCGAGAAAGAAATCGAAGGCGATCAAAAGCTCGGCGTTCGGATCATCCGCAACGTTCTCGACCAACCGATGCGTGCGATCGCCAACAACGCGGGCCTCGACGGAGCCGTTGTCGTTAACCGCGTCTCGCAACTCAAAGGCAAGACCGAAGGCTACGACGCCAACGCCGACAAGTATTGCGACTTGATCGCTGCCGGTATCGTCGACCCCGCCAAGGTTGTTCGCACCTCGCTGACCAACGCTGCTTCGGTCGCGTCGCTGCTGCTGACCACCGAATCGCTGATCGTCGACATTCCTGTCGAGGAAGAAGAGGGCGCCGGTGACCACCACCATGACCACGGAATGGGCGGCGGCATGCCGGACATGGGTGGCATGGGCGGCATGCCTGGAATGGGCGGCATGGGAGGAATGGGCGGCATGGGCGGCATGATGTAGACCGCGAGCCGCCTCGCCCCTTTCCCGGGGCGTCGCACTCCCAACGAGTCCGTTTTCGAGACAAAAGCAGCCACGCCTCATCGCGGGCGTGGTTTCCCTAACAAAATTCGATCCATCGTCTGTTGACGGTGCCAACCCACACAACTAACTCAATTTCAACTTAGGAACTCTCCCCATGGCAGCGACCAAAACCATCAGCCTTCGCCCACTCGACGACCGCGTCATCGTTCAACCTAACGAAGCCGAAGAAACCACCGCGGGCGGAATCGTCCTTCCCGATTCGGCTCGCGAAAAACCACAACGCGGAACCGTCGTCGCGGTCGGCCCTGGCAAATTGCTCGACAGCGGAAACCGTGGCGAACTCAGCGTTGCCGTTGGCGACGTCGTGATCTACGGCAAGTACGGCGGAAGCGAAATCGAAGTCGACGGCGAAGAGATGAAGATCCTTCGTGAAAGCGACATCCTGGCCAAGATTGGCTAGTTCGCTCGTTCCTCTCGCTTCATTTCATCCATTTACCTAGGAATCTTCAGTCATGGCAAAACAGTTGCTATTTGAGGACCACGCTCGTACCCGCATGCTCGCCGGCGTGGACAAACTCGCCAACGCAGTTGCAGTCACGATGGGTCCGACCGGTCGAAACGTGATCATCGACAAATCGTTCGGCGGACCGACCGTCACCAAAGATGGTGTCACCGTCGCCAAAGAAGTCGAACTGGAGGACCGGTTCGAAAACATGGGTGCGAAACTCGTCATCGAAGTCGCTCAGAAAACCAGCGACCTCGCAGGCGACGGAACCACCACCGCGACCGTTCTCGCACGTGCGATCTTCAAAGAAGGTCTGCGGAACATTGTCGCCGGCAGCAACCCGACCGCGATTCGCCGCGGTATCGAAAAGGCTGTCGACGCCGCATGTGCCCGTCTCGTCGAAATGGGACGCCCCGTCAGCGGCAAAGAAGAAGTCGCCCAGGTCGGTGCCATCTCGGCTAACAACGACAACGAAATCGGCAACCTCCTCGCCGACGCCCTCGAGCGTGTTGGTAAGGACGGCGTGATCACCGTTGAAGAAGGCAAGAGCCGCAGCATGGAAGTCGATTACGTCGACGGAATGCAGTTCGACAAGGGTTACATCTCGCCTTACTTCATCACCGACCCCGGTTCGATGGAAGCCGACCTCGAGAACGCGTTGGTGCTGCTCTATGAGAAGAAGATCAGCAACATCCGCGACCTCGTGCCGTTGCTCGAGAAAGCCGCTCAAACCGGCCAACCTCTGTTGATCATCGCCGAAGATGTCGACGCCGAAGCACTCACCCTGCTCGTCGTCAACAAACTCCGCGGCACGCTCAACGTGTGTGCGGTCAAGGCTCCTGGCTTCGGCGATCGCCGCAAAGCCATGCTCGGCGACATCGCAACGTTGACCGGCGGAACCTTGATCAGCGAAGACCTCGGCATCCAGCTCGAGAACGTCACGCTCGAACAACTCGGCCGTGCCAAGAAGGTCACCATCGACAAGGGTCACACGACCATCGTCGAAGGTTCCGGCAAACGCGAAGAGATCGACAAACGGGTCGCTCAAATCCGTTCGCAGATCGAGCAAACCGACAGCGATTACGACAAGGAAAAGTTCCAAGAACGCCTTGCCAAACTCGCCGGTGGTGTTGCCGTGATCAGCGTCGGTGCCGAAACCGAAGCTGAGATGAAACAAACCAAGGCACGTCTCGAAGACGCCCTGCACGCAACCCGTGCGGCCGTCGAAGAAGGCATCCTGCCTGGTGGTGGCGTGGCTCTGGTTTACTGCCGCGAAGCAGTCGAAGCCGCGTTGAAGAAGGCTCGTGGTGACGAGAAAATCGGCGTCAACATCGTCCTCGGTGCACTCGACGCTCCGATGCGTCAAATCGCCGACAACGGCGGTATCGACGGCAGCGTGGTTGTTGACGAAGTGTTGCAGAAGAACGATCCGAAGATCGGTTACAACGCCCACACCGGCGAATACACCGACATGATCAAAGCGGGCGTCATCGACCCCGTGAAGGTCGTTCGCACCGCGTTGACCAACGCCAGCAGCATCGCTGGATTGCTGTTGACCACCGAAGCACTCGTGACCAACTTCGAGCAAGAAGACAAGGACAAACGCCCTGTCGAAGGCGTGATTAACTAGTCCGAGTTCAGAACGCCAAACTCGCGTTTCGCCTCATCAGGATTTCGATCCGGATGAGGTGACCGCACCGGGCCCAACCGCCCTCGGCGTTCGATCACTTTTCCACACGACGGGCGGTTCGCTATCGGCGAACGGCCCGTTTCGATTACGACTCATCCAACAAATTCGGTTCCATGGCCACCAAGACTTGCTACTACGAAATCCTCAACGTTGAGAGGTCTTCGACCAAGCAACAGATTGACCGTGCCTACCGCAAATTGGCCATCAAGTATCACCCCGATACGAACAAAAACGAGGACGCCGTCGAGCGGTTTAAAGAAGCAACCGAGGCCTACGAAGTCCTGAGCGACCAAAACAAACGTGCCCGCTACGATCAATACGGTCACGCCGGAGTCGAAGGTTCCACTCACCAATACGGCGACGTCGAAGACATCTTCGAAGCGTTCGGGGATCTCTTCGGTGGTGGCTTTGGCGACTTCTTCGGTGGCGGTCGCCGCGGCGGTGGACGTCGCCGGGTTCGCCCGGGCGCGGACATCCGCTGCGACGTGACATTGACGCTCGAGGAAGCCGCCCGTGGTTGTCACAAAGACATCGCGTTCCGACGCCGGGTCGCCTGCGAAACCTGCTCCGGCAGCGGGGCGGCCCCCGGTAGCGAACCGGTCACCTGCACGACCTGCGGCGGCCAAGGGCAAGTCATCCAGTCCGCCGGCATCCTTCGCGTCCAAACCACCTGCCCGACCTGCCAAGGTGCGGGCAAACAGATCAGCCAACCGTGCACGGATTGCCGTGGCTCGGGTCTGCAAAATGAGAAAGCCGAACTGAACGTCGAAATCCCCGCCGGCGTCGACGACGGCATGCGGGTCCGACTGCAGGGCGAAGGCGAACCGAGCCCTGACGGCGGACCTCCCGGGGACTGTTACTGCTTCATCTCGGTCAAACCGCACGAACTATTCAAACGCGACGGCAAACACCTCATCCTGCAACTGCCGATCTCGTATCCGCAGGCGGCACTCGGTTCCGAAATTGAAGTCCCCACCCTCAACGGACCTCACCAACTAACCGTTCCCGCCGGAACACAGAGCGGCGACGTGTTCACCGTGCGAGGACAAGGGATCATCGATCACCGCAGCGGTCGCAACGGCGACCTGCTCGTCCAGGTGTTTATCGAAGTCCCCAAGAAGCTCAACGCCGATCAAGAAAAACTACTGCGTCAACTCGCCGACCTCGACCACGAGGCCGTCCTTCCCGAACGAACTTCCTTTCTCGACAAGCTCAGGCATTTCTTCGACCCCGAACCGGAAAGCCAGTCTGAAACGAAATAATTATGAACGAAACTACTTCTCATCCTGAAAACGACGACGTACGCGAAGAAGCAACCGAGGCACGCAGCGCGGCTGAGGAAGCGGCTGACCAAGCACACGAATCACTCGACGCGGCGAACGAGCAAAACGCTCCGGAAACTCGCGACGAGGAAATGATCCGTCTGCGAGGCGAGGTCGAGGCGGCTGACAAACGAGTCCTGCAGGCACAAGCCGAAGCAGAAAACTTCCGCAAACGGATGCGTCGCGACTACGAAGACCAACTCAAATTCGCAGCAATGCCGTTGGTCAACGATATTCTCCAAGTCCGCGACAACCTCAACCGCGCCATCGAAGCGGCCAACGCGAGCGAGTCGACCGACACGGCCCAAGGCCTTCGCGAAGGTGTCGCGATGGTCGCCAAACAACTCGACGACACGCTCGGCAAATACGGCGTTGAGCCGATCCCGGCCGACGGAGAAGAATTCGACCCGAACGTCCACGAAGCGATCTCACAAATGCCGCATCCGGAAATCGAATCCGGCAAAGTCGCTCATGTCGCCGTCAGCGGTTTTACCATGCACGGCCGCGTGATCCGGCCCGCTCAAGTCGTCGTCAGCACCGGCGCCCCATAGCCCGGGTCGTCCTCCGACCGGCGTCCCGACAAACCCAAACAATCTCCCCTGTCCCTTTTTCACATCCTTTCGGCAACCACTTCCATGCCAACTTACGATTACCTTTGTGAAGCCTGCGGTCACGAGCTTGAAATCTTTCAAGGCATTAACGACGAACCCGAAACGAAATGCCCTGAGTGCAAAAAGAAAAAACTGAAACGGCAATTCGGAACCGGCGCCGCGATCGTCTTCAAAGGAAGCGGCTTCTACCAAACCGATTACCGTAGCGAAAGCTACAAGAAAGGCGCCAAAGCCGACGCGAAGAAGTCTGACTCCAGTTCGAAATCGGACAAATCCAAAAGCAAAGACTCCGGCAGCAAACCAGCCAAGAAAGCCGACTGAGTCGATCGGGCATTGGCTGTTTTCAGACAGTCCCGCTGCCGGATGCGCGTCGCAAAGCCTCATTCATCCGGCCTTTAAAAGCACCTCCCGTAAGCCGGACCAAGCGTAGCGACGTTCCGGCAATCCTCGCTTCTGGCGAAACATAGCGGCACTGAACGCCTTGGCGACTTTCGCTACGGGATGACAACTACTCTGACAAATCAGGTCGTGGCGAATCGAGTTGCGATTGCAGAACTTGCTTGAGTGCCTCGACCTTCTCGGGATACTTAGCGGCCAAATCGTTGCGTTCCTCGTTGTCCGCGACGATGTCATAGAGTTGATACAAACCTTGCTTCCG
>JBICHZ010000106.1:0-11539 GCA_043101355.1 Rhodopirellula sp. JB044
TTCGTCATCTTCGGGGCCGTCTTGCCCGAACCAGAACCTGCTGCTGGCTTGGCTCGGATCGAATGAATTCGGCAGAAAGACGTCAAACGAGGATACCGCACCGAGGGTCGCGATATCGAGAATATCGCCAGCCTGCAAATCAAAACTGTAGTAATCGACGTCGCTCTCGATTCGCGTGCCCGAGAAGGTGAAGCTCACCGACCCGGAAATGTCGATCGTGTCGCGTTGCCCCGACAGGTTTCCAAGGGGGATAAACTCGGCGTCTTGGTAGAAATCGTTTTCGCCGAACAACTGCGGAGCTTCTTGTTCGGTATAGGAGAACGACGAAACGGCTCCGATATTGCGAGGGCCGTCGTAGTCGTCGGCGTTAGCAAACGATCCGAGACCGTTGGCGGCGAGAAGCTGACGATTTTCCAAGCCTTCCATCATCAAACGACGGGCTGACTTTCGGCGAGCTTTCGTCTTGTCGCGGCGACGACTGCGTCGGCGACGGGAGGAGCCAGTAGCATCGGAAGATGGGGTCGAGGAGTGTGACCAATCCGACGACGTGTGGGAGGACTGACGAGGGTTCATCGAGGGTCTCTGGCGGAGGGGGCCCGTGGGACCAGAATAGGAAAAGCGATAGCAGACAGCGGCGTCAATTTTCTCGTCTCGTACCCAGTTCGCATGGATAAACCGTCTGGAACGAGAGGGATGCAAATTTTCAATAAATCCACGTCCGCGGATCAGCGAGTCTAATCGGGGGCGCTGCACTGTCAACGAAATGCACCGTTTCCGACGCGATTGCGACCGACAAAGTTCCCACCGTTTATGACGACACCTGTCCTAACCGCTACAAACCCACCGGAATCCGCCTTAGGAGCCGTCGTCGTCCCCTTCTGCAGGGATCCATCGGAGCCGTCTACACAATGAAAATGCGTGCCCGCGAGGGTGGCCGGCCAGTCCGAAACCCCGAAAAACGAAACGTTTGGGAGGCCACGAGTTCTCGGGCACAGTTTGCGGTCTGGCTCCGGGCTGGAGCGCCATCGCGACCGCGTTTTTCGAGACCTGGGCTGCGAGTGTTCTCGAGCGGGATTTCTTGGACCTCGATTTCTGCTGTCTTCGGTGCCGAGCTATGAAGCCCAAGTCGCACCATGGCGGAACTCGCCGCGGAGGTTTAACGGCTGTAGCGGTTATCGCGGTTTCTCGTAGCGAGTTAGCCTGCTCCAGGCCGCCGGGACGATGACCCTTCCTGGAAACCCGTCTCGATTTTATGCCCACGAGTGTCAAGATGTTCGACCGTTCGACAGCGTCCCCGAAAGATCAAGCGTTTCAAGGTACCGAGAAGATCGTCGGCATCTGGCGGCTCGGATCACGGCTGACACGTGGAACGGGGACCGAGTTGTTTCTGGCGCAGCCCGCCGACAGCCAAGGCAATCCTCGCTACGACTACGTGCTGAAGACGGTCGCGGGCGTGGTTTCGAACGATGTCGGTGATGTCCCCGCCGCCAACGCGATCCGTGACGCACAACGTCAGATCGGCCAGTCGATTCAGGCGGCCGGGGTCACGCATCCGAACCTGATCGCGATTCTCGATGCGTCGGCTTCACCTCATGCGCCGTACGTGGTGATGCCCCGACTCGACGCGGTTTCGATGGACCAGCGTACGCAGCAGATCGAGCATTTCGCGGTTCCGGTTGCCCTGTGGTGGACGCGTCAGATCGGACAGGCACTGGAAAAACTCCATGCCGCCGGGTGGGTGCACGGTGATGTGAAGCCAGAGAACATTCTGATCGATGCCAAGGGGCACGTTACTTTGGTCGATCTCGGTTTCGCCGCTCGCACTCACACCCCGATGCACCGAGTATTTCGCGGTACGCCAGACTATGCGTCGCCGGAATTGATGAGCGGTTCGACTGCGGCGCTTCCCGCGATGGACGTTTTCGCACTCGGACGCGTGTTGTGGGAAAGCCTTTCGGCAACATCGCCGGTTTCCCAGCACGTGATCGAACCGGTTGCTGAGTTGATTGAGAGCATGGTCGCTAGCGATCCGCTCGAGCGACCGACGATCAGCACGGTCGTTCAGCGTTTGCTCTCGCTCGAAATTCAAACCCTCGGTGGCCACATCGGGCCGAGCGTCACCGCCCAGCGAATCGCTGCCTAAACGCAGCAGCCAGTGGAGTCTCCGCTCAGTCGCGGTTGTTGCTTAGGATCGTGATGCACAGTCCGGTCATCACGGATGTGCTCGCGATCAAGCCGAGCAGCCCCAAAAGGCTCAGTCGTTCAATTCCGGCGACACTGGTTTCCGGGAACAACAGCGGCGGGACTTCGTAGGCGAGCAGCAAGGATGATCCCAGGAAGACGGCACTCGCCATCAAGCCGAGGACCAGCCGGTTGACTGACGGCGTGATCCGTTTGGGGTCCAAGCGAATCTGCAGTTGGCCGAGCCGAGTCTGGTTCAGGACCGCGAGGAGCTGCTCGGGAGCCTCTTCGAGAAATGCTTCGTTCTCGAGGTAGATCCGCCGAGCCTGACGAAGACGGCGGGTCGGCGTCAGTCGGCGAAACATGACCTTTCGCAAATAAGTTCGCACGATGTCGAGCGAATCGAATCCGACGCCCAATTCCCGCAGCGTTCCTTCGAGCGAAATCAGCATTTTCAGCAGCAATGCGGATTGGTTGGGCAGGGTAATCCCGTGGCGGTGAAGGATTTCAGTGAGTTCATTCAACGCACCGCTGAGGTCGAATCGGTCGAGCGATTGACGTCCATAGGTGTCGACGAAGTCAGCGACATCGATTTCCAACGCGGCTTGATCGAGATCCAATCGGGGGTTTCCGACGCCGCGAATCAATCGAGTCAATCGTCGTCGGTCACCTGCATTGATCGCAACCAACATTTCTTCGATGGACTCGCGGAGGGTCTCGTCGATCCGCCCCGTCATGCCGAAGTCGAGAATGCCGAGCCGTTTGTCATCCAGGAAAATCAAGTTCCCGGGGTGAGGGTCGGCGTGAAAGAACCCGTCCTCGAACACCATCTTGAGATAGACTTTCGCCAGCCGCGAACCGATGTCCGGTGGGAGTTTCTCTTTGGTGACCTCGATATTGGTCGCGAGATTATTGGGCGAAACAGGATGGTTGTCCCCGTTTTGCGAGGGATCCTCGCCGGCCGTTTTTTCGGCGGAGGCGGTAATCGGGCTCTTCGTCTTGTTATTGTTCGCTGATTCGGAATGCGAGAAGATCGATGCCAAAGGCGTTCCGATCATTTCCTCCATGACCAGGACACGGCGAGTGCACAGTTGGTCCACGACGGCTGGTACGGCGACTTCGGCCTGCTCCGTGGCCAACGCGTCAGCAAACTGTTTGAGGCTGCTGCGTTCGCGATTGAAATCCAGTTCGTGCAGCACCATCGGGCGTAACTGCCGGACCATTTCCCGTGGTCCCCAGACGGCGATTGTGTCGACTCGAGCGGCGAGTTGGGCCAGGCCTTCGAGAACCTCGATGTCCTGCCGCATCAGGCGATCGATCCCGGATCGTTGAACCTTCAGGACGACCCGACTGCCATCGAGCAAGACCGCACGGTGAACCTGCCCGATCGATGCGGTCGCCAACGGTGTGTAGCAGATCGAAGAGAAGTTTTTCTCAAAATCGTCGCCGAGTTCTGATCGCAGCGTCGCTCGAACCTGCTCGGCGGTGTCCGGTTCCACTCGGCCGCGCAAACGTTTGAGTTCGTCCGCCAATTCGATCCCGACCAGGTCAGGCCGCGACGCGAGGACCTGTCCGACCTTGATGAATGTCGGCCCGAGTTCGGTGATCGCCATTCGGATCCGTTCCACCCGAGAATACTGGGTTAATGGCACACCCGATCGATCTTTGATCCAATTTCGAAACGGCAGGCTTTGCGAGCGACTGAGCCAGTCGGCCAACCCGTATCGGCGCAGCACCAACAGAATCTCGCGTCCCCGACGCAGATTTCGGTACAGACTCGGAATGGAAGTCAGCTTCATCACAAGAGCTACATTAACTACGGAACTGCCGATTCGGGATGCTTAAAAAACGATTCCGCTTCGCTACACTCTGGCGATTCTCCACAATTTTAGGAAGGTAGCGATTCTGGCGATGAACCCGTTTGCCAACGACTGGACCGCCGCGATCGCGACAACGTTTGCCCTGATGGCGGTTTCGTCGGCGGTTGCCGTGCTGATTGGGATACCGTCGGCCGCCTGCGCCGTGGTGCTCCGGAAGTCACACTGTCGGAACCGGGGGGCGGATGTTCTGCGACGGGCGATCGTGCAAGGATGGTTTCTCGCGATGCTGTTTTCGATCGTAACGCCGCTGATCTTGCACGCGGCCGTCTGGGAATCGACGGCCGGCAAGTTCGGTTGGTTGATGAAAACGATGACCGGCGGAAACCTGTTCTGGGTCGGTTGGATTCACGGGGTTCATGGTGCCGCAATCGTTGCCGCCGCCGTGTACTGGGCGACGCTGAGCATCGAGCCGGCGGTCATCAAACATGCCGAAATGGATCTTGGGCGGCTGGGGGCTTGGTTTCGAGTGCGGTTGCCGATCGCATTTCCTTGGTTGTTAGTCGCGGTGGTTATCGTTTGGTTGCTCGCTGCGACCGAGATGAGCGTCGCAGATCTGCATAGCGTTCGCACGGTGGCGGATCAATTCTACCTCTTCTATTCACTCGACCCGAGCTTCACCGCCGTCTCGGTCACGACATGGTTGCCGATGTTGATCGCCGGGGGCCCCGCCCTGGTTTGGATGCGGTTGCGAAATCGCAGTCTGTTCGTCCCGGCAAAGCGGATTGGCGTGGATGGATCTCATTCCGATTTAAAAAGTGCCAGCCAACAATTAAGTGATTTTCACTTCCGAGGCGATTTCGGCGTCGGGGCAATGGTTGCGACCGTAGGAGTGTTTCTTTCGGTCGTCGTATGTCAGGGGGCGATCATTGCAGGACTCGTGATGCAGGCCGGGCACAGTGTCCGTATCGAGCGAGGGGAGCCGGTTGCCGCATGGTCTTGGGATGCGTGTGTTCGCGCGATCGGAAACGCGCCGTCGCTTTTTGCGAGCGAGTACGCCTGGACGTTTCAGCTCGCCGTGTTCACTTCGCTCGCCGTGACTCCCGTCGCATGGACGATCGCTCGTGTCGGTCGAGGAAACCGTATGCTCGGTTGGGCATTTGACTGCCTCGCGACGGTGATCTTTCTCGTTCCCGGTCCGATCGTTGGTCTAGTTGTTGTCAAGTTGTTTGCCTGCGGCCTGCCGCTCGCGGAGGCGCTGGCAACACAGACACTCGTGCCAACGATCCTCAGCGTGGGGACGCGCAGTGGCGTGATCGCGTATTTCATCATCCAACTCGCCTATCGGCAGATCGATCAATCGGTTTGGAACGCCGGTCGCATGGAGCTTTCTTTGTTTGCTCGCGTTTTACGAGTTGAAACGCCGTTATTGTGGCCATCGATCTTGGCTGCGTTCATCATCACTGGTGTGGTCGCCAGCGGTGATGTGCCTGCCGCGTTGCCGGTGTTGCCGCCCGGTGTGACCACGGTGGGTACGCGACTGTTTGGGCTGCTGCACAGCGGATCCCGATATCACGAGGCTTCGCTCGCGTTCTGGTACTTGGTGGCGATTCTCTCGCTGAGCGGAATCGCCTGGCGAATCCTCATGCTGCGATTTCGTCGTTAAGCGGGCAGATCCAGGTTCGAGAACCAGCAGGCCGTCGTGTTGGGAAAGCCGGGCCCGTGAAAATCGCTTCGCGAAAAAAAAGCTCGCCCACGATCGGTGGATCATGGACGAGCTTCGTTGTTCGAAAAGGGTACAGGCGTTCTTTAACGCATTACCGGATTCGAAGTCGGGTAACTCGACGCTTTGCTCGTGCTGCCAGGCATGTAGCCGGTAGGCTGTACCGAGCCGCTCGGCGACGCCGATGTGGTCGATCCACTCGCGGTGGTTGCCGTTTGGTACTCAGGTGCACCCGTGCTCGCGGTGGTGGACGAATTGATCGGAGTCGAAGCACCACTCGCGGAGGAATCCGAAGGGGGGAGACTCAGCGAGGCGACTGCGGTTTGCGGAGCGGCGCCCGAGGTGGTAGCTGAGTTGCCCGGCATGGTCATTGGGTTTTGCGTCATCGCGCCTGGGGATGTCGGTGAAGACGTTGACGCTGTTGTCGTTGTCGGAGGCGTCATGCTGCTTGGCAACGTGAATCCGTTTGTAGGCTGCGACGAATTCGACGAACCGGCCGCGAGTCGAGTCGGGGCGAGGTTATTCAGCGGTGGCATTTCAAAGCCGTTGCTCGTCGACGTGGTCGGGGTGCTTGTTGCTGTCGATGTCGGTGATGTGCTCGTCTTGGCACCTAATTGATAACCCGATGGCATCGAGGAAGCAGACGGTGGAGTTGTCGGAGTGGATGCTGCGTAGCCGTTCGCTGCAGCAGCAGCGTAGCTAGGAGTGGTCGCCGACGGCGTCGCTCCAGGTGTGGGGCTCGTGCGGCCTGGCATCGCGTAGGCCGGTGGAACGGACTGACCGTTGCTCGCGAACGATGTCGACGGTGTTGGACTGCTCGAGGTTGATGGCGGCATGCTCGTCGGGAAGCCTCCGGGGACGCCGCTCTCGGGAGTTTGCGTACGCGAACCAGCCAATGCGTAAGGGTTCGATCCGGTCGGAAGGCTCGGTGTGCTCGGGGTTGCATTGGACCCCGCCGGTGCGGTTCCACCGGCGATCGATGCGATCGCTTCCGGGGTGGCACGCGAGGACGGTGGTGTCGGATAGGTGGTGGTCGGACCACTTCCGGCGAGCGTCTCGGCCGACGGCTCGCCACGTCTTCCGAACATGTTCCATGAAGGCTTTCCGCTGCGGCAACCGACCGAGGGCAGCGTCACCAACACGCACGCAGCGATCGCGGCACGGCGGGCGTAACGGGTGAGTTTGTTTTCGGCGAATTCCGTTCGCTTCATCGTCGCATCCTTAGGCAAGGGAGCGGGTTCATCGAGGTTGTTTGTTGACGTCCATCCACAGCGATCGGCCGTTTTTACAGGCAAATCGAGTTAAATCTGAAAAATCGTCACAGATTATCGCGATGGTCGACCGCAATCAAAATGCGATCGATGTCACCGAGTTCACGGTCAAAACGGCCTCTTCCCGCCATGGTTGCCCCCGTCGTAGGAGTTTTGGCTCGACAGTGTCAATGCCAGCCGACCTGGGGAGGCGAAATTACAGGGAAACGGCAAAAATTGGCCGAAAGATTTTTGGGAGTAACAGTCGGGTTTTCTGACCGCCCCCCCTTTCAGAACGGGTACCATGAACTCGGGGCCAGTCAAATCGCATTCTCCAATGACCCGTCGCACGGTTGAAAGGAGCAGGCAGACAGTGATGCGGCACTCACACGAAGCCGAGACGTCGGCGAGAAACGCTGTGGACATCGACCGAGCAGCATTCGGCATCGACGGTCCATCGGCTCGGCAGATCGTTCCAGGGCATCCGACCCCGCGGCTGCCCAATACAAAGACGGTTGCCGTCGACGCGGATCACGAACCTGATGAGTTCGCGGGCGCGATCGAACCTCCCGAATCACCTCGACTGATAACCGACCGGTATGCGGTTCTCAATTGCCTCGACACCGGCGGGATGGGCATCGTTTACCGGGCGCATGATCGCCTACTCGATCGTCATGTCGCCCTCAAAGTTCTACGGCCCGACCGCGCGACACCCCGGCTCGTCGACACGTTTCTGCGCGAGGCCCGAACGATGGGCTTTTTATCTCATCCCGGAATTCCTCCGATTTACGAAACCGGAGTTTGTGAAAATGGCCAACCGTTTCTGGTTATGAAATTGGTCAGTGGCATCACGCTGCGAAGCTTGCTCGGCGACAAAACCGTCGAGCTAGGGGAACTGTTGCAGATCTTTACGGACGTTTGTCACACGATGGCGTACGCACATTCGCGGGGTGTGCTGCATCTCGATCTCAAGCCTGCCAATGTGATGGTTGGCGAGTTCGGTGAGGTGAACGTGATGGATTGGGGATCGGCCAAGCATCTCAATCGGCCTGATTCGATGGCTCGAGACCCCAGGCATCCGACCTCGCACCAATCGAACGACCATCAAGATGTTATCAAGAGCTCGTCGGCAACGGACGATAACGACGCAAACAAGGGATCAATCGATGGCACTCCACAGTACATGTCGCCCGAACAGGCACGTGGAGACCGATTGGATCAGCGAGCTGACGTATTCAGCCTCGGCGGTATTCTATGCGAAATTCTGAGCGGACATGCTCCTTACGAAGGCAGGAGTCCGAAACAGATTTATCGCCGCGCTATTCGAGGAAGGACCTTCGTTTGTCTCGAACGGTTGATCGGTTGCGGCGTCGACGATGCCCTCATTCGCTTGGCCGTTGAATGTCTGCAAGTCGACGCTAACCAACGCCCTCGAGACGCGACGCGGTTGTCACAAATCATGACCGCACATCAAGCCTCAACGCTGCAGAGTGTGCAGAGCGATATGGCGCGGTTCTTTGAATTGTCGCCGGACATGTTTTGTATCGCCGATCACAACGGCTACTTCGTTCGCATCAACGAGAACTTTACGAAGGTCCTCGGCCACTCTCGCGAGACCTTGCTTTCCAATCCGTTTCTGAGCTTCGTGCATGAAGACGACCGGGCGCGAACGCTGGCGCAGATGTCTGGACTGCAGGAAGGCCGTCCCGTCGTGCGATTCCGAAATCGTTACATCACCGCCGGTGGTGACTACACCACGATCGAATGGACTGCGAAAGCGATCGAAGGAGAGCATCTAATCTACGCGGTTGCCCGCGATATCAGCACGCACATCAGCTAGATACATCAACCCCGCGGCATCAATCGGAACTACACCAAGTCGCGATCACGGACGCCTAGCAAATACAGCACCGCGTCCAAACCGAGGGTGGAAACTTGATGTCGTGCCGATTCACGAACGATCGGTTTGGCGTGGAACGCGATTCCTAATCCGGCGCGAGAGAGCATCGGCAAGTCATTCGCACCGTCACCGATCGCGATCGTTTGCTCGCAGTCGATCCCGATACTCGCGGCAAGCTGTTCGAGCAATTCCGCCTTTCGATTGGCATTGACGATCTGTCCGACCACGCGTCCGGTCAGCTTCCCGTCGACGATCTCCAGTTCATTTGCGTGCACATCGTCGACGTCGAGACGTGAGCGAAGGTAATTGCCGAAATAGCTGAAACCGCCGGAAAGGATTGCAGTCCGATATCCGAACCGTTTCAAATTCGAAAGCAGACGTTCGGCTCCCTCGGTTAACTCCAACCGTTCGGCGATCTTCGGCAGCACGGTTTCCGGCAGTCCTTCGAGCGAGGCAACTCGTCGGCGGAGTGATTCGTCAAAATCGATTTCGCCCCGCATGGCTGCTTCGGTGATCGCGGACACCTTGTCGCCGACACCGGCTTCTTTAGCGATCTCGTCGATCACCTCGGCTTGCAATAACGTCGAGTCCATATCGAGCGCGACCACTCGCCGGTTTCGGCGAAACGCGTCATCTTGCTGCCACGCCAAATCCAAATCGAGTCGGCTCGAAAGGTCTAACAAACTGGCTTTCAATCGATCCGGATCTTCCGGGTCACCGCGCAGTGAAAACTCCACGCAGGCACGAGTCGGCTTGCCGTTGGAAATCCGTTTGGGGCGTCCCGACAAACGGGTAATCACGTCGATGTTGAGGCCCTGATCAGCGACGAGTCGGCTGACAGCGGCAAATTGTTCCGCCGTGACCGCTCGCGAAAGGAGGGTCAAGATGTACCGAGATTTTCCTTCACCGCTGACCCAAACGTCGTAGGCGGAGTCCTCGATAGGCGTGTGCTTGCATTTCAGGTCCAACTTCTCCGCCCGACGACGCATTTTTTGTGTCACCTTGTCGGGGTCCACGTCGTCCGGCACGCGAACCATCAACCCAAGCAACAGCGATCGGTGAATGACGGCTTGATTGACGTCGATGATCTTGCAACCGAATTTGGCGAAGTGGTCCGACAGGGACGCGGTCAATCCCGGTCGGTCTTCCCCGGTGAATCGGAACAAGATCGTCGTGGCGGTAGCTTTGTTAGACTCTTTCATAGCCCGCGAATCGTAGCGGTCACTTGCCGGGGCGTCAAAGTGGCTGGTTGGAACTTCTTATCACGTCGGGTAACGCATTCGCGGTCAGCGGCGCCCCCGTTTAGACGCGGGCGGCGGGATGACGCGGAAAGTTCACAAAAACTAAACGATCGCGGTGACAAACGGCATCAGGAGTTCTCGGTCGGGTCAGTCCGAGTTGACCCGGTGAAGCTCGCTGTGCCCTGATGACGCGAGTTAAAACTCGGGTTCCCCACCCATGTCGCCGTCCTCGCGTGGGTCGCCACACCACTGATTAAGAGCCTCGATGACGCGATCACGATCAGCGTGATGAGTCCAGATCGAATCATCGACGTCGAGACGAACTTCGTAGTATCCTTCGCGGACGCAGTCTTCTTCCCCGCAGAAATGAGGAAGGTCGGCTACCCACACGATGCGGTACAAAGGGACATGTTTGTCGTCGATTTTGATCAGCGGTTTGTGCATGAGGCTCTCGCGTTGCATTCGAATGCGGCGGTTCCGCGGATGGATCAGTTTGCCAATTCGCGACTGCGTTCGGCGGCTCGGGTAACCGCGTCGATCAATGCGCCGCGTACCGCATTTTGTTCCAGCACCCGCATTGCGGCAATAGTCGTTCCGCCTGGGCTGCAAACATTATCCTTCAGCACGCCGGGGTGTTCTCCGGTGTCGCGTACCATGGTGGCGGCTCCGCGTACCGTTTGTGCGGCTAATGCCAACGCCGTTTGGCGAGGCAATCCTGCGGCCACGCCGCCGTCGGCGAGGGCCTCGATGATGAGGTAAATGTACGCAGGCCCCGATCCACTGACCCCCGTGACCGCGTCGAGTTGGTTCTCGCTCACGCGGACGACGTAGCCGACACTGCCGAGCATTGATTCGACCCATTCCACGTCCGTGCTCGTCACGCTCTCGGCGGTACTGAACGCGGATGCGCCCTCACCAACGAGGCTCGGCGTGTTGGGCATGACTCTCACAACGCGTGCGTGTCCGGCTCCGGCCGAGATCGTCGATAGCGGCACCCCGGCGGCGATCGAGATCACCAGTTTGCCGGTCATGTCTGCTTTCGGGTCTGCCAGGACCGGTTCGATAATGTGTGGCTTTGCCGCCAAAACGACAATCTCACTCGAGTCGAACGCACTCTGTCCGTCGGGACCCACGGAACCGGACATCATCTGACATTCGGGATAGTGCTCGGTCCACCACCGGCCCGTGGCCGCGGAAGGGGCGACCACGGTCAGTTTACTGGTATCGAGCACGCCTTTTTGAATCATACCGCCGACAAAGGCACGTGCCATTTGGCCGCCACCAACGACGGTCATGTGGGGAAGTTGCATTTTGGTTTGCTATGTAATGGAAGAAAGTTGGATCGGTTGATGTGCCGACGAGTCCGATCGAGATGTGTGCGAATCCTTGCGGCACGATCCGATAGCGACGCGGTAGACGCAGTCCGT
>JBICHZ010000107.1:0-69424 GCA_043101355.1 Rhodopirellula sp. JB044
TAAACGACTACGGGCCAGTTGTGAACGTTGATCGCGCGAGCCCACCGTACTCGAACACGCGCCGGCTCATCACCGATGCGGACGTCGGTGGCAACCCAGGCCGTGCCCACGGCGCCGTCCAACCGGGAAAGGCCGCCGTCAAAGATCCAGACACCGGCGAGTTGCTACACGAACCCGTGTGGGAATACCTCTTCACACATCCCGTCGAGACGGTCGGACGCCTCGTGCCACGCGATCCGAATTGCGATCACGTTCAAGCAACGGACTGAGTTGTTTCGGAACAAACGATAGGCTCTTGTTCGTGTATTCCAAATTTCGAAAATTCAATGGGTTCGGACTTCCATCCCTCCCAACATGCCGATTCTTTTCAGTTCCTCGAGCATCTCTGAGGAACTGCTGTAGCGGTTCTTTGGATTCAACGCAATCATCTTCATCACCATCGAACTGAAACGTTCATCAACACCAAATTGAATCGCTTTGGGATCAACCGGGTGGTCGCCTTGCAGCAGCGAAATTAATTGCGGAAGATTCTTCGCAGGATAAGGAGGGTGTCCGGCGAGCAAAGTGTACATCGTCGCGCCGAGTCCGTATTGGTCCGACCGTTCATCCATATCGTCAATACTCAGAACCCGTTCGGGTGCGATGAAACCGAGATCACCAATGACCTCTCCCGGTCGGGTCAAACGAGCGGCATCGGTTTGGTCGAGCGCTCGTGCAAACATCAGATCCGACAACAAGAAAGTTTTGTCACTCGACCGCCGCAGTAGGTTGGCGGGCGTCACGTTGCGATGCACTACTTTGTGTCGGTGTGCTTCCTGAAGAGCCTGTCCGATATCGACTCCGATCTTCCAGACCTGCTTCCAATCCAGCATCCCGGAAATCCCGATTGCATCGATCAGTTCCGATACGCTGGTCCCATCGACCCAATCGGTCACGCACCAACAAAGCGGTCCTGTCCTGCCCGCCATTCTCAAACGAACGATGTGCGGGTGCTTAATCGGCATGACAGTTTTCATCGCTCGAATGAAACGTTCCCGCTGGTTATCAGATGATGCCAGCTGAGGTCGCAGGACTTTGATCGCAACGGCCCTGTCGTGCTTCGAATCAGTGCCACGAAAGACGACACTCATCGGACTCGTTGCCACGATCTTTTCAACGACGAACCGGTCCTGAATTGAACTGCCTACCAATTGACGCAGCGAAGATTCAACCGGCCTGTCATTTGACTCCGACGCCATACCATGTTCTGAGTCGAGATTTGACGCGAGCGTTGCAGCATCCAACGCATCTTCTGTTTCAAGACGAAGGCGCGTATCGCCAATCTGAAACACCGTTCCAATGTTGATCCGCATCGGCGATTCGAGCACTTTGCCGTTAACATTAACACCTCCGACCCCACCACGATCTGCGAGGACGCATACATCGTCTTCGTGCCGAAGTTCGCAGTGAATTCGACTTAACCGAGGGTCTCTGATCTTCGTGTCGCTGGTGCTTCCGCGTCCAATAATCAATGCTCCACCGCTCGGCAAAGCAAATTTCTTACCGGCATCTGGTCCGGCAATAATCGTTACTTGATGTGTCACAAAAAGAGGCCTCAAGGAATGGAGAGATTCGTGTTTTTGTCGACCTTACGGTCGCGTGGTGGCAGGCCAAACAATGCCCGTTCCGCTTCGGACATCGGCCGCTGCACAAGCCTTCTTGCTAGCTCAACACGATCGCCGATCGAGAGCGATTGGACCGTCGCCTGCGTTTCATCCGGTGACGGCGCATCATTCTCACTCGCAGGCAATGAAGTCTGATCGATGAGTCGTTGTTTCACTTTCTCAGGCAGCGGAGTCTTCGTTTCGATCGAAAAGGCCGCCGCCTCGATCATCAGTTGCAACGCAAGATCTGGTGATGACTCCGACGTTTGTTTGATCGCCGCTGCCAGCCGATTCATTTCATACTGCCTGATAATGGATTCGCGGTTGTCCGTGCCGATCGCGTTGCTTCTCATCCGGAGAAACTGTGACGTTAGTCTTCGTTCGTTATTCAGTTGTAGCCGCGTTTGCTCTAACTCCACCTCAACCGTTGCGAGTTGACTGCGAGTCCTGAGGAAGGAGGCAAACACGAAAATCATGACCGCAAGCAGTGCCAGAACAGCAGTGCCTGATACACTCGCAAAGAAAACGTGCCGTTGCAGAAACAGTTGCATGCGTTCATAAAAACTCGGCGGGCGGGCCTGGATGGGTTCCCCGGTTAAGTACCGGTTGAGATCTGCCGCCAAGGCGTTTGCGTCGATATAGCGTTGTTGAGCCTTCTTCCGTAAACACTTCATGGTGATCACAGATAGTTCAACCGGAACGTTCACATTGAGCGCGCGTGGTGAAACCGGGTCCTGTGTCAAAACCTGCGCCACCACATCGATTGGTGTTGCGGCGAGGAAAGGGGGACGCCCGGTCAGCATCGCAAATAAAACTGCACCAATGCTGTAGACGTCTGCAGGCGGTCCAAGGGGAGCGTCGCTAGCTCCTGCTTGTTCGGGTGGCATGAAATGAGGAGTACCCACCAACTCGCCCGCCGATGTTAACTGCGAGGACGAACTCAAGTCTTTGCAAACGCCAAAGTCGGTAATGTGCGGGCGGTCTTCTGAGTCGATCAGAATATTTGCTGGTTTCAGATCGCGATGAATGATGTGTCGCTCGTGAGCATGCGCCATTGCTTGTGAAATGTCACGTGCCATTCGTGCGGCCTGCAATGGAGGCATCGGTCCGCCACGAAGTCGTTCGAGTAAACTTTCTCCGTCCACATAGGCCATTGCGAAATACGGATAGCCATTCCACCGACCGCTTTCGAACAGAGCGACTATTCCAGGGTGGTCCAGGGTCGCGGCAGTCTTCGCCTCTGCATCAAACCGCTCATGGACGTCGGCGCCAACCGCATCGGGGTCCAAGATCATCTTGATCGCTGCGAGTCGACCGAGCGTCTGATGTCGGGCACGATAGACGACACCCATCGCACCACGGGCAATCTCGCCGAGCAATTCGTAGTGCCCAACGATCGAACCGGTTGCGGCGATCCCCGCACCGGGTTTGTCGCCGCTGGACAGCGAGTTCAATTCCACGGGCGGTGTCGTCACCGTTGGTTGATCGAGCAAATCGTCCATGTCATCGGGAATGGGGTCGATTGCGTGGGATTCCAAATTCGTTTTGTTGTCCACGATCGTCTTCAAAAAGAGAGATGCCCGCGCACTCATCGCTGCCCGGCTTTGCCCAATGTATCGTTTGCCTCGCGAGATGTTGGGGTGATCCCAAACGTCGATCGAGCAGAATTGGAAATTTTTCGGGATCTTCACAGGCAATCTGCTGACGCCACCCTCTTTACCCCCCAACTATTGTCGGATGTTCCCATGACGCGAGGTGCTGCCGTCTTAATGATGCTCGTTTTGTGCGTTGAGAGTGTTTTGTCTGCTCGAATGGACGAGGCAGACACAGGGCGATAAAATCGCGTCGCCTGATAACTTCGACGGCGAACTGCATGACTGCGAGTCGATCGATCGCCACCATGGAGCCGCCAACGATCTTTTTGCGAAGCTCTTTCGGAAGCGTTCAGCAACACTCGTTCATGAAAAACAATGGTGACTGTGCTTGAATAAGACTCCGCTTCCCGTCGTCGATGCACCGAAGGCGACAGGGACTTCTCGAGCACGTAAAGAATCCTGGTTGCCCCCCTTTGTCCATTGGCTACGTGTCATCGCGGTGGTTGTGTTGTTGTGCATGCTTCCGTCACCGCACTCAACAGAGTCGGCACGTGATCTGAACGATCACGGCAATTTGCCGCCGTCGATCGAGAAGATTCAACACTTCATCCCCAACGTTGAAACGGTTTCGGAAGAACCAAACGAGAATGGTTTGTGGAGAACGCAGGCCAGTCGGCGAGCCCGGCAAAGTCAGGGAGCGGAATCGGAATTGGTCGGCCGGACGATGCCCCAGGCGGCCAAAGCATTGGGATACCGCGGTCCCACCGAGGCCCTCTTTGTGGTCGACGACGATGGGTTCATCAAACACGTCGGCGTTCTCAGCAGTCACGATACCGAAGAACATGTTGCGGCAGTCGTGGCAGACGACGATTTCCTGAGACAATTCAATGGCTTGACATGGAACGGCGTCGATCGAAACGGGGAGACGAGGAAGATCGACGGCGTTAGCGGCGCGACATTGACGAGCCTCGCGATGGCCGAAGGTCTTCTCGCACGTCTCGGCGCGGAGTCCACTTCGTTGCTCTTCGACCGGCCCATCGAGGACTATGAGGTCGCGAGAATTCCTGGAGCGAAAACGATCCACTTCAACGATCCGGTTGCGTTCGCCCGCAATGATCAAAATGAGGCGGAGTGGGTTGTCCTCCGGACCGGCACCTTCTGTGACGAAGTCATCGGTTACCAAGGTCCTACCGAGTTGATCCTCAGCCTCGAGGGCGATCAAACAGTGACCGACCTCTGGATTCGGCAATCGCTCGACAACGAACCGTATGTCACGTACGTCCGCGAAGACGAGTACTTTTGGAATCTGATTCGAGGGAAAAAGCTCAGTGAACTCGCCGAATGGAATCCGGTCGATGAGGGCGTCGAAGGAGTGTCCGGTGCGACCATGACGAGCCTCGCGATTGCGGATTCCATTCCGTTGATTGCATCGGAGATTGAGTCGCAGGGAGGGATCAAGAACTGGACACGGACGCCACCGTCCTTGTGGTCGTGGGAGACGCTCTCGCATTACCTGTCGCGAATTCGTTTTACATTCCGTGATGCCGTGGTTGTCGGTTTGTTGGTACTACTCGGTATCGCGTCACGTCGCCGATGGATGCGTTACCGACGATTACGACTGCTTTGGTTGGTGACGACGATCGTCGTGATCGGCTTTTGGACCGGCAACTTGATCTCACTGTCGTTGCTGATGGGGTGGGCGTCATCGGGCGTGAGTTGGATGCTGGCGATCGGGTTGGTCGCACTGGTTGCGACATCCCTGATTTCGCCGCCTGTTGTTCGCGGTAACCCTTATTGCAACCACCTGTGCCCGCACGGAGCGGTTCAACAATTATTGCGTCCCTCGCCAAAGTCATCCCGGCACTTTTCGATAACGTCGCGGTGGGCAAGGCGGCTCGTCTATCTCGGCCCGGTGACTTTTGTTGCCGCGTATCTTTTGCTGTTGTTTCGACCGGCGACGGACGTCTCGACACTCGAACCGTTTCACGCCTATTTGTGGCCCCTGGCTGCCGTTTCGAGCGTGGTGTTGTGCGTCGGGACGCTACTTGTTTCACTACGTGTGCCGATGGCGTATTGTCGGTTGGGATGTCCGACCGGATTCCTGTTGGACTACCTGCGTCGATCCTCGGCGAGCAATCAATTCACACGCTACGATGCCGGGCTCGTCGTCTTGCTCGTGGTTTCCGCAACGAAGGTATGGTTCACATGAAAGTGCTCTGTTTCAGCGATTTGCACCGCGACAAAGATGCTGCGTTCCGTTTGGTTGAAATGTCAAAGGGAGCGGACATGGTGATCGGTGCCGGCGATTTCGCAAACCAACATCAAGGGCTTGCCGACACGCTCGACATCCTTCAGGCGATCGAACTGCCGTCGTTCCTCGTCCCCGGCAATGGTGAGACGGCCGATGAACTTACCGACGCATCCCGCGAGTGGCAGTCTGCCGTCGTCCTTCACGGCAACGGGACGACCGCGACGACGTCGGCCGGTAGTGTGGAGTTGTGGGGCGTCGGTGGTGGGATTCCCGTCACACCGTTCGGTGCGTGGAGCTATGATTTCGACGAAGAGAGCGGGGCCAAATTGTTAGCGGGTTGCCCCACCGGCGGAATCCTTGTCGTTCACTCACCACCGATCAATACGGTCGACCATGATAGCAGCGGTCGCATCCGTGGCAGCGAGAGCATCCGCGACTGTGTCGAACGCTGTTCGCCAAAGTTAGTTGTCTGCGGACACATCCATAGCGATTGGGGCAAACAGGTGCACGTGGGAGACTCACTCGTCGTCAACGCGGGGCCGAGTGGAGTGATCGTTGACGTCGATGTATGATTCCCGCAACGTCCAACCCTGAAGAAACAACATGCTCATTCTATTGTCTCCCGCGAAGACCCTCGATTTTGAAACGCCGTCGAAGATTAAGAATTCCACACAGCCCGAGTGGATTGAGGAAAGTGTCGAGATTGCGGGATTGCTTAAGCAGGAGACTCCCGCGTCGCTGCGAGACCTGATGCATATCAGCGAATCGCTCGCTGAACTCAATCACGCGCGGTTCCAAGACTGGATGGCCCCGCATCCGAAAGAGGGTTCGCAACAAGCAATCTTTGCCTTCCAGGGCGATGTCTATCAGGGGCTTCAAGCGGAAAAGATGACCGTAAAGCAAATGGATTTTGCACAAGAACACCTGCGGATTTTGTCGGGGCTCTACGGAATCCTTAGGCCGCTCGATCGTATCCTGCCATACCGTTTGGAAATGGGAACATCGCTGCCGAATTCACGTGGCAAAGACCTCTACGCGTACTGGCGTGAGTACGTGACAAAGTCCGTCGTCGAACAACTCGAGAAGAACCAATCGCGGTTCCTGCTCAACCTTGCCTCGAACGAGTACTTTCGCTGCGTTGATGCGAAATCGCTTCCCACGCCGGTCATTGCCCCGGCATTCAAGGAAATGAAGAACGGCAAATACAAAATGATCACGTTCTTCGCCAAGAAAGCTCGCGGCACAATGGCGTCATGGGTGATCCGAAACCGCGTCAAAACGAGAGCTAAATTGATCCAGTTCGCCGAAGACGATTACTGCTACAGCGAAGAACTCTCGACCGAAGCCGTTCCCGTTTTTACTCGCGGATAACCCCCGCATGAGCGGCAAAGCTCACGTCAATTGCTGCCCAATCGCAACGGTGCCGCCCAATCGCAACGGACTCGACTGTTGCCACGACAGTTTGCCCTTCTCAACGATCTTTCTGATTTTGGATAAACGCCATGACCCAGCCCACCTTTCGAGTCGACGTCTCCAAAGAACAATTCGTGTTCTCCGCCGCCCACTTTATCACGTTTGCCGGTGACATCTGCGAGCGAATTCACGGGCACAATTATGGCGTCCGAGTCAGCGTGGAAGGACCGCTCGACGAGAACCGTTACGTTGTCGATTTCATCGCATTGCGTGACGCCGTGTTACTGCAGACACAGGCACTCGATCATCACGTGATCTTGCCTCGGCATCACCACGAAATCAAAGTATCGCAAGACGAGACCGAAACGACCGTGCGTTTTCGGGAACGTCGATGGGTGTTCCCAAATGAAGATGCCGTGATCCTGCCGGTCATTAATACCACCGCGGAAGAGATCGCTCGCGTGATTGCCGAACGTGTCCGTGAACAGACGCGAGAACAGTTCGGTGACGCATTGACGTTCATCGAGGTCGCTGTCGATGAGAATTGCGGGCAATGGGGCGTCTGCCGATTGCCTTGGCACGTCGGCTGATCTACGCGTTAACAATCCCTAACGCGAGCCGTTCTTCTTCCGGAACAATCCGGTTGAACAGTTCGACGGCTGCCGGCGTGTCGGCGGATAGCTCGCTGAGTTTGTCGGCGATTTGCGTTTTCAACCGAGACGCTTCCCGCGCATTTTGCGTTGCGACGGCGATCTCGTGCCGGTGGACCATCGCGAGAATAAGATACAAACGCTTAACCGAAGAGGAACTCTCGAGCTCGTTCAGCAGGACGGTCGCGTCTTGATACTGTTCCTGTTCAATAAGCAGCCGCGCCAGTTGCAACTTTGCTTTGTCGTGGTAGTCCTCCTGTGGCGTGCCCGGTTCCGCCGGATAATCCAACACGGCGCGCCAAGCGGGTACATCATTTCGCGTGAGTGCGGTCAGGTATTGTTGCTCGATTGTTTCGGAGGTTGCAACGATAGGTCCTCTCAATTCGCGACCGATCGATTCGGGACGCGACGCGCGAGCCGCCATCCATCCGGCAATTCCGAGGACAACGGTCGCCGCGAAGATGCCGATTCGAAACAGCATCGCCCGGCGGTCTCGTTTTCGCTCGGATGCTCGCAGCAGGTCGGTCGCACGTTGGAGTTGCAAGGTCGCCGAGCTGACGCCGACGTCCAACGGGATTAAGCCGTTCCCGTCCTCGTCGAGCTTCGTATTCTCGGAAGTGCCAACTCCTGCCCCGTAGTTTTGGAGTAGCGCTTTCTGTCCCGACACAACGGTGTCCGACACAACGGTCGCCGATGCGATCGAACCGCTTCCCGACGGAGCGTGTGATTCGACCGCTCGCAACAACGCCTGTGCGGATTCGAATCGGGCGTCAGGCGACTTTTGCAGGCAACGCATCACAATCGAAACCAACCAATCGGGAAGGTCCGCGGCGCCGCGGGCGTGGTCGATCGGCCGTGGCGTGTCGTGCAAATGTTTGACGGCCAACGCCAATGGCTCATCCGCTTCGAATGGCGGAACGCCGGTGAGAAGGTGATACATTGTCACGCCAAGCGAGTAGAGGTCGCTTCGTGCGTCGACGTTATCGCCTTGAATCTGCTCGGGGCTCATGTAGCGAGGCGTTCCGAGCGTCAATCCGGCACGGGTCAGGTTCGCGGTGCTCGAGTCGATCTTAGTCAGCATTCGCGCCAATCCAAAGTCTGTCACTTTGATCGCATTTTGGCTGCCCCGCATGATGTTTTCAGGTTTGATGTCTCGATGGGTGACCCCATTTTGATGGGCGAGTTCCAAAGCACCCGCGACACACCGAAGGACCTCGGTTGCCTGTTCAGCGGTAAACGGGCCTTCTCGATCGAGTGCCTGTTTCAGGTTGATACCATCGACGAGTTCTTGGGCGATGAAATGGACGCCGTCCACTTCGGCGAACTCATAGATCTGCACGATCGATGGGTGATTCAATCGCGCGGCGGCCTGGGCTTCTCTGCGAAATCGTTTGAGATGATCGTCGTCGTTTTGGGTGACGGACTTGAGCACCTTCAACGCCACGTCACGTTGCAGGGTTAGTTGCCGCGCGGCGTATACGTCCGCCATACCTCCGCTGCCGATACGACGCAAAACCTGATAATCGCCGATACGGCAACCAATTAAATCACTCATGACTGCGTTACCGATAGCGTTACGAGCCCTTCGTTGAGGCTGCCGCTCCGGAGCCCTCTTAAATCCAACGTGACGTTTCGAAATCCCATAGCGATGAACTCATTCGTTAACGAGTGTGCTCGCTGCAGTTCGACGATTCGTGGAAACTGTTGCGGCGGGACTTCAATCCGCGCCAACTCGCCCGGGTGCAACCGAACTCTCAAGTCATCGATTCCTTTGGATCGTAACCATGATTCAGCCGCGTCAATGCGAGCCAAGCGTTCGGCCGTCACTTCCACACCGTACGCGATCCTGCTGGACAAACAGGGAGACGCGGGCAGGTCGGAATTGCTCAGCCCCATCTCGGCGGCGACCGCCCGCACGGTTGCTTTGTCCATGCCGAGGTCGGCCAACGGGGTACGCACCGATGCGTCTTTTCCAGCTTGAATTCCCGGTCGATAATCGCCCAAGTCGTCTGCGTTGGTTCCCGACAATATTACGGCCCGGCGTCGAGACGCGATCGGCGTTAGGAATTGATACAGCGTTTGCTTGCAGTAAAAACAACGATCCGATTGATTGCGAACGTAGCCGTCGCGTTCGATTTCGTTTGTATCCACAAAGGTGTGTTCGATCCCGATTTCGGCGGCAACCCGTGCGGCCAATTCCGCCTGCCAACTCGCCAGTGACGGGGACTTCGCAGTTACCGCGATCGCGGTGTGAGTATGGTTGTCCTGGACGGCGGCCAACGCCGCGGCGGCCACGACGCTGCTATCCACTCCGCCCGAAAACGCAACGACGAGGTTGCCCATCTCGCGTAGGTGCCCGATGAGTCGGGAGGTGCTCGCTGGCACCGAATTAGACATGGGTGCGCTCATGGCGTTATTCCCTTCGGGTCAAACGCATGATTCGGATTGGATGCTCAGGGGTGTCGTCGAGTTCGACCGACTCCTCGCGGTACACCCACTGCGGGTACTGTTTGATCCACTCACGAAACTCATTGCCGATGACACGTTTCGGATCACTCAACAACACTTCACCGCCTTCGGCCAAATGTTCGTCGGCTGACTCGAGAAGCGCCGGCCACAACTCACGAAGGTACGTGACATCGCTTCCGAGGATGAACGGGAATTTCTCGCCCTCGAGATGGTCTTCGCCGAGCCGGAACACTCGCACGTCGGCCTTCAATCCGAGACGCGATAGACTCAGCCGTACCAAGTGCAGGGGATCGGCAACGCCGTCGGTCATGGTCACAATCGCACCGCGAAGGATCGCCGCGATGCCCGCGTGCCCCGTACCGCACCCGACCTCGAGGACGCGTTTGCCGAAGATATCAACGCGGTCGAGGAATTTGTCCAGCCCCGAGGCGGCTCGCCACGTTGTCGCCCAGAAGGGGTCAATCACACCTTCTTCGCCTTCGTCCTGCCGGCGGCACGCGTCCAGCAACATCCCATCGGGATCCGACGCTGCGGCGAGCGGTCGTTTCTGTCCTGCAATCAGCGTGTCTTCCCAGTGCCACGCGAATGTGAGCGATTGCGACGATGCTGTGGTCGTTGAAGATCGTTCAGCCGCGGTTGTTTCGTTTGGCGATTGAGTGTTTTTCGATGAGTCGGAGTTCATTGCAGCAGCTCCGCAGCGGAATCGGCGAAGTACGTCAGGATTCCATCGGCCCCAGCACGCTTGAACGCCACCAAGCTTTCCATCATGACCGCATCGCGGTCGAGCCATCCCGCATCGGCCGCGGCACGCAACATGGCGTATTCGCCGCTGACCTGATACGCGTAGGTCGGCACGCCAAAACTCTGTTTGATTCGCGCCACCACGTCGAGATACGGCATCCCCGGTTTGACCATCACACAATCGGCGCCCTCGGCGAGGTCGAGCGCCACTTCGTGGACCGCTTCGTCCGACTGCGACGGCGATTGTTGGTATGTCTTCTTATCTGCGGCGCCGAGATTGGCCGCAGAGCCGACTGCATCGCGAAACGGGCCATAGAACGCGCTGGCGTATTTGGCCGCGTACGACATGATCTGCACATCGCAGTGTCCTGCCGCATCGAGCGCTTCGCGAATGCGTCCGATCCGACCATCCATCATGTCACTCGGCGCAATGATGTCGCACCCTGCACCGGCCTGCACCACACTTTGCTGGCAGAGCATATCGACGGTTTCGTCATTCAGGACCCTTCCGTCGCGAACCAAACCATCCTGTCCATGGCTGCTGTAGGGATCCAATGCGACATCCAGGATCACACCGATCGCATCGCCCACGGCGGCCTTAATCTCTCGCGTGATGCGGCAGACCAGGTTGTTCACGTTGATCGCCTCACGGGCGTCTTCCGTTTTCAATTTAGGATCGGTCGCGGGGAACAAAGCCACCGCCGGAATGCCGAGATCAACCGCCCGCCGGACCGCGTCCAACGTGTGTCGAACATCCAACCGCGAAACGCCTGGAAGGCTAGGGATCGGTTGGACTCCCTGGTCGTCGTGCACGAACAGCGGCCAAATTAAGTCATTAACGCTGAGAACGTTTTCACGAGTCAATCGACGTGCCCAATCATGGGCACGCACTCGACGCATTCGGGTGGCAGGAAAAGGGGCGCGGGCGGGGTACGGCACGGGTTCGCTAATTCGCAGAAGGTAGGAACGGGCTGCCCAAAGAACAATCGCGAGCAACCAAACGCAAACCAAAAACATACCCCGATGCGTTCAAAAGCGACACTCCCTAGCGAGCACGCACCACCACGTCATCGAATTCATTCATGTCGTCGAACGATCCGATACCGACGCGTCCCTTACTGAACGTTTTGTCGACGACACTCAGATGGGGCGTCTCCATATCGTCGAAATAAACGTCGATGGCACCGGTTTCGACCGTGCGGACCACACGGACGTGGTGCCACTGATCGTCCCAGGGCGTGAGTTTTTCATTCTCGGTTAATGCCAAACGCGGAGCCTCGTTAACGATCATGATTTGACCGCTATGCGGGTCCGGCTTTGCTCCCAAGTGCACGTAATAGAAATGCTGGTCGTCGACATAGTTGAAAAACACACAGCAGTCGCGGTGGTTGCCGGTGTCCATCGTGCTGCGAACGCGGAAGGATATTTCCACGGTGCCTACCTCGAGGTCCTTCACCAACGCGACGTGAAACGGGCTTCGGACGGGTGGCACGTATTCCGATTTGCGCGCCGTGATCGCGAAGGTGTGATTGCCATCCTTCTCGTTCAGCGTCCATGTCTTGGGATCGAGGATTTCCCAGGCGTCGAGTCCCGATTCGAAATCCTCTTCAAACACAACCTTCATCGCCGGTTCGCCCTCGGCAGCGTCATCGGCCCGCGTTTCCACGGAACCAACGCCAGCGACCGTCAACCAACCGATCAAGGCGGGGACCAGGTGAAAAGAAAAACGTGATCGGACAAAAGGTGAATCTGACAACAACATAGTGGGGAGGGGATCTCGGAGGTAACTAGGTGGGAAAAATCGTGGCCGCATTGTAATGTATGCGCAGCGAAAAATCTGAAAATCTTCCATGACGAACCGGTCGATCGAGTCGACTTCTGTTCGTCCGCACCGAATCTTCTATCGATGGCAAAAAAACAACGAATTCCCCACAAATTCCACCCCTGGATCGACGCTCGACGAAAGTTCCATTTGTCACACAAGCACATCCAAATGGCGAGGGAGCTCGGGCTCAGTCCCAAGAAGTTTGGCGGTTATGCTGATCGGGACAAGAAACCGTGGAAGCTGCCGCTGCCGGAGTTCATTGAGCACCTGTACGAGAAGCAGTTCGGTCGGGAGGAACCGGAAGAAATCTTGACCATGGAGGAAATCGCCGCGGCTCATGTTGCCAAGCGAGCGGAGCGAAAGCGTCAGAAAGAGCTTCAAGCGTCGAGCGTAGCATCGGGTACGAATTCGAATCTACCGCCTGATCCCATTCCGACCACTTCTCCAGATGAAGTTGGCGAGTCCGGCCGAGCGGCAGAGGCGAACGAAGCGTCGGACGCCGGTTCGTCATCCGATCAGCCGAGCGAAAGTTAGCGTTTGAAATGAACGCACCGCGTCGCGGATTGAAACGAGCAATCTTGTTTTTAGAGCCGGTTACTGCGGTTGTGTTCCCTCGCCAATTTTCTCGACCCATTCACCGTCGCACAACAATCGTCGCCGAACGGGCTCCGTGATCGCGGCGGCAGGCAGATGGGGTTGGCAACGCGTTTCCCACTCGGGTGCACCGCGTGGTACTCTTCGGTCGGTTTCGGCGGAACGCAGTATCGCGATGTGCTGGTTACGGAAAGCCGGATCCGCGAAGAGCCTTTCAAACCAACTCTCGTGCTTTTGTTCCGATTTCAACGTTTTAATTTCGTTAATCCAGAACTGATGACGCGAGAGGATCGGTTCAGGCAATCGTTCAGAAGCGATTCGTAGCAAACCCCAACTGGCGAGTTTGCGTCCGACCGCTTGGCTGCCCATCATTACCGCGATCGGAATTGACAGCGTCCACCCGATCAGCAGCGGAGAAAACCAAATCAGCCACGTCGGTTCGAGCATTCCCAAACCCGCGGTCATCAACGTTCCGAGTACGGTCAAAGGCCACATTTGAGCCGACGCCTCTGACCATGATACGCCGGTTTCGGATCGTTGCTGGGCGGTCCATTTTACATTGTGTCCGGTCAATACCGAGAACACACACCGCGCGTGATAGACCGCAATCATCGGCGCGAGAACAGTGGATAGCAGCGTCTCAAGAATCGAACTGGTGACAATAGGGCCGACGCCTCCGAGACGTTTGCGTCCTTCATGGTCCATGCATAGTGTGGCAACTGCGATCGCCTTGGGGAGCAGCAGCAGAGCCATCGACCCGACAAATAAGGTGACACACACCGCAGTTGCACCGCCCCAGGAGCCAGCCTGTCCGAGTCGTGAATTGATGATCGCCGCGATCAACGTCGTCGCGAGGAATATGAGCCACAAAGGTGCGGCGACATACGAGAGAATTCCGCTGAGGAAATGCATGCGAGATACCGGGTGTATCCGTTCGGCGAGCATGATTCGCCAGTGCTGCAGATTGCCCTGGCACCAACGATGGTCCCGCTTCACAAAATCGAGCAACGTGGTCGGGCATTCTTCGTAGCTGCCGCCGAGGTCATTGGCGAGTTTGACCTTCCATCCCGCCTTGACCATCAACGCGGCTTCAACAAAGTCATGACTCAGGATTTCGCCGCCCAGTGGAGGCAAACCGCTCAACACCGGCAGGCTGCAGTGTCGCATGAACGCGCTGGTGCGAATGATCGCGTTGTGGCCCCAGTAATTTCCGCGGTCGCCGGCGAACCGATCGAAACCTTCGGCAAACATCGGCCCATACACTGCCGCCGCGAATTGCTGTAGGCGAGCGAACAGCGAACGGCGTCCGACCGGTACCGGTGGAACCTGCAGAATGCCGATCGCGTCATCGGCATCCATTCGACGTACCATTTCCACCAGCGTCTCGCCCGCAATCAGGCTGTCTGCGTCTAGGACAATCATGTAGCGATACTGAACACCCCAGTTCTCGCAAAAGTCCGCGACGTTGCCCGCCTTGCGAGCTGTGTTTTCGGACCGGTGTCGATAGTAAATACCAACGTCGCCCCGATAAGCATTCTTTTCGCCAAGAGTGTCCTGGTTATCGAGAGACTCGCCGTCGGTGTTGATCCCCAATCGGTCGGTGAGTTCCGACCAGCACCACTCCTCTTCTAACCAAACGTCGGGATCCGTGGAATCGCTGAGAACGAAGAAATCGAATCCGCCGGGATGGTCTCGTTCCAACAGTTGTTCTCGCATCGCCGCAATCGCTGCGAACACTCGCGTTGGCGACTCATTATAAACCGGCATTAAGATCGCGGTGCGTCGCGATGGATTGTCGTCTTGTTGGAGCGTCTCGCCCGGTTGCTGCTTTTTAGCGGACCATTTGCCGAGGAACCCTTCCATCGCTAGCGAAAACGAAAACGCGATCCACCCGAAGAGTACGACAAAGAGCAGCATGCTCATCGCCTCGAAGAAGCGAAGTGAGCTGTCAGCGATCGCGATCGTGTAGAACGCACCGCATCCGACTAACCACAATAGGAACGATGTAAGGAGTACTCGCCAACGTGACGCAGTGACGAGGGCGGTCGACTCGTCGCGGTTGAGTCCAGGGGCGGTCATGAGGGTTCCAGTTGAACGTTGAGAGAAGCGTTGTGTGAAGAGAGCGGGCGCGTCAATCGATCGCATCGGCGAAGCTCTCGCGGGGAACGGACGCGATTGATGCACAACGCGTGCCGATAAAACGGCGTTGTCGATCCGGCACAGAGGCGAGGTACTTTCGACCGATGCGTCGTGCGCAGCCTCGCACGGCAGAGTTTGCATGCGAGGCTGCGCCAACGCGATTGATCGCTAGCGATGACTGGCCGACGTATGCGATTGACCTTCATCGCGACAACGTGTGAAGAGCAATTCGCCGCAGGTTTCCAGCCATCGCGGTCGAGGAATCAAAGCCCTCAACGACCTCGTCGTGAAGAGTCGTTGGCGACTCGGAAAGATTCGTGCTGCGGCAGGAAGATGCTGCGCAGCAACATTTGCGAGCCCTCCATGATCGAGCGTGACCACCAATCCCATCGCAGTGGAGCGGCCATCCGAATGGGTTCGGGATGGTTCATCGATCGCTGCATGATCGGCGGAACGCTTCTCTTGCTCGTCGATTGGAAGGTTGATGCGATGCCCGATCCTTCGGCGCGTTGATGTTGTTGATTCGTGTCCATGACAGAAGCCTTTTCGATAGAAGAGTGTCGGGACATTGAGAAGAGTTTGACGTCCCGGTTGTCGGTTTATCCCGATGGGTATCGAGTAACTTCAAAGCGTGTGCCAAAGATGTCGTCAACCTATCGCCGTTGCATGCAATTAAAATTACGGCGAGTGAAACGGCGTTGGCAAAGCGAGTTTTATTGCGAGATGGTTCCACGTTAGGGGCGGACGAGGTGGGTGACGGCGACCATGCCGCGGAGGACCATCAAATCTTCATTTTGGGGCTCCCTGTGTAGAAAAAGGATGCTATTTCAGTAGTGTGGACATCGGTTTGATTGAACGCTTCCGACGTGATCGTAAATTGACCAGGATGCCCAACAACTACTAAGCGTTTGGCGGTAAATGCTCCAAAATTGAGCACTCGACATCGATACCAGTGAACAGGTTTCACCTGACCATCGTATCGAAAAGATCTATTGGCGTTGATTCTCGCGGTGAGGCGGCTGCAAAGGAAGGATTGACGTCCCTTGGGCCCTTTCTGTATCCTTTGAGCCGCAGCAAGGGCGAACCGGTTCAAACCGGTTCGACTTTCCTGTGTTCCCTCCTGCAAAATTCCTGTCCCGCCTGCTTTCCGCCTCGCCTCGTGCCTTATGTCTACCCCGAAACTCGCCTCGTCGCAGCTTCTCGGCACATTGACTCGTCGCCGTTTCATTTCTAGCGTTGTTGCGGCTTCCGCACCTTTAGTCTGCGGTTCTTCCCTCGGTGGATCTTCCGTAGTGCATGACGACGCCTTCTTGACCGACCTTCGCAAACGCTGCTACCGGTATTTTCTCGATGCGGCAGACCCGGTAACCGGATTCATTAGCGACCGTGGGATGCGCAGCGGCGGCGGCTTCAGCGAACACGCGAGTTCGGCGAGTTGTGGGTTCGGGCTCGCCGCCTACGCGATCGCTCCGGAATCAGGGCTCGAGAGTTTCGAGAGTGCTCGCGAACGATCGCGAATCATGCTGCGGTCTTTGGTCGATGTGGCCGAGCATCACAACGGATTCGTCTATCACTTCATCGGCCGCAGCGACGGCGGGCGGCGTATGAACAGCGAAGCCTCCACGGTCGACACCGCGTTGATGTTGGCGGGGGTGATCTGCAGCGAAACAACGTTCGGCGATGATATCGAAATCAAGAATCTCTGCCAGGAGCTCATCACCCGCACCAATTGGCGATCAATGCTAGGTGACGGTAACTGCCTGCATATGGGGTGGTCGCCCGAACACGGTCTCTTGCCATACCAATGGGACCGGTTCAGTGAGTTGACCATCCTTGTATTGATGGCGATCGGTGCCCCCAACCATGCGATCGATCCATCGGCATGGAACGCGTGGAAGCGTGATCGGATGTTGGTTCATCGCGGAGAAACGTTCTTGAGCTACCCGCCGTTGTTCGTCCATCAATACCCCATGGCGTTCTTTGATTTTCGTGACGTTCGCAGCCCGAGCGGACGTAGCTATTGGCAGAATTCGATCACCGCGCATCATGCTCAAATCGAATTCCTCTCGCGTCTCGCGGAACGTTTTCCCGACGAGATGGGGCACTACAGCGAAAGCCTGTGGGGGATCACCAGCAGCGACTCGGTGTCCGGCTATCGCGATTGGGGCGGGCCATACGAGGACAACCGTTACGAACCGGACCGGGGTATCGACGGAACAGTCGTTCCGAGTGCGTCGGCGGGGGGACTCGCCGTTGTGCCCGACGAAGCGCTTGCGACACTTCGATATCAACGGGATCAGTTTGGCGACCGCGTCTACGGGCGCTATGGATTCGCCAACGCGTTCAATCCTGCCACGGGTTGGGTCAGCCGCGACGTGATCGGAATCGACACGGGCATCTCTCTCTTGATGGCTGAAAATTTACGCAGCGGTGGCGTTTGGAGCGCTTTCATGAAGCATCCGCTGCCACAACGGGCGTTCCGATTGGCTGGTTTTACACCAGTCTAATTTTGGTCGCTGCTCGGCGCCGTTTCGCGATGGTCTGCCGGTGATTGCACGACAGTTTCTTAAGGCGACGTCTTCGCCTTCAGTGCGGTTTTATGCGCGTCATGGCGACATGCTTGTCTGCAAATAAGACCGCTCCGATACCGGCATCGATATGGGACAATCGATCACGGTCCGGACGGAAACCGACCAAGCGTTTTCGGCGCGGGATTCGCACTTTCGGTGAGCGAGGCACTTTCTCTTCTCTCCTCCTCAACTGCCCCAACCGCGCATGGTCACTCGACACAACAGCACCGCCGACGGTGCATTCGCAACGCTACTGCTCGGCTCCACGCTATTGCTCTCCTCGACGTTGTTCAGCGTCGATGTCGCCGCGACTGCCGAGCAGCCACCTCTGTTCGCCGCCAACCGCACGGCGTCGTCTTCTCTCCGGCGGGCCCGCCAACCGGAGCTGCGCATCTCCGAGTTTCGCGACTTGCAGGAGTTCGCTAGGCGGGTTGCCGCGTCTGAATATGTCCCCGAGCCGCCGCTCGTTCCGGTGCTCGCAAATATGAATTACGAACAGTATCGCGAGATTCAATTCCGGCACGAACAAGGTGTCTGGAACGATTCGAAGCACCCGTTTTGGCTGGAGTTCTTCCACCGCGGCTTTGTCCAAAAAGATCGCGTCAATGTTTTTGCCGTCGATCAGTTCTCCCGGACCGGGACCGCAAAGCAATTGCATTATCACCCGAGCCAGTTTCGCTTTGGCGGTGCCGCCGCCGACCTCTCGGTTCCGGCGTCGGTCGGCTACGCGGGCATTAAAATAGCCGGTCGCTTCGAACCAGAAGGGGACCCGCAAGAACTGCTGACGTTTCTCGGTTCGAGCTACTTTCGGTCTCGCACCGCAGACACCGTGTACGGTACGTCCGCGCGGGGCTTGGCGGTGAATATCGGGATGAACCAAGAAGAGGAATTTCCCGACTTTCGATCCTTCTGGGTCCAGGAACCTGGCCCGAGCGACCGGGTTGTTCGAGTGCTTGCGTTGATGGACAGTCCGTCTCTGACTGGTGCCTACGAGTTTTCGTTCGACCCCGGACGGAATGTGTCGCAAATGGACGTGAGGGCAACGCTCTACTTTCGAGAGGTGCCTAGCAAAGTGGCGATTGCACCACTGACGAGCATGTGGATTTGGGGTGATGGGTTGCAGGGCCCCAAGCTCGACGAACGGCCTTCGGTGCACGATAGCGATGGACTGCTGATCCACGAAGGCGACCGTTGGATGTGGCGAGGCCTTGCGCGTCTGCCCTACCCCTCGGTCACCAGTACGTCCGTCAATCAGGTTCACGGATTTGGGCTGTTGCAACGGGATCGCGATGTCGAGCACTTTCGCGATTCCAATGCTCGCTATCACGAGCGGCCGAGTGTATGGGTCCGGCCAAATGAGTCATGGGGTGCCGGGCGGATCGAACTGCTTGAAATTCCAGGAGCCCACGAGGGAATCGACAACATCGGGGCGTACTTCGTCAGCGACGCACCGGTCGATGCAAGCCAGCCGTTGGAATTAAACTACACCGTTTTCTTCTTCTCGGATGAGTCTGCACTTTCGTCCGCCGTCGTGCCGAAGGATCAAGGTGGGCAACCTTTGCTAACGTGCCGAGAGTTTGATGTGCAGCGCGAAGGTAAGGTTATTCAAATGCGCATCGATTTCAATCACGCCGCGCAATCTGCCGAGTGTGAGACATCCGTCGACGATTCTTTTGCAAATGCGGCGCCCCCGGTTCAGTTCGATCCGCTCGTTCACCTCGTACGAGGCGAGCTGGTTGATCACAAGGTGATGCAAACTGGCGACGACGTGTCGGTCGAAATCTCATTCGAGGCGACCGAAGATGCCCCGATCGAGATCGAGTTGACGTTGAACGATGCCGACGGAATCCCACAAAGTGAAACGTTCCGCTATCTCTGTCCGAGAGACACCCCCAATTTTGTCTACCCGGCCGTATATACGAGGCAGGAGTAAGATTAGAATTGGAGCATGCCAGACGCTCCAGTTCCTAAACCTCGCGTTTCACGATCGGATGACGTATCGCGAGATACGCCGGACGGCCAATTGATGCGAGACGCCGTTGAGGAAACGATCTGTGCGAACATTCCGTTGCCACCGGACGCATCACTCGACGTCGTTTTGGCGTTTTTCATCGAACGTCGTGAGGCGGGAACTCCCGTCCGTCTCGATGAGATCGTAGACCGGTTCCCGCAACATGCCGAGCCTCTGCGCAGTTTCTTTTCTAACCAACAGTGGTTCGATCCGGCTACCAAGCCCGCTAGCGACTCGCTCATCGGTGAAGTCCTTGATGACTTCGTCCTCAAACGAGAAATCGCCCGAGGAGGCATGGGGACTGTTTATGAGGCATCGCAGCAAAGTCTTCGCCGCGACGTCGCGGTTAAATTGATCAGCGACGGTTTGCTCGCCGATGACGAACTGAAGATGCGGTTTCGGATCGAAGCGGAGGCCGCCGCAACGCTCTCTCATCCCAACATTCTTCCCATTCACGCGATCGGTTGCTGGCGCGGGATGGACTATTTCGTGATGCCGCTGGTCAGTGGTCGCTCATTGCAGGCAACCGTCAATGAACGAAAAGCATATCTTGAGGTCAACGCGGCGAACACACGTTTGTCCGGATGCGAGATGACCGAACGGGAGGCGGTACGTCAATCGATACAGATCGCACGTGATATCGCCCGAGCGGTCGGGTACGCTCATCGCCGGGGTATTATTCACCGTGATCTCAAGCCGGACAACGTTCTCATCGATGACGACGGTCTCCCGAAGATTGTTGATTTTGGTTTGGCGAAATGGCATCGGGATGAACCGGGCGTGACGCTCGACGGACAGATCCTTGGCACCCCACATTACATGAGTCCCGAACAGGCACGGGGCGAGTCGGACGTCACGGCGGCGAGCGATATCTACTCGGTCGGCGGTATCCTGTTCGCCTTGTTGACCGGTATCCCTCCGCATCGAGGCGAGTCGACCGCAGAGGTCCTTTCGAGCGTTCTTGGAGCCGACGCTCCTTCGCTCCGCATGAATTGGCCGGGTGGGATGCCGAGAATTTCCGAACTCTCCGACCTCGAGCATGTACTTTGCCGAGCCATGGCTCCTCATCGAACTGACCGGTATCGGTGGGCAGACGAGTTTGCCGACGATCTCGACCGTGTCCTCAATGGTGAACCACCGTCAGCGGGAAAAGACGGCATCGTCTCCAAAGTCGCACGCGAACTAACACGTGACCAGCATCAGGCGACGTTTGCTAATTGGGGGCGCGCATTACTTCGCATTGGTGTGATTGTATTGGCCGCGCACGTGGTGATGTTCATCATACAGGAGTCGATGTCGCCGTCCGGTTTTCAATCAATGCAGTCCTCCGCGCTGAGCAGTGCGTCCATCCTCGGCTATTTCATCCCACGGCTTCTGATGTTGTTGGGGATTGCCTGGTCGATCCATTACGCACGCGACGGCGAGTGGATGCCGCAGGGAAATGCCGAACGCCCGGTCTGGTCTATTTGGCTGGGATATCTCGCGACGATGACGATGGTCAACATCCTTTGGGGGGCGGGATTTCTCGAGCATCCCGATGTGATGATCTTCGCGAGCATCCTGAGCGGTTTTGGCTTCTTTGCGATGGCAGGGCATGTTTGGGGAGGCAACGCGATCGCGGGTTTGATGTTCTTTGCCCTTGCGGCCTGCAGTGCGATCTGGCCGCGTCTGAGCCCTTTGTTTTTAGGCGGAGGTTGGATGATCGCGATGGCGGTTCTCGGCAATCGTTATGCCGCCCCGCAATCACCTGCGGGTACGATCGAGCAATCACCGAAATAAATCGTCCTTATCGGTACAACCGTTAAGGATGACCTGGGCGTGAAAGTTTCTGGCGCGCAAAGGGTTTGCATTGGTTGCCTAAAACGCGTGTGTCACGTTTCCCGTCGTAGATTTGCGTGAGTCGGTTTAGACATCTCGCAAAGGACAGCACTCAATGCGCACGAACACAGCACCCGCCCGCCCCGAAACCAGTCGCCAAGAACAGTTCGAAGAAATCAAACGCCGTATTCACGGTAAACTGGTCGACAAACTCGATCTCTCTCGCGTCGGTGACCTTCAAGGGGACACGCTTAAACGAGAAATCCGCATGGTCGTCGAGCATCTCTGCGATGCCGAAGACACCCTGCTGAACCGTCAGGAGAGAGAACGGATTGTCGATGAGGTTCTCGACGAAACCTTCGGTCTCGGGCCTCTCGAACTAATTTTAAAAGACCCCATTGTCAGCGATATTCTGATCAACGGTCCAAAGAATATCTACGTCGAAAAAGGCGGCCAGATGCAGAAGACCGACGTGGAATTCCGCGACGGGAAACACCTTCTGCAGATCATCGACCGTATCGTCAGTAAAGTCGGCCGTCGTGTTGACGAGACCTGCCCGATGGTGGATGCCCGACTCGAAGACGGCTCGCGGGTGAACGCGATCATCCCGCCGCTGGCGCTCGACGGTGCGGCGGTTTCGATTCGTCGTTTCGGTAGCAACCCGCTCAAACTCGAAGACCTGCTCAACTACCGTGCGTTCACACCTGAAATGGTCATGCTGCTCGAAGGTTGTATCAAAGCGCGATTGAACATGATCATCGCGGGTGGTACCGGTTCGGGAAAAACGACTCTCCTAAACACCCTCTCGTCGTTCATCGGCCACGAAGACCGGATTGTGACGATTGAGGATGCGGCTGAGTTGCAACTGCAGCAAGACCATGTTGTGCGATTGGAAACTCGTCCACCCAACATCGAAGGATCCGGTGCCGTCACCGCAACGGACCTTGTTAAAAACGCCCTGCGGATGCGTCCTGAACGAATCATCATCGGGGAATGCCGTGGTGGGGAAACGTTGGACATGTTGCAGGCGATGAACACCGGTCACGACGGGTCGCTCACTACGATTCACGCCAACACGCCTCGCGACGCGGTCGCACGTCTCGAAACGCTGGTCATGATGGCCGGGTTCGAACTGCCCGTCAAAGCCATCCGTCAACAGGTCTCCGGTGCGGTGGACGTGTTGATCCAGGCTAACCGATTGCAGGGTGGCCCTCGTCGGGTGACCGCGATCACTGAAGTCGTCGGCATGGAACAAGACACCATCGTGCTTCAAGACATCTATCGCTATCGCCAAATCGGCATCAACGAAGAAGGCAAGGCACACGGCGTGTTCGAATGCCCCGGCGTCCGCCCTGGTTTCATGAGCAAACTCGAATCCGCAGGTGTGCGTTTGCCTAGCAGCGCGTTCCGCGAACGAGTCATGATGGAAGCCTAACGAACGAGCGAAGACGTTGACCGTGGGGAACCGCTCGCGTTTCCTCTGCGGCCAACGCTCGATTGTTCGACAATTCTTTTCTCTCTCTTCTCCTAGTTTCAGTTTTCCCATGTCCTCGCTCATCATCATTGCCGCCGTCGGTGTTTTCGTTGCCGCCATGGTTGCGTTTGCCGCTTCCGTGCTAATGCCATCCGAAGAGACGACCGCGACCGAAGATCGACTCGCCGCCCTGGCCACTAACAATCGCGGCGGCACCCAAGAGAAAAAACAATCTTTGCTCTTGGTGGACGACATGGACAAAGCGAGGTCGCTACTCGACCGCGTCATGGATCACGTACCGGCCGTTCACAAGTATCTCGAACAGGCCGACATGAACATCACCATGGTGCAGTTCATGGGAATGTGTGGAGCCTGCTTCTTGGCTGGTGTTGTCATTTGCGTGATGTCGCCTGTGCCGGTATTGCTCGGGCCTGTATTGGGCCTGTTTCTCGCGACCATCCCTTTGGGAGTCGTGTTGTTTAAACGAAAGAAACGACTCGCACGGTTTGGTCAGCAGATTCCCGAGGCCCTCGAATTGCTCGGTCGATCGCTTCGTGCCGGTCACTCTCTGCAGGCCGGTTTCGGATTGGTCGGCGAAGAGATGGAACCACCGTTGGCTACGGAATTTAAACGCTGCTACGAAGAACAGAAATTCGGTATTCCGCTCGATGAGTCCATCGAGGATATGGCCGAACGCGTTCCCAACATGGATATTCGGTTCTTCGCAACGGCCGTCATTCTGCAACGCCAGACCGGGGGTGACCTGAGCGAGATTCTCGACAAGATCGGCCACCTGGTTCGCGAACGGTTGCAGATCCTCGGCACGATCCAAGCTCTTACTGGGGAAGGCCGGATGAGTGGTGCGGTTCTGCTCGCGTTGCCGCCGGTCCTTTTCCTAACGATGCTCAAACTCAACTATGACTACGTGATGATGCTATTCACCGATGATCTCGGTCGATACGCACTTGGCGGTGCGATCGTGTCACAGATCATTGGTGCGTTGGTGATCAAGAAGATTATCACGATCAAGGTTTAACATTTGTTCTGCGCTGTTTCCCAATCATTCATCCAATCCATCGTCACTCCCATGTTTACACTCCTCGCTGAAAACGCCGCCCCGGGATTCATTAACCCGATGCTACTGACCACCGTGGCGATCTTCCTGGGCGTCGCTTCGATTTCCTGGTTGGTCATCAATAAAGTCAGCGGTTCTGACCAGGAACCTGCCGAATCGCGTTTGGATCGAATGAAACAAGCCAAACGCGGCATTCGAAACATCGAAGCCGATGAGAAAGCCCGCAGCAAGAACGAAGCGTTAACAGCCGCGCTCGAAAAAGCAGCCAACCCGATTGCCAATTCGGTGTCGGGCAACGAAGAAGAAATGGGCAAACTACGCGAGAAGCTCGTCAACGCGGGCTTCCGACGCGAAAGTTCGCCGATTGTTTTCAAGATGATTCAACTCGTCTTCACTGGCGTTGGGCTCTTCTTCGGTGGCGTCCTCGGGATGTTGATGGACGGTTTGACACAAGGCCTTCTGATCAAATTGTTCGGCGGAATGATTGTTGGTTTTGGTATCCCGCAGTTGGTGCTCGGTTTCATGGCTAGCAAACGAAAAGAGTCGATCTTCCTCGGTCTGCCCGACGCGTTGGACTTGATGGTCGTTTGCGTGGAAGCGGGCCTCGGGATGGACCAGGCGTTGCGGAAAGTTGCCGAGGAAATGGCGAAGAGCCACAAAAACATCGGTGAAGAATTCAGTATCGCGAACTCACAATTGCAGTTCGGTCGACCACGATCGGAAGTGCTGCAAGCCCTTGGGTATCGCAGCGGTGTCGACGACCTGAAACAGCTCGCGTCGATTTTGATTCAAGCTGACAAGTTTGGTTCGAGCGTCGCGCAGGCTCTCCGGGTTCAGAGTGAATCGATGCGTACCAAACGTCGGCAGATCGCGGAAGAGAAAGCGGCAAAGACGGCGGTGAAAATGATTTTCCCGCTCGTGCTGTTCATCTTCCCCGGTATTTTCGTGGTGCTCGTCGGACCTGCGGCGATCAACATGTACCGACAGTTGCTCTCGAAGTAGAGGCTGCGTCTGAGCGACACGCTGCGAACGCACGGCGGGTTGCTCTTTAACGACGACGATCGTAGTGGTGAGCTTTGCTTCGCGAACGAGGAGCTAGCGCAGTTTCTCGTTATCGCGATGACGAGTCCGGTCGCGATCTGTTTTCTTTTGCAAGTTTCTTCGTAGTGCTTCGGTCAGGTCGATGCCCGACTGGTTCGCAAGGCAAATCACGACGAACATCACATCAGCGAGTTCGTCCGAGAGGTCCCCCGGTGTCTCTCCTTTTTTGTTCGATTGCTCGCCATGCGTTCGAGAGAGTATCCTGGCAACCTCGCCGACTTCCTCGACCAATTGGGCCAGGTTGGTCAATTCGTTGAAATAGCGAACCCCGATCGTTTGAATCCAATGATCGACTTGTTCTTGGGCGTCTCGTATCGTCAACGAATCGCTCGTCGATGCTGCATTATTCATCGTCGCTATTGCTTTGCAGTGAGGAGATAGGTTCCGCTTTTGCCTGCAACGGCAATGTCCATGCGGCCATCCTGGTTGAAATCTTCCACAACGATTTGCAGACCCGTGCCAACGCGACCTTCGTCGATCACGTGCCGGGTAAAGGTGTAGGTTTGTTGGTCCCAGGAATACCAATACAGACAAGGGACCTCCTTGCCTCCGGGGTCACGACCGTTGTGAGCGTAGTACCGTTTCCCCGTGATCAGGTCGGGGTGACCGTCACCGTTGAGATCTTTCCAAACCATCGAGTGAGGTTGCGAAAAGCTCTGGTCGATGGGGTGTTCGGTCCACGTCAGTATGTCCGAATCCGTGGCGGGGAAACCCGTGTTCTCCCACCACTGCAATCCGAAGTCGTGGCCGTTTCCGAAAATTAAATCATTGTCACCGTCATTATCGAGATCGGTCACGATCATGGGGAGGCTCGCTTGAAGATCCCAATCGGCGTGAAACCTCCATTCCTTTTCCCAAATATCATCAGCGGGTTGCTCGTACCAACCACGTCCCACAAGGATGTCCTTACGGCCGTCACCACTGATATCCCCGATCGCGATTCCGTGCCCGTTGGCGTCTTTGCCGATCACGCTTCGTTTGACATTCAAAGAGGCACGTTTCTTACCATTCTCATGAGCGGGTGCGTCGTCGTCAGTGAGCTCTCTTCCGGGCAGCAATCGCCATACGACTGTCGCGGTGTTGGCTTTCCAGCTATTGACGATCCATTCGACATTTCCGTCACCGTCGATGTCTTCGAGCAATTGGCCTTCGTTGGCCGATGCGCCGGTATCCATCAGCAGATGACGCGTCCACTGTTTGCCGAGCTGCAAAGCATCTTCGCCGGGATTTCGAAACCAATTGACCTGAGTCGGTAGGAACGAGCCTGCGATCACATCGAGGCGTCCATCGCCGTCGACATCCAACAAGTAGTCGCCGTTGCTTTCGACGTAGCCATTCCAGTCGTCGATATTGCGGAGCGGACGAGGCACCCATTCGCCGCCACGGTACCAATTTCGACCTGCTACGATGTCCAACCGTCCGTCCAGGTCGACGTCCCCCGCCGCGATGCCCTCGTTCGCATCAACCGTCAGGAGTCGAACGTCGAACGAAAGGGGGTCTGATGCATAGGTCCATTTCGGAGAGCCCACAGCGCTCAGAGCTGCCACGCAAAACCAACACGCGAGATCCGCCGATGAACGAAGCATGATCTATTCCTTCGACTTTTTTGACGTAGGTGTTTCGGAGGTGGCGATGCGTCCTCCCTTTGTCAGCACGTCGAGTTCATCGCGGAATTGTTTTTTCAGGGCGTTCTTTCCGGGATAGCCGACGTGTGCGGCTTCGACAATTCCCGACCCGGCAACGACCAACGTCAACGGAATCTTCTTGGCTGAGAAGACGTCGATCATCGTGCCTTCGGGATCCACCGCGACGTCCACGCCCCAATCCTGTTCTCCGGCAAAACCTTTCACGAGTGCCGAGTTCTCGGCAACGTTCACTGCGTAAAATACAACGTCTTTGTCCTCAAATTCCTCAACCGCTGACTTGATTACGGGCATTGCCTGGAGGCATGGCGTGCACCACGTCGCCCAGAAGTCGAGCACCACCACTTTGCCGCGGAGGTCCTTTGAGGTTACCTCGGTTCCATCGAGAAGCGTCAGGGTGAATTCAGGAACCGGTTTGCCTAGCAACGGATGGCTGCCGATTTCGCTCGCGATCTTTTTGCGATAGTCTTCCAGCGACGCGTATTGCTTTGCGTCACGGGGCGGCGAAAACTGGAACAACCGTTCGTCCACTTCACCCGTCACACGCCACGAGACGAAATCGTAGCGAAGCGAGAGTTCATAACCCTGAGGAACCCGTACCTGTCCGGTCGCGATCAGCATCGGAGTTAGGTTGACGAGCAATCGCAGCGGTCTCGGATTCTTCTCGTCCGTGAACCACAAATCCCAACGAACGCCGTCATCCTGTTCGCCCTGTACGTGGATCGAATCTGTCCGTCCGCGGAACTTTGTCTTTCCTCGCACGCTTACTGAATTCATGCCACCGAGGAAAGTTACCGAGGGATCAATCCCGGCGACTGTCAGCGCGAGCATCGGTTCGGGGTACGGTCCGAGGCTCAGTGGCGTGCGCGTGACGAGAGTTTGATTGTTGAGGCTTTCGGGCAGTTGATAGTAGGCCTGCGGGGTCAACGCGACCGTCGAGACTTTCCCGTCGGCGTAGATTCGTTTGCGTTCTTCGTCCGACTTGTGATAGATGGTGTATTGGTTCGGAAACTTCGACGCGATTTGGAACGTCGACTTTTCATTTGAGACGATTTCGCCGTGCATCACGGTTTCCACCGACAACTCCACTTTCGCCCGCGAAACGTCTGCGTCTGCGATTGCGGTGAAGAGAGGCAGAAGCGTCTGGGTAACCTGTGGGCTTGGCTGGAACGTGTTTTTCTTGGTCGAGTTTTTCTGCGAAGTTGGCTGACGCGGAGTCGTCTTTTCTTCCGCCGATACGCCGCGTACAGACGTTCCGAGAGACAAACATGCAAGGAGGATAAACCAAACTCTGCACCGAAAAAACGAAGCAGGTTGAGCAGGCATAAGGTTGATGGACACAGGCGGATTCTTCCGGTCAGATTAGGAACAGGTTCGCGGTCGTCGACGTTTGGCTAGTTGGATGCCAGGAATTGGTAGCTTTGCGAAATACTGTCGAGCGGCGCCGGGGACTGGTCCTGCTCAACGTGACATTCGTCAACGCCGATCTCTTTTGCCAAACGCATGACGGCGGGAATGTCGATCGTCCCGTCGCCCAATTCTTGGAACGCATCGGCGGGCACTTTGGATTCGTCGGTGATGACCGGGGTGCCTGAGAGCAGGTCTTTCAAATGGACCTGGCTGATCCGACCGGCGAGGCGTCGCATCATCTCGAGAGGATCGTGCCCACCGATCTTTGCCCAGAAGACATCGAGTTCGAACTCCATCTGATGCGGATCAAACCGCTCAATGAAGATGTCATACGCGTTCAACGGTTTGGCGTCTTTTCCTTTGCCGGAATCGACCGCAAAGGGTTGGAACTCGAACGAATGGTTGTGGTAACACATCCGCATCCCGGCACTGCGAGTTTTGTCCGCGGCAGCGTTCGCGGAATCCGCAATCGCTTTGCATTTGTCGGCTGTGTCGCGTTGATTCTTGGCGATGTATCCAAACACGACGTGACGCAGGCCGATCCGTTCGGCGATCTCCAGCGTCTGGTCTAACGTCGCGACGCCGTCACGTTTAGGGTCAGTAATGATATTAAAGTCTAGAAAGCCGCTGTGTACTGCCAACCCATGGTCGCGTGCGATTCCGGCGATGCGAATCGCCTCCTCGTCGAGATTCATCAACTCGACCTGCCAATATCCGGCTTTGGCGACCGCTTCGAGAGTTGCCTCCGGCGATTGGGACATTTGGTTCCGCAGCGTGTAGAGCTGCAGACCGATCCGGTCGAGATAGGGCAGAGGTTTTGGAGGCTGGGCGTCCGCTGTGGGGGCCGAATCTTTGTCGGTCGTTGGCGGGGCGGTTTGCTCGGGGGAGTCACCTGTTGCTCCTTCGTCGGCCAACGCGTTCAGGGGCCGCGAAAGCCAAGCGGTGAGGGCAGCGGCGGCGGTCAACCCGGTTGCCGACCGGCGATTAATTTTGGGGGCGATAGACATCTGTTTTCTGGCTTTCGCTATTGGTCGCGTGATTGGCGTTTTCGGCGGCTGTATCGTTCGAGCGTTTTGCGTTCGCGGGAGGTCAGGCTTGCTTCGCCCGATTGATGAATTTTAGCCAAAATTCGATCGGCTTCCCGTTCTTCCTCCCGAATTTTCTTCTCGGGATCATGCAGTTTCAATTTTGCCCGCCGGGATCGTTGCTGAAGCGTGCCAGGAAGATCGGCGAGACGGGTCAGGTCGAGCCAGCCGAAATTCCAACGCTGGTTGACGTACAGGAACCCGAACAAAGCTCCCGCGAGGTGGACGTCGAACGCCGTCGCACTGCCAGACAACCCCGCTGCTCCGAGCAAGTCCATCGCCACGACCACGCACGCCAACACCCACGCCTTCATCGGAATGACGAACATGAACAGCAGTTCTTGATGTGGGAAGAAGCACGCGAAGATAACGATCATCGCCACCACTCCACCGCTCGCTCCCATCGTCATCGAGTAAATGGAAGCTCCGGGGACAATTGCCGACAAAACCCAAGGCGAGACCATCGCGACGATGCCGCCAAAGATGATCGCGGCCAGATACGTCTTGAGGAACTCCTGCCCACCGAGCCGTTGTTCGATCGGTCGCCCGAACACGTACAGGATGAACATGTTGAAGACGAGGTGAAAGATGTTGTCGGTGTTATGGAGGAAACCATACGTGAGTGTTTGGAACCATAGCCATGGACGAATCAACGACTCGCCTCGAACCGCAAAGATGTCATCGATGTGGCTTCGTTTTACGGTGTACTGTGCCTCAATCGCGGCACGATCGCTCGCGGTCAACTCGATGGCGTCGAACTGCGCCGGGATTTCCTGTTGCACGTTGTAAAAGAAAAGCATCTGCAGGACATAAACGATCACGTTGATGACGATCAGAATGACCAGCATGCTGCGTGGGTTTTCAATACGATCCCACGGTGTTCGTTCAGAGCGACCGTAGTCGCGATCGTAGATGCCCATCGCTATCGAATCCCTTTACAGGATGATGCCGTAAATGAAGAGGAGGTTTTTCGCTGCCCGCCGAGGTTCTCGCGAGCATCGCCGAAGCCAACCGCGTGAGGTTGTTCCGGCAGACATTCTCGATGCAGTGTCGGATTTTTTCAATCCGCACGAATCAAATGTCGCTCGACCGAATCAGGCCTGATCCGCTCAACGAAAAACGGTGGCCCGCGATCTCGCGAGAAGCCACCGTTTTTGTAATTCACATCACCTGCGTGTTAACCGCCCGACGCCGAGAGCAGGTCAGATTGTCTGGCCCATCGCGTCGGAGTGATTCACGCACGAGGCAGGCTCTCCGCCGGGAGGTCCCGGCGTCGGGTCTGCGGGATGAACTCAGTCGCGTGAGCGTCCGCCACCGTCGCGACGGCCGCCACGGCCTCCGCCGCCACGTCGACGGCGTGGGCGTTCTTCGCCTTCACCTTCGCCGCCACCGTTCTCCTCGATTTCGGCAGCGAGTGGATCTTCGAGGCCGAGTTCCTCGAGTGCCCGACGACGGCTGAGCTTGACGCGGTCGTGCTCATCGACGTCGATGACGAGGACTTTCATTTCGTCACCAACGGCAACCACGCGATCGAGGCTGCTGATGTATCCGCCGCTCATTTCGCTGATGTGAACGAGGCCGTCACGACCAGGAAGGATTTCGACGAACGCACCAAACTCCTTGATGCTGCTGACGATTCCGTCGTAGATCTTGCCGATCTGAACGGTCGCGGTGCAGGCTTCGACCTGTTTCATCGCTTCCATCGCAGATTCTTTGTTGTTGCTAGCGACGAGCACGGTGCCGTCGTCATCAACTTCGATCACCGCGCCGGTGGTTTCTTGGATGCCGCGGATGTTCTTACCACCCGGTCCGATCAGAGCACCGATCTTATCGGGCGAGATCTTCGTGCGGAGCAAGCGAGGTGCGGTCGGCGAGATTTCGCGACGAGGACGAGGGATCGTCGTGAGCATCTTCTTCAAGATTTCGATCCGAGCTTCACGCGATTGCTTCAGCGTCGCACGGATGATGTCTTCGCCGATTCCGGTGATCTTCAAATCGAGTTGAATACCGGTAATCCCGTTTTGGGTTCCAGCGATCTTGAAGTCCATGTCGCCGAAGTGATCTTCGGTTCCGAGGATGTCGGTCAACAGGTGCCAGTCGTCAGGCGAGTTTTGCACCAAACCGACCGAGATCCCGGCAACCGGGTTGCTGATCGGCACACCCGATGCCATCAAACCGAGAGTCGCACCGCAAACCGATGCCATCGACGAGCTACCGTTGGACTCGGTGATGTCGCTGATGACGCGGATGGTGTACGGGAACGCGTCGGCCGGTGGCAGCACAGGAGCGACACTTCGCTCGGCCAACGAGCCGTGACCGATTTCTCGACGTCCTGGCCCGCGAATCGGACGGCATTCGCCGACCGAGTACGATGGGAAGTTGTAGTCGAGCATGAACTTCTTGCTGTACTCGTCTTGCAAGCCGTCGACGCGTTGTTCGTCACGGCTGGTTCCCAATGCGATGGTGACCAACGCTTGGGTTTCGCCACGTTGGAACAAAGCCGAACCGTGCACGCAAGGCAGCAGGTCGGTTTCGCAGTGGATCGCACGCAGCGAGTCGCGATCGCGTCCGTCGGGACGAGTACCGGCGCTGATCAGGTCGCGGACGACCTTCTCTTCGAGATCGTGCCAGACCTTTTTGAATCGATTGACGCAGATCGCGCCTTCGGCATTAGGGTCAGGAATCACTTCGCCCATCGCGCGGTCGCGCAGAGCACTGGTCGCTTCAGCGCGAGCCTGTTTGCCCGACGTTTGTTGGGCGGCGCGGAACTCGTCGTAGTAGGCGTCGTTCAGGCGACCGAACAAGCCGTCGTCCGCCGGCGCTTCGTAAGGAGTCTTGGTCGGGTTGACCTTTTGATACAACTCGTCCTGAAGTTCGATAACTTCGCGGATGATGCTATGGGCGAACTGGATCGCCTCCATCATTTCATCTTCGGGCATCTCATTGGCGAAGCCCTCGATCATGGCGACTTGGTCACGACCACCGCTGACGATCATGTCCAGTTCGGACTCTTCGAGTTGGTCGAAGGTTGGGAAGGCAACAAATTTACCGTCGACCTTACCAACACGGACGCTGGCGACAGGTCCGAGGAACGGCAACGGGCTGATGTGCAGAGCCGCACCGGCACCGTTCATCGCCAGGACGTCGCCGTCGTTTTGCAAATCGCTCGCAACGACCATCGCTTGGACTTGCACCTCGTCCATGAATCCGTCGGGGAAGAGCGGACGGATCGGACGGTCCATCAAACGCGAACTCAGAATTTCCTTCGTGCTCGGGCGACCTTCTCGCTTCAAGAAACCGCCTGGGAATTTCCCAGCCGCGGCGAGCCGCTCGCGGTAGTCGCACATCAGCGGGAAGAAGTCGATGCCTGGACGTGGGGCCCCCGAAGCAGCGGCCACCAAGACCACTGTGTCACCGTACTGCACCAGCACACTGCCGGCGGCTTGTTTGGCGACGTGCCCTGTTTCAAAGGACATGACCGAATCGCCGATTTTTCGCTCGACGCGAATTTTGTGAATACTCACCGCAACCTCAATTAACTTTCTTTTCCTACAAACTACAAAACGGCGGCAAACAACCGCCAACAATCCCGATCCAATGGATCGTCCCCACACCGCCAACCTTGGAAACGACCCCAGATTTGGGCAACCGTTTCCACAAAGGGGCCGACGGGGAACGATGGGAAGCAATGCACGTCGGCAACGTCGTCTCGACGCATCCAACCGACGCTTCCATCACCGCGGCACGGCTCGAGAAACACCGTGCCACTTTCACCTGCATGAGTCCGGTCATTCGATTGCCGAACCCACGCGTGAATGGACAAATTAGAAATGTTCGTCCGCGACGAACGGTCCTCAAGAATCTGCAGCGATTGCAATCGTTTCGAGGAAGTTAACCTCGACACGGCTGCCTCGGGATTCGCGATCCCGTCAGCAGTCCGTCGCAGCAGCAAAGAGAGTGATAGCACTCGTAAACAACCAATCCGGGGCCGTTCCCCGATGGCCATCCGACCGCGGTCGTAGGACCGCGCCGACGACCGATCTAACAAGAACTACTTGCGGATACCGAGCTTACCGATGACATCCAGGTATCGCTGTGGATCCTGGGCACGCACATAATCGAGCAAACGTCGACGACGGCTAACCAACCCGAGCAGACCGCGACGCGAGGCGTAATCCTTGCGATGCGTCCGCATGTGTTCGGTCAATCCGTTGATCCGTTCGGTCAAAATGGCAATTTGAACTTCGGGGGAACCGGTGTCGTTGGCCGCCGAGCCGTGCTCGGTGACCACTTCTTTTTTACGTTCTTTCGAGATCGTCATACGGAGAACTGTTTCCAATATGAATCCAATACGGAGGTCACATGCCGTCCGCGTCAGACCCAAGTTAAAGTAAATGATTTTCCCGCGAAGTCTAACGTGCCCCCCTGCGAACGCAACGTCAAATCGGGCCGCGCGGGACTAATTTTGCAGATTGGACTCGGCCCCGTCGCTGGGTGCAAACGCGGTTTCTCCGTCGTTGCTGGCCATGTGACGGCGTTCATTCCCAACCTTAAGGGCACGCCGGGTCGGCCCGTCGGGTAATGCCCCGCTTGAGCAGGCGGTAGACCAACCCGGCAGGGAACCGTTGCGGCGATGGCAGTAGGCGGGAAAGCTCTACGATCGGCTCGCGAACACCCCGCGGTCCACCATTGCCTGCAAAATTTCTTCCGCGGCGTCGGCGGGAGTCATGCCCTCTCGCCATCGGAGGTGGATTTCGGGCGACTCGGGAGCTTCGTACGGGTCGCTGATCCCTGTGAAATGCGGGATTTCACCGGCGATCGCCTTTTTGTACAGCCCCTTGGGGTCACGCTGTTTGCAAATCTCCAGCGGCGTGTCGACGAATACCTCTAAAAAGTCACCGGCCTGCCCTGCCGCTTCCACCATTTGCCGCACACGGTCGCGATCACGGCGGTAGGGGCTCACAAAAGCGGCCAATGTGACCAGTCCGGCGTTGGACATGAGAGCCGAAACCGCGCCAATCCGGCGGATATTTTCCTCGCGATCGACGGGCGAGAACCCCAGCCCGAACCGCTGAGCGAACTCGTCGCCGTGTTCGGGGGCCAATCCCGATGGAGGGGCGCACAGCCCGTGACGCACATTGTCCCCGTCCAGCAGCGTCGACGCCGCCCCGCGGGCGATCAGCAATCGGTCCAATTCGTTGGCGATGGTGGATTTGCCGCAACCGCTCAAACCCGTGAACCAAACAACGGTGCCTCGCTGAGCCAAGTTCGATTCCCTTGCGTTTCGGTCGACGGTCGTCTCGTGCCAAACGATGTTGCGGGAGATGTTGGCGTCTTTCTCAAGATCGGACGCTGCCGGTTTGTCGAGATCGGGCGTTGCCTGCGGGGCGGGGCCGGAGGGTGAACTCATTGTTTGCTACTTGTTTGCTACCAAGTTGTGATTGCTGGGAAATCGATTCCCTACAGATTGTATCTCGCCTTGAGCCCGTCGCGATGCACCGTCGCGAGCCGTTCGTGGCTGGCCCATCCCGCTTCACCACAGCAGCGAATGTATCGGTCGAGCAGTTCGCCATAGCGACGCAGCGGTTCCGCCCCCAAATCCCAACCCGCCGCATACAGCAGCCGAGCCGCCGTTTGGGGCGTCGAGGCTTGTTCGGATTTCTCGATCAGCATCTGAGAGTACTTTGTCCGCACCGAACCCTCGCCTTCGTCGACGCATCGACCACAAAACTGAATCAGCTCCGAATCGGGAATCAACGCCGGCAGACGCCCGAGTTGGTCAGGGTTCGCATCGGTCGATCCGGTCTCGTCACGTCCTGTGTCTGCTTCGGACTGATTCATGTCCTGCAGGAATCTCGCCGAAAATTTCGCAACGCCGTCCGACGACGTGGCCCAGTGTGTCCGCATGCGAACGCTCTGATCGGTGAACACGCTGCAACGCAGTGCGTTAGAGAAAGATTGTCTCGCCGAAGCCATGTCGCCCGCCGACCACTGCACATAGCCGAGCAGGTCGTGGCCCCACGACAAGTCTTCGTTGGTTTTGCTAATCGCCCGAGCGTGCTGGGCAACCTCCGGCCAACGTTGCTGCGCTGGATCGAACGCATCGGGTGATAGGTGCAACGTCCGCTGCAGACGCTCGGCGATGTCGGTCGGCATTGTTCGTAGATCGAACGACCAACGCATCAAGTCGTTCCAGACCATTCCCAGGTCGTGAGCGACTTTGGCGTTGAGGTGGTTGGCCAACTCGCTCGACAGTGCGTCAATAACGAGTTGGCAGCGAACCGGGGTCTGGCAAAGCTGAGCGTTTAGAAATTGATCGGCGAGTTGCCGGGGCGTCGCATCTTCCCAGCCGATGGCTTGTACCGACGGCAATCGTTCGCTGACAAATTGGCCCCACGGATGCTGGTTCCAATCGTCGGGGCCGAAGTGAGAGCTCAAGTCCGCAGATGAATCGTCGTTCTCGTCGACCGCGGGTTCGGCATGACGGCGATCAGGTTGTGGCATGCGACCGAGCGACCAATCGAACAACAGGGCTTCCGAGAGTCGACTGCCCCATGGCAACCAGTCGCCTCCGCCGTGATACCACTGGCAAATGTCCGTCGAAATTCCAGTCCGCCGGGCCTGATCTGGATCGAGCAATCGCAGGCACAACCAATCGCCCGCGCCGTTTCCGACCAAGGGCAGGAAGTTCGGCGGCATCAGCGGCGGCCAGAACGGATCCGGGACTACCGAAAGTAACGTTTGCGGCGTCGCGCAGTAGCGGAATTCACCCCAATGCAAATCCGGAGACCCGGACTGTCCACCAGCGACGGACCCAGCCAATTCGTCCCACCATTGGCACATTTCGGCGTCGAAATGGATTCCAAATCGAGCAGAAAGACGGCTCGACCAGCGGCCGTCACCTTCCGTGCCCGGCGGCGTCGAGACGGAACTCAACGCACTCCTCTCGTCAGCCGCAGAGTCGTCGTCGGTAGTCGAATGCGGATTGGTCACGTTCTATGGCTTGAAGGGCAATCAGCCCGTTCGGTCAGACAAGTGCGTAGAAAAGAAGCGTCGTCGGCGGGGATGCCGTCTCTCGCCCGCCAGAGTAGCGGTCCGATACCACTAAACGCAAGACAAACGATGTTCGATCCGAACGCCCCTGCTGATCTCCGCCCGATTGTACCGCAAACTTCCCCAGGGCACCCGGGGGCTCCACTCGTCCTTTGTTCACCTGCTGTTTTTGCCGCCCGAATGCACCGGATTCCCTAAGTCGCCCTGTGCCGCCGGAAACCCGAGCCCGCGGAAATCCGAGACCAGCTTTTGATCACATTGAGCAGGATCAGGCGGCGCGATATTGGACCAGACCGCGGAGCGTTTGCATCAGAGTCGAGAGACTGGGGCGGAATTGATCATCGAGAAAATCACCCTCAAAGCTGGTCGGGACCTCCATCACGACCTTCGCCCGGCGAGCAACCTTCGCGGTGACCTCGGCGTCGAATCCGCGATCGCATTCACGCAGTTCGAGCGAGCGAATCAGTTCGCCACGGAAGACCTTGTGCGAACTTTCCATGTCCGAAATCTTCATGCCTGTCGCCAGGTTTGCGACCAATGTCGTGATCCGGCCGGACAATCGCGATGCCAGCGAGATCCCACGCCGCGTGTCACGACGCAGTCGACGCGACCCGTAAACCGCATCGGCTTTGTTTTCGAGAATCGGCCACACCGCGCCGAGCAAGTCGGCAGGATCGTATGCCATGTCGGCGTCTTGGATTGCGACGACGCGGCCGGTCGAGTGACGCACGCCCATGCGAATCGCCGATCCACGGCCGTGATGTCGGCGACGTCGAAGTACTGTCAAATTGGGTTTCGGCATCAAACCGCGTGCGTAGTGCCAACTGCCATCGGTGCTGCCGTCGTCGACCACGATGACCTCACACGAGGCGGGCATTACCTCATCGATCCGCTCGAGCACTTCCGGCAAACTTTCGCGGGCGTTGTAAACCGGAACGATGATCGAAATGTCATAGGAGGTGACCGGACGATTGCCGCTGGCAACCTGCTGCGCTTCGGCAATCAGATTGAGGGTGTCGTCAATTCGGTCGAGAACGTCGTCTGCGTACGAGACCTCGGCGGAGGTCGTCAGTTGACTCTCCCCGGCAACCGGTTCGATCGCGGGAACATAGTCCAACGTCGCAACGTCGTCCGAGGGGCTCGACGGGAGGTGAAAGGTGTCGGTGCTGCTCGGTGAATCAATCGTCGAAGTTGCCATATGCCCACTGCTCTACGTTGCGAAGAAACGACGACCATTCGCACCGATGGTTTTGTTCACGGGCTAAAAAATGTTCGCCATGGGAACTATGGAGAACGATCAGCCGGGACGACGACGTTTGTTAAAAAATCGGAGCAATTCGGCGGGTAACTACAACGCGATGATTGTCGAGTAGTTCGAATAAAACGGTTGTGCCGATCAGCGCCGCGTTCGGCCGACCGCCCGGCATCGCATTTTGTTACGGAATGCTTGGGAACTGCGAAAAAATCGCGTCGCTCGCCGTCACTGCAACGGTCGTCACAGGGCTCGACTGATTGCGAACGCATTCACGGACGTTTACCTTGTTAGAAACCTTTTTCCCTTCGTCCACCTTCGCACCAATGAGTTCGGGCCATGAGCCAACAAGCACAAGCCAACGCTCCTGACGATACTCCACAATCGCAATCCAAACCGTCCCAACCGACGCTCGATACCCGTTCCACCTCGATGCGTGATTATCTCGATCGTGCCCTCGAAACGCTGAAGAAATTTGGCGGCGACCGCAACGAAGCGCCGCAGGAACTGATCACGCTCCTCGAGGACGTGAAGTACCTCGACGAAGCCAAAGTGCTCGCGATCGCGGAAGTCATCAAGCACATGAGTTCGTTCAACGCGTTGGTTCGCGAGAACGTGGAAAGTGTCCAAATCGGTAACCGATACATGGACATTACCCAAATGTTTGATTCGATTCGCGAAGACAGCAAACGGCTGATTTCGCAACTCGATGATGGAAAAATCAGCGGTACCGAAAAGGTATCGAACTGGTGGATGAAGATGCGTCGGGGCACCCCGAGCGACCGGTTCGAGAAAATCGTTGAGATCTACGGCGACGTGGCGAAGGACACGAAAAACGCTCTGAATTCCGAAGAGCAAATCATGGACGCGTACATCGATTTTCGATTCGCGTTGAAAGAATCGGAAGTCCTCGCTCGCGAATTGCTCGACCAGCATCTGCCGATTCTCGAGGCCGCAAAAGACGGACTCGCCACCGCGCAAACGGCTCTCGACAACTACGAGGGAAGTGATGAGGGGGGCAAGAGTCAACTCGAGCTTCGCCGCGACGAAGCCCGTCATCGTTTCGAGAAAGAAGACAAGACATATCAACTTCTCAAAGACATCGCCGAAAACCTCGAAATCGGCTACGACGTCGGCGAAACCCTGATCACCAAACTCAAACAAACCCACGACGTGAAGGAACGTGTTTTCCGCCGTGCGGTCACGTTCTTTACGACCAACGAACACGTCTTCACGATCCTCGGTACCGTCTACACCAGCCAACACGGTTTGCATGAAGTCACGCAGGCGACCGAGGCAATGAAAGACGGTGTGAACCGCGGACTCGAAGACGTCGCCAGCCTCGGCCGTGAACTCGAACGGGCGGCACTCAAGGCCGGTTACGGCAGCACGATCGATCCGGAATCCGTACAAAAGCTCGTCGACGCGATCAGCGGTTTCCAAATCGAATCGTTGCAGATGATCGCGGAACTCCGTAAAGAAAGCGAAGAGAGCACCAAGGCGATTCGAAAGAGCGTCGAGGAGGGCAAACGCAAATATCAGGCAACCCTCGGCCGATATGCCCGCGGCGAATCGCTGACGGGCTAAAAGGTCCACGCATTCATTCTCGCAAATGCCCCATACGGCCCCGTGTCGTGTGGGGTTTTTTGATGCGCGTGCATGACGGTGCACGGCCTGCTCGGCATCCAAAACGTCGATAGCAAAATAAACTGATTTTCTCGACCTCCGACAAATTTCTGACCTAGGTTTGCTACTAGAGGGAGATAGCCAATTTGTCAGAGGCGGTCTCACTCGGCATCCGAATTCAATCCGTGATTTGCACCTGCTCATCACCTCCTGAACAAACCACCAGTCTCGAGCAGCCGGCGAAAACGTGTTTACCACGCAAAGCACCGGAAACGACAGACGATGAGAACCGCAGCACCATGAATGCTCCTACACCAATCCCATCTGTCGAGCGAAGCGGCGTGAAGCGTCACCGCATTCCTCAACGTGGCCTCGGTCGCACCCGCAGCGTTCGTCGACGCGGCCAGCGGGGCGGTGGCCTGTTCGGTATCAAGCGTGCCGCGACAGCGACCGCGGAAGTGGCCATTTGCCTTCCCGTGTTGATGACACTGACCCTCGCAACGATCGATCTATGTTCGGTGTTCTTCCTGAAGGAAACCGTTTCGATCGCCGCCTACGAAGGCGCTCGTCGCGGTGTGAATCGTGGTGGAACCAATGCCGCCGCCATCGCTCGCGTGCGAGAAGTGTTGACCGAACGTGGGGTGCAATTTGGCGGTGACGCGGTCTCCTTCGAAGACGCCACCTACGACGACGCAGAAACACTCGAACACGTCACCCTCGTGGTGACCGTACCCGCGGCGGGCAACCTCGCTGCTCCCGGGGGCCTTTACGGCGATCTGCAACTGACCGCCCGTGTCACCATGCGTAAAGAATTCGAGAACCAAGAGTAGTCGTCCTATGAAAAGACATTCCACAAGACGTTCGACGCTCACACATCGGTCGAGCCGCTATCGAAAGGTGACTTTGCGGTCGCGTTCGGCCAAGCGTCCTGGACCGAATCGGACCGCGGCCACGTTGGTCGAGTTCGCTCTCGTGTGCAACGTATTGATCGTGACGATCTTCACGTGCATGGAGTTCGCTCGAATGAACATGGCGAGAAACCTCGCACAGGACGCTGCGTACTTCGCCGCACGTGCCGCGATTGTTCCGGGGGCGACCGCCGCCGAAGCGGAAGCCGAAGGGGAACGAATCATGAGCGCGATCTTCAGCAGTGGATACACCGTCGACTGCAGCCCGATCGATGAGGACACCGAAGAAGTTTCAGTCCGTGTCGCCGTTCAACTCGACGACGTCGCGTTTTTCCTGCCACTGTTCCTCAGTGGTATCGAACTGGAATCGACCGCGAACATGCAGACCGAACGCTACAGCGGTTTTTACGAACAATAGCTTACGAACCATCTCTACTGAACCCTCAACTCATTCATACGGATTCGTCCGAAACATTTGATTTGATCTTGGCCCGGGGGGGCTGTTTTCAAAAATTACACTCCAGCCTCACTACACCCGTTTGAGCTATTAACCATGTTTCACTCCCCCCTTGATCGTCGTCATCTTCGTTCCGCTCCTCCGTTGCATCGGCGGTTGCACGCTCAGGCTCGCCCTCGAGTTGGTGGTGTCACGGTGTTGCTCGCCGTTGTATTACCGGTGCTCGCGATCCTCGCCGCCTTTGCAATCAACTCGGCACACATGCAGTTGACCAAAACGGAACTGATGATCGCATCGGACGCGGCCGCACGTTCGGCAGGACGGACCTTCAGTGAAGAGCAAACCGTAGAGGCTGCTAAGCAAGCGGCGGTGATTACCGCGGCGCTGAACAACGTCAACAATGAACCGCTGCAAATCAGTGCGTCGGATGAGTACGGCGAAATCGAGTTCGGCTACTCCGAGCAAAACGGATCGTCAGGCCGATTCATCTTCAACAAAATTCCGACGAGCCAGGTCAACGGCAACGAACTCACGGTCAGTTCCGTGCGCATCAACGCTAAACGCGATAGTTCGTCCGAAGGCGGCAAGGTCGAACTGATCTTCCCGAGCCTGATGGCACGCAAGGACTTCTCGCCGACTAACAGCAGCGTTGCGATGCAAGTCGACCGCGATATCTCACTCGTTCTCGACCGCAGCGGATCGATGGAATGGCCCGACTACGATTGGCCATCCGGATTCAACATGTGGAGTCGTGACGCGATGAATGCGGCTGCCGACGCCAACATCATCTACTACAACCGACGTGGAAACGCGTACTATTCCAGCGGCCAAAACGAAGACACCTACAAAGAGTTCATGTGGGAAGAATACCTCGACCTCGGCCCTCGACCGCCAACACCATGGGAGAGTTTGGTCGTTGCCGTGGATGCGTTCTTGGATGTGCTCGAAGAGACTCCGCAAAACGAACAAGTCTCCATCGCGAGCTACTCCAGCAGCGGTACACTCGACATCTATCTGACTCACAACTACGAAGACGTTCGCCAGACCGTTGCAGACTTGCGAACCGGCGGCAGCACCGCGATTGGTCGAGGAATGCAATCCGGCGAAACGGCATTCGAACACGCCAATGCGCGTCCGTTTGCTTCGAAAACCATGGTCGTGATGACGGACGGAAATCACAACACCGGAACCAATCCTGATACCGTCGCACGTTCGATGATGAACAACGACAACGTGAATATCCAAACGGTGACTTTTAGTGACGGAGCCAACCAAGCGGACATGCAAGAGGTTGCACGCATCGGTGCCGGTAAGCACTACCACGCCGACTCCGGTGAAGAACTCGTCAGCGCGTTCCAAGAAATTGCGAACAACCTGCCGACCATTCTGACGAAGTAGTCAAATTGACGCAGCTTCTGCCTTCATCTGCTAAGACGTCAGCTACACTCTTTGTATATGAGCAACAAAGTTTCCTCTAACGATTCTCTCGCATCCGCCTCGGCACTTCTCGGCCGTGGCGGATCGCTGCGTACAGAACAACCATCGATGTCACCTTTGTCGAAAGGTGTCCTCGCGGTGACCGCGATGCTCGTGGTCGTTCTGCTCTGTGGAGTCGGTTTGCGGGTCAGTGTCGGGTTGGTTAGCGACCAACCTCACGCAAGCGAAGGGCTTTCGGTGACGCCAGTCTCGCGTTCGAAGGGGCGTTCCCTCACGGCTCGTCAACGCGAGCACGAACGCATCCGCGAAGAAGCACGCCGCAAAGATCGCGAGTTGCTCAGCCGACGTCAGGAGCGACTTTGGCGAGAACAGTGCATCGACCGGCCTGATGAAACCGCGGCCTATCAAAAGTGGTACGCGGAAGTTCGTGAAATCGAAGATCAGCTCCAGGTCGCCGAGCAAATTCAATCTCAGCTCGGTCCGGAAGATGCCGAACACGGACCACTTTCCGAAGGAACCGTGTTGTGGCACCGCAAACAGCGTTTGCTCGAACTCAAAGCGGACGGGCCTCGCTTGTAGGCCGTCTCGATCCCCACGCGGATCTATTGCCGATAACCTGGCAACGCGGCGGCACACTCGCCGATCGACCACTGCACCGATTCGGTAGGAACGTTGATCTTCGGTGCGCCTTCGCGGTCGTGAAATAACAAACGAGTCAGGTTCTGTTCGGTCATCTTGCGAAGGCCGATATAGGATGTCGTTAATCGTGAATTCAGCTCGATCACAACGTCATGATTCGCGTCGCGTCCGAGGATAAGATCGATCCCTAAGAACCCGCTGAGTTTCCCCGGCAACGCCTGCATCACCCGCGAAACCAATGCGTGCGCACGCAGTTGCATCTCCATCGGGATCGGGCCACAACCGCCGCGGTAAACCAATTGGTTCGTCGTTAGAGGAGGCCTCTCGGTGGGGGCGAGTTCCCTCGCCTCATCGCTCGGTCTCGCTTCGCTAGGCACTTCTTCGATCGTCTGCCAAACCGCGGGCAGCATGTTGATGCTGCCGTTGTTGCGGTGACCGGTAACCAGCACCGATGCGGACCGGCCGATCATGCGTTGTTGCGTGATCTCGTGCTGGTGCATGGACGTCAGTGCCGGTTGCAGTTCTTCGTACCGGCGAATGTCCATCGTTCCACACCCATCACGCGGTTTTACCAGAAAGCCGCCCTCTGGGAATTTTCCCGTCAACGGTCCGAGCTTTCCTGTCGAGAGCGGTCGCGAGCAACCGTAAGAACGTTGGTCACCATTCGACTTTCGCCGTTCCACACACCACGTATCAGGATGAGGGATATCATGACCGTGCAGCCATTTGGCCATTGCCCATTTGTCGCCGGATAAACCGATCGCATTGCCGCCGGGCGCCAGGACATCGATGCCGGCCGCTCGCATCAACGAGATTCCTTTGGTCAACAACCCGTCGGTCTCGGGAATCACCACAACGGCAAAGTCACATTTCCTGGCTTCGGCGATCCATTGGTTCCAGGGCGACGCACACGGTTCCATTTCGACCGTCTCGACCTGAGTCTGCTCGTAGATCGGGAACTTCAAACGCGGGTCGGTCACGGTACGAACCACGGCCCACTGCGAAAAGTCATCCACCAGGGCCCGCCACATCGAACTGCCTTCACCGAGCAACGAATCCGGGATCGCTTCGCACGGTGTGTTGAGCATACCGCCACCGCAGAGATATTCCGCCACGAATACTCGCGGAGTTGCCGCACCACCGGGTTCATTTGCACTCATGACAGACGTCTTTCCCGAAAATGAAAAGTCCGAGTACCATTCGTTGCGCCTTAGAAGCTGGGCAACGATTTCGAATCGGATCGATCCTCAAGCTTTCACCGGCCGGCGGCGTCATCGCTGCCCCATTTCGTGTCAACGTTGACACCCGGGGAGTCCACCTTCACACCACGCTGCATTGACGCATCCACTTCGGTGTTGGGTGTTTTGACTTGCACGCCGTCTTCGCGGTCCACATCGACGTTGACGTTTTCCGTTCGCACTCGCACGCTTTCGCCCGCCTTGCGCTGCACGTCGACGCCCGGGGCCTTCACGTCGACGCTGCCGTCTTCGCCGATTTTCACGCTGCCGCTGCCCCAATCCAGTTCGAAGCCTTCGGACTTCGCCCCCGATCCGTTGCCACTGTCTCCGCTCCCACCCCCGCATCCCGGCAGCAGGCTAAGCAAGGTCGCGCTAAGAATCACGGATGACATCAGTTTCAGTTGGCGAGATAGCATGTTTCAAAATCCGCGAGTTCGAGTAGGAACAATTCGTAAATGGAGAGGGAAAGGCGACTGCGAGTAAGTCAGCGAGGCACGATCCGCCTAAAAATAACGCCGCGATGAATCGTATTCGAAATGGCGGTCACGGGGCATCGCGGGTGGTCTCATCACAACCGGGCCATCGCCTGCAATGAATACGATTACATACGATCAGGGCGTCGGGCGATAGCCGATATAAACCGTGCTCGGTAGCCATCGCGGCTTTTGTCGTTCGATGCGCTGATATCCAAACGGCTCCATTGTTTTGCGCACGAGGGCATCAGGCAAGAAAATTTCTTGCACACCGAACACGACGCATCCCCCCGGCGACAAATATTCCCGCGATTGACGTAAGAACTCCCGCAGGACGTCTGCGCCGTCTTCGCCGCCGTCCCACATCTGGTCACCGTCGACTTCGAGACGCTGCGTCAATTGAAGCTCGCGTCCGGTTTGCGTCGGAACGTAAGGTGGATTGAAGAAAATGAAATCGTATTGCGATTCGGACGCCACATCGGTGAACATATCGCTCTGCCAAAAATGAGCGTCATATCCGTTGAAACGAGCCACCTCTCGCGAACTATTGACTCGACTCGGCGAACAGTCCACTCCGTCGATCCGGACGGCCTCCGGTCGCGTTTGGGCGGCGATCGACAAACTGACCAGGGCCCCCTGGCCGATGCCCATTTCGAGCAACCTCAGCGGTGGTTCGCTGCCGCGGTTCGATAGGTTCTGGGCGACGAGGTCCCGCATTGTCCGCGCGAGCAGCACCGTCGTCGGGTCGTATTGAACCGCGACATCGGGAGGCACACGCACATCAAATATGCGGCGGATCAGGAGTGGACTGCGGCGCAGCGACCGCAGGATTGGTTGGACAATCGGGTATACGAGATGACTGATTCGCATAAGACCGCTGCGATTGAATCGGCGAGCGTGCCTTCACTCGTTGTCTCGTCGAATCGATCGAGACACTCACCCGCGAAGCAGACCCTCCACCGATGGTTCCAGAACAACCTTCGAATAGGTGGGCGTCTAATGGGTGGGGCACGTGCCGCCAGTCTACACGTGGAACCCTGCGAGCAGAATACGAGCAGGCGGCGATTGCGTGGCCCAGTGCGATTGCGTGACCCAGTGCGATTGCGTGATGCGGTTCGTTCAAGGCGAAGATTTGCTATAACGGGCATCGCAATTTGGAACGAATTCAGCCTCGAACGCTTCTACGAATGTTTTCTCGTGCGATTGCGAGACACCGGTCGGGCAGGACGCTCAACTCGACCGACCCACTCAACCCGCTCGCTCAACAGCCTCCCTTTCCTTTTCTCCCGCCCAGGCGTTTCGGATGACACCGCCCGCGATTCCTTCCAAATCGACCGTTACTCCCTCCGGTGATTCGTCGAGCCCTTCTGCGACTGCTCAATCTCGGGTTGTCCGCCCGACAACCGACTCGCCCGAAACATTGCTGCCACGCTTTGGATTGGAGTCGTTTCGTCCGGGGCAACGGGACGTCGTCGATGCGTTGGCGTCGGGTGAGGATTGCCTGTGCGTGATGCCGACCGGCGGTGGGAAGAGTCTGTGCTATCAACTGCCGGCGCTCGCTCGCGAGGGAACGACGATTGTCGTCTCGCCGTTGATTGCGTTGATGAAAGATCAAGTCGACACGCTGCAGGCGCGCGGCATCCGGGCAAAACTGATCAACAGTTCCTTGTCGCAGGGGCAGCAAGAATCGGTCATGGAAGCGATGTCCCGCGGTGAACTCGACCTCGTCTATGTGGCCCCCGAACGGCTCCGCAACGGCATGTTTCTCGACGCCGTTTCCAAAGCAGACATCGCCTTGCTCGCCGTGGATGAGGCTCACTGCGTGAGCGAATGGGGGCACGACTTTCGGCCCGACTACGCGCGTCTGGGGCGATTTCGAGATCGCTACCTGGGCGGCGTTCAAACCATCGCGTTGACCGCAACGGCAACGCCAACGGTGCGCGATGACATTTGCGAGTTGTTAAACCTGCAAGAACCTCGCGTGTTCGTTACCGGGTTTGCACGCACCAACTTGAAGTTCGCTGTTGAGTCGTGCAACAACGACAACGCCAAACGTGATCTGCTGCAGAAGTATCTTCGCGGCCGCGAGGGCACTGGGATTATTTACGCGGCGACCCGGAAACGCTGTGAAGAGATTGCCGATTGGTTGCCTGAAAAAACCGGTCGCAAAGTTGGAGCCTATCACGCCGGGCTGCATCCCGACGATCGCCGCCGTGTTCAAGAAGCGTTCATGAAAGGCGAGCTCTCGGCAATTGTCGCTACCAACGCGTTTGGGATGGGGATCGACAAATCGGACATCCGTTTCGTCGTTCATTTCAACATTCCCGGATCGCTCGAGGCCTACTATCAGGAAGCCGGTCGTGCCGGACGCGATGGCATCATGAGTGATTGCCTGCTGCTGTTCGCTTACTTTGATCGACAAATCCAAGAGTTCTTCATCGAGAACCGTTATCCATCCAAAGCAACCGTTAAGAAAGTCTACGAGTATCTGCTTTCGTGCGAGGAAGATCCCATCGAACTGACGCTCGAGCAACTGCGGACCGCGATTGAAGTCCGCGACGGGACCGAAGCGATCAGCACGTCGGAAACCTTGCTCGCTCGCGCCGGCGTGCTCAAGCGTCTCGATGCCGGTTCGAATCAAGCGATCGTTCGGATCGATAGCGACGTTCCTACGCTGCTCGACTTCCTTCCACGCGAAGCCAAAATCAAACGGCGAGTCATGACCGCCGTTGAAAAAGTCGTCGGCGACCGGCGCGGAGAAGACGTCTATGTTCGTCCCGATGTGATCGCCAAACACGCAGACATGGACCGTGCCAAGGTTACCACGCAGTTGCGGGAACTGACCAAACTGCGTGCCTTCGACTACGTGCCTCCGTTTCGTGGCCGCGCGGTTCACATCACACGGCGCGACCTGCGTTTCGAACAACTCCCGATCGATTTCGAAGAACTCGAACGACGGAAGGCAGCCGAGTATGAAAAACTCGAAGCCGTCATTCAGTTCGCCCGCGCGTCATCCTGTCGGCAACGTGTCATTCTCGATTACTTCGGCGATCCCAACGCAGATGATTGTACCCGTTGCGACCGCTGCGATCCGGTCGGAGGCAAACTGATCCGCGACGGGAATTGGAGCAGCGAAGAGTCTGCCGGCACACCGGGCCCGTCCATGTCGGTCGCGTTTCCGGATGTGGACGAACGTCACCTGCTCACCGGGATTCGCGTCGTGCTCTCGGGCGTCGTGCGTACGCACGGACGGCTCGGAAAGAACCTGATCGCCCAAATGCTGGCCGGTTCAAAAAACAAAAGGGTCACCCAGTTGCGACTCGATCGGTTGAGCACGTACGGGATGTTGACGGGCATGACCCAAGCCGAACTCGCCGACGTGATGGATTCGCTGCTCTCGGCGGGGCTGCTCGACCAGAAAGAAATCAGCGAACGCCGGCCGACGATTCACATGACCGATCCAGGCCGACGGGTGATGAACTGCCAGGATCCTTTGCCGGCCGCTTTTCAGTTAAAGCATCGACTGGCGAAGAAGCTCTCGCGTGCTGCCTCGCAGATTGAGTCGGGCGATGTGGCAACCGAGGAAAGCTCCGACACGCCTTCTGGCGTAACCTCCTCTGCGCCGGCGCCGTCTGCAGCAACGTCTTCTGTGCCAACGTCTCCTTCGGTAACGTCGGCGCGGCCGAGTGAATCGGCGACCGGCGCATCTTCCGCCGCCGCGGCAACGACTCAACGAACCGACATCGCCGAGGAGAGGAAGCAGCGTCCTGCGGGACCGAACGCTTCCTCGCCGAACACGAACGACGATGACCACCTGGCGACACCGCGCGGCGGGATCGAACTGAGCGACATCATCGCGGAAGATCCCGAGAAAACCCTAGTCAGTGAACTGACCGATCGGATGAAGCGGTTCCGGCGAAAGCGTTCGGCCGCGTTGGGAGTTTCGCCGCATCAGATCCTGACCGGTTCAACCATCGAACGGTTGGCACAATCGCGTCCCGCCAACGCGACGCAGCTCGAGAGTGTCTCGGGAATCAGCAGCGAGTTTATGGAAGCCTACGGCAGCGATTTGCTCGAACTGATTGCGACCACCATCTCGCAGCACGAAATCGACCACCCCCCGGAACCGTCTCAACCGCAACCCGCTGCAACGCAGGCTCCGCAGGCGAACCCATCACCCTCCTCAGCGGACAACACCTCGCCGGCGTCGGCTCCTATCGCAGAGCCGATCCCGGAGAGCCAAGATCCGGTCGCGGTGGACACTGATTCAAACGCGATTCGAAACGGGTATTGGACTTGGCGACTTTGCCGCGACGGCTACACGCTCGAACAAATCAGCGAGATCCGAGATGTCAGTATCGAGGGCCTGATGGCGCACCTCGTCGCCGCTGCCCGAGCCGGACACTCCGTCGACCCGAGCTGGGGCGGCTCTCAAGAACGCGTTGCCACCCTCCGCCGAATCCTGCAATAGTCCGCTTCCCGCGGTGGCGCGAAATTCGGTAAGCGTGACTTTCTGGAATCGTGACTTTCTCGAAACGGTTGGCTGCTCACGAGCACCGAACGAACCGTCTCGTTATCTTTTTACGTTGCAAACTGAATCTACGAACGATCCCCCCGTTGGGTTACAATTCAAAACGTGGACATGGTGCAGAATCAGTTACCCTTAGCCGTAGGCGGCGCAGGCAAAGGCGAGTAGTAGTGCGAATCATCTACAAACTGCTCCTCGCAACGCTGTTGCCGGCAGCGTTGATTTGGACGGTCGGAAACTACGCGACGAGCGTTGGGCAAAACAGCCTCCAAGACGCGATTAAAAAGACTTCGCAGACACGCGCCGCTGCGGTCATGGATGAAATCGACCGGATCGTTCAGTCGCGTTTCAATCAGTGGATCGCTTATTCACGCAGCGACTTGATCCAACAAACGCTCGCCGAATCAAACGTCGATTTTCTCAAATTCGACGACGTCGAACAGATCATCGATCAGCGTGAAGCAAAATGGCGAGAAACTCCGCCCGGCGAAACGACGCCCATCATGCGATCATTGATGAACAACAAGGTCGCTCGTGACCTGCGTTCACTGATCGACAAAATCAACGAGGGCAGCGGATACCAAGTCTTCGGCGAGGTGTTCTTCACCAACCGATTCGGCGCAAACATCGCGCAGTCCAATCGAACGTCGGACTACCGACAGAATGACGAACTTTGGTGGCAGGAGGCCGTTCGTGAAGGTTCCTATATCAGTGATGTGAAGTTCGACGACAGTGCCCACATCTACTCGATCGACCTCGCACTCCGAGTCGACGATTCCGATGGCGAGTTTCTCGGCGTGATGAAGGCGGTCATGAATATCGACGAAGTCTTCAACGTGGTGGACCGCCGCACCGAAAGATACGGACGTGGCGAACGTTTGATATTGCTAAATCATGAAGGCCAGGTTTTGCATGTCGGCAACGAACAATCACGCCCGATGAGTGACGCGTCGCATTACCTCGCCAACGTGCGGCTTTCCGACCGATCTCCATACGCCACCACCTACCACGTCGAATCGGAAACCAATGAAGCATATCTCGTCGCACTCGCTCGCTCCCAGGGGTACGGCGATTTTGACGGGTTGGGTTGGATTCTCGTTAGCGAGACTCAAGAATCGCTCGCGTTCGCACCGGTCAACGAATTGCGCCGCCGTCTGCGTTGGTTCTCCCTCACAGCCACGTTTATGGCGGCGCTCGCCGGCGGGTTGATCGCATGGTCTCTCTCGCGACGAATCAAACACCTCACCGAAGCCACCGTCGCTATCGCAAACGGCAAACTGGAAACACGAGTCGTCGACGCCGGACATGATGAGATCACCAAACTCGCCAGCCATTTCAATTTGATGAGCGAACAGCTCCAACAGACCCGTCAGGAATTGGTCGCCGCGCGGGATGACGCGTTCGAGGCCAACCAAGCCAAAAGTGCTTTTCTGGCGAACATGAGCCATGAGATTCGCACGCCGATGAACGGCATCATCGGCATGAGCGAACTCCTCGCCGACACCTCGCTCGAACATGAACAACGTGAGTATCTCGGCATGGTTCGCAGTTCGGCGGACTCGCTGTTGCGATTGATTAACGACATCCTGGACTTCTCGAAAATCGAAGCCGGCAAGATGGAACTGGAGGTCATTCCGTTTGACCTTCGTGAATGTGTCGAGACGACCGCAAAATCGCTCAGCGTCCGAGCCGCCGACAAAGGCCTCGAGATGGCTTGCCGAATCGACACGCAGATCCCGCAGTGGGTCCAGGGAGACCCCGGTCGCCTTCGACAAATCATCATCAACCTCGCCGGCAATGCGATGAAGTTCACCGAGCAAGGCGAAGTCGTCATCTCGGTCGACCGGGAAGATGTCACCGATGATTCGCACCTCAATGGGAATTCGGACGACTCGGTCATCCTGCATTTCTCTGTCCGCGACACCGGGATCGGCATCCCAAAACAGGCGCTCACAAAGGTCTTTGATTCATTCTCGCAGGTCGATTCGTCAACCACGAGAAAATACGGCGGCACGGGGCTCGGCCTGACAATTTCGTCTCAGCTCGTTTCGTTGATGGGGGGACGCATTTGGGTCGAGAGCGAGCTGGGTGTTGGTACGACATTTCATTTCAACGTTCCGCTCGGAATCAGCGATCCTGCCCCGCCACCAACGCCCGCCGAACTCGACGGACTGATTGGAATGCCGGTGCTCGTGGTCGACGACAACTCAACCAACCGACGGATCTTTCACGATCTGCTGACCGCGTGGAACCTTTGCCCTACCTGTGTCGATAACGGTGCCAGCGCACTCGAGGAACTTCGTCGGGCTGCCGCGCAGGTGGATGGCGATCGCAATGGCCAACCTGACGACGCCAACGTGCAAACGGAGTCCTGCCCTCAACCGACGCAAACACCCTATCAACTCGTGTTGCTCGATTGCATGATGCCGCAGATGGACGGGTTTACCGTCGCGGAATCGATCCGCAAGGATCCCGCGCTGAGTCGCGTCGACGTCATCATGGTTTCCTCGTCGGCGGGCGGTGATGACTCGCGTCGTTGTCGAGAGCTCAATATCGCTCGGTACATGACCAAACCGATCGTTCAGTCCGAACTGCTCGAAACGATCCTTCAGGTGAAACATCACCAACAGGCACCACGCACACGTTCGGCGGATCGCGACGTGATTGCGGCAACCGCCCCGTTGAACATTCTTTTGGTTGAGGACAGCTACATCAACCAACGCGTCGCTGTCGGGTTACTGCAACGACTCGGGCACCGCGTTGAAACCGCCGAAAACGGACAGCTCGGCATCGAGGCATGGCGAAAAGGCGACTTCGACCTGATTCTGATGGACTGGCAAATGCCGGTGATGGACGGTACCGAAGCCACCGCGGCGATTCGTGCCGAAGAAGAACAGACCGGCGAACACATCCCGATCATCGCAATGACGGCGGCCGCGATGAAAGGCGATCGCGAGATGTGTCTCGAGGCCGGAATGGATGACTACATCAGCAAACCGATCGATCCGAAACGCATTGCCGAAGCTTTCGCCTCTCTTCAGAAAGACACGCAAAACAAACCGCCAAAATCACCACCGGTCGAAGACCACGGGAACACCACGCGGCAATCAGTGAACTCTCCCGAGTTGAATCGTGACCCCGGTGCTGTTTTCGTGAATGTTGAGTCGGCACGCACCCAAATGGGAGGTTGCGATGATTCCATCTTGAGAGAACTCGCCCAGGCACTCGTCTCAGAATGTCAGGCCAAAGGCGAAGAGATGCGAGTCGCCATTGAGGAACAAAATCTCGAGATTGCAGGACGCGCCGCACACACCCTGAAGGGCGCCGCCGCTCTTTTCGATGCCAAGCGACTTGTCGATCAATTGCAAGAAATGGAAAGCCTTACCCATCAAAACAATGTCACGGAGGTCCAGCGTCTCTACCCAAGAATCGTCGAATCGAACCGGCAGGTGATCCAACAACTCGAGTCATTCATCGCTGTTGGAAAATAATTCGCAACAATTCCAGTTTTCTGACCACCTCGTTCGCTCGCCGCCTCTTGGTGTTTCGAAAGGAACGTCGTCGTGTGTCGGCTTCAAGCATGCTCGGCAGAGCGAGATCTGGTCCTGCTGCGCACAATCTTCCGTGGCACACGTCTCGTTCGGTGCATCCGTACAAACTCGCTCGGGATAACGGTCGGTTCCGTTGCCGCGGTATCGCTGTTTCGACGATCACATAGAGTTGAATCTGAGTCTAAAATAAGGTTGTCTATGGACCTGTCTGGTGTTTCCTCGAGATTCGGTGGGTAAACGGCTTCTATGATTCGACTGCGTCCGCAAACTTTGGTTGGCTTCTTCATTCTCTCGGTTGTGACCGCTAGCAACTGCGTCTTTGCGGTAGACAAGTTTACCCATTCCGAGTCAACCGCGATCCAACCTCTCGGCAGCGCCCCGAGCGAAGAATGGTCACTGTGGTACAACCGCCCAGCAAAATTCTGGGAAGAGGCTCTGCCACTGGGCAATGGTCGACTCGGCGCGATGGTCTACGGCGGCGTCTCGAGCGAGCTGATCCAACTCAACGAAGAATCCATTTGGGCGGGCCCTCCCTTTCCCATCGCCGAAAAGAATATCAGCGAGGAAACCGATGAGATTCGTCAATTGCTCTTTGACGGCAAATACGCTCAGGCACAAAAAAGACAGCAGGCGTTGATGCCCAATCGCATCTCGCCACGGAGCTATCAAACCATGGGCGAGTTGCGGCTCGACTTTGATATTGATCAGCCCGTGACCGAGTATCGCCGCGACCTGAATCTCGATACCGCTATTTGCACAACGCGGTTCACGATCGACGATACAAGTTACACGCGTGAAGTTTTCGTCAGTCCGGTCGACCAAGTCGTCGTGGTGCATTTGTCCGCGAGCCGTCCCGCGTCGATCTCCTTTTCCGCCGAGGTGCAACGTGATGGTATCTTCGACGTAGTGACTGAAGGTGATCATGCGATTGTCGCCAACGGCCAGGCCGCGCACGGGAAGTCTCACCTCGGAGTTCGGTTTTCGACGCGATACCAAGTCGAAACACGTGGTGGGTCAACACATGTTGATGACGGTAAATTGGTGATCGAATCTGCCGACGAAGCAACGCTGTATGTCTCCGCAGCCACCGACTACAACCGCGACGATACTACGTCGCCTCTCGGTTATGATCGGGCCCAACGTTGCCAACAAACGATTGCCGACGCCGTTAAGAAAACATACGAAACGCTGAAGTCCGACGCGGTCGACTCTCATCAAGAACTCTTCCGCCGGGTAACGTTGAACCTAGGGGCTCGAGTCGATCAGTCAACTCTCGCCCGACTTCGTAAATACTCCAGTAGTGAAACTAAGATCGATTCAAATCTGGAGGCTCTGTATTTTCACTATGGGCGTTACCTGCTTATCGCGTCGTCGCGACCGGGAAGTTTGCCTTCCAATCTTCAGGGATTGTGGTGCAAAGACCTGCGGGCCCCGTGGAACAGTGACTATCACATCAATATCAACATTCAGATGTGCTATTGGCCGGCTGAAACGTGCAACCTCTCGGAATTGCACCTGCCGTTCATCAGTTACCTCGAGCGTCTCGTGCCGTCCGGACAACAGACCGCCAAAGACCTCTACGGTCATCGAGGTTTTATGGCCGGTCACACCTCCGACGTTTGGCACGGCACGGCTCCGTTTGGAAACGTGCAATATGGTCAGTGGGTGGTTGGAGCCGCGTGGTGTGCACGGCACGCGTGGGAGCACTATCAATTCACCAACGATTGCGAATTTCTCGAAGAGCGGGCCTATCCCGTTCTCAAAGAAGCTTCGCTGTTCTTCCTCGATTGGCTCGTGGAAGACCCTCGTACAGGGAAACTCGTTTCGGGACCGAGCACCTCGCCCGAAAACAAGTTTTACGTTCCTGGCACGAAGGTCCGCACCAATTTGTCGATGGGACCGTCCATGGACCAGCAGATCATCTGGGATCTCTTTCACAACACGATCGAGGCCGCAGAGATCCTCGACATCGAAGATCCGTTTGTCGCGGAGGTGAAACGCAGTTTCGCGAACTTGGCGATGCCCCAAATCGGCTCCGACGGACGGCTGATGGAATGGGGACAGGAATTTGAAGAGGTTGATCCCGGACACCGTCATATTTCTCATCTCTACGGTCTTTATCCCGGTACGCAGTACCACCTTAACAACCGGCCGGAGATGGTCGCGGCAGCACGGAGGTCACTTGAAACCCGGCTGGCTTCCGGTGGCGGGCATACCGGATGGAGCCGAGCGTGGATTATCAATTTCTGGGCACGGTTCAAAAATGCCAATCGGGCTCACGACAACGTGGCTCTTTTGCTGCGGAACTCGACCTACAACAACCTGTTTGACAAACACCCGCCGTTTCAAATCGACGGCAACTTCGGAGGAACCGCAGGCATTGCGGAGATGTTGTTGCAGTCGCATGCGGGCGAAGTCGAACTGCTGCCCGCGTTGCCGGACGCCTGGCCGACCGGATCCGTCACCGGGCTACGTGCCCGCGGCGGTTTCGAGATTGATATGCGTTGGGCGAATCATCAACTCACCGGCGCAACCCTGCGATCTCTCTCGGGTAAAGCGTGCAAACTCAGGTATCGCGACCGGACGCTCACGATTCAAACCGAACCGAACGAAACCGTGGACATTTTACAGATCGCCGCCGACTGACAAATTCCCCGTGTTGTGGGGACCCCGTAATGGATCTCGTTATAGATCCTCATGCAACAGGATCTCGATCATTCAAAATCCACCACCCCAAAACACGCCTGACGCCAACTCCTAAGCGGACACGACAGGCAATCCTGTCGGCCTGCGGCGACGCAGCACATCTTTCTTGCGACGTCCCTCTTGTTCGAATTGCGGGCCGAACAAAGCATCGGCGTATTCGTCGATCTGTTCCGGGGTTTCGAAGTAGCGTTCATAACACCAGTCGTCATCAAACTCGCACTCGTCGGTCGTGTACTCGCGACAGATTTGTGGCCGTGTTTCATAGATCCCGCATCGGTAATCATCTTGCAGGTGCTTGCACGTCGTATGAACGAGCAGGTACCAGGTTTCCTCGTCAACGAAAACGCTCGCGCGGTCATGCAGTAGATACCAACGGATGAAATCAAAGTCCTTTCGCGAAACCGGCTCGTCGATCGGCAGGGCGAAATAGTGACAGCACTTCGCGGTGCAGTGGTCGCAAAGGTTCTCGCCCTTGGGGAGATCGGCCCGATTACGGACGCGGCGACGAGTCACCTCGGGCGTCGGATCCGAGTTGCGTTTTGGCTTTCTCTTCGTTTTGGTCATCAGAAAGTGCTCGAGTGCGGCTCCGCGAGAGACGGCTGCGCCGACGGAAGCGACGCGTTTTCGTCGACAAACGACGGTCGGGACGGGGTGGCAACGCCGATTGTCACGGTGGTAGATTAGGCGTTCGAATGCTGCATTCTGATCGTCGGCTGCAGTGACGTCCACCATACTCTCCACTCGTTTTATCCTCGCGCCGCCATGGAAGTCGTCATCACCGCACTTGGCCCCGACCACACCGGTTTGGCCGATCCGATCATTCACCACCTCACCGGTCGAGGGGCCCGCATCGCCGAAATTCAGATGTACGACCATGACGAGCGATCTCTGTTTGCGATGTTATGTCGAATCGAATTCGATCCCGCACCGGCAAACAACGGCAACGTGTCGTTGCGGAATCTCCAGGAAGAAATGCGTCAAATCGGCGAGCACACCGGATTGTCAATCCGAGTTTGGAGCCCAAACTTTCGCGGGCAACGTCCACGGCTCGCCGTCGCGTGCACCTACGTCGAAGACACCCCCCGGGCCGTCTTGCAGGCCGTTACCGATGGGGTAATCAATGCGGACGTTCCTGTGGTGATTTCAAACCGGAAAAAGCTTGCGTCGCTCGCTGACGAATTCGATTCCGAGTTTCGCATGATCGGTGACGGTCAGGGGGCGGCTGATAACGAGAGACTGGTCGCCACGCTCGATGAATTCGAAATCGACTACCTGATTCTCGCTCGCTATATGAGAGTTTTGCCGGCCGAAGTGTGCTGGCAATTTGCCGGAGGGCGAATCATCAATTTGCATCACGGCTTGTTGCCCGGCTTTCCCGGATTCCGTCCGTACCACGATGCCAACAATGCACGCATGCTGACGTTTGGCGCGACGTGTCACTTCATCATTCCGGAACTCGATGCCGGCAATCAAACAATCAACCAACGCACATTTTCGGTCGCCCCGGGAACGCCGATCGAACAGATCATTGCCGAGGGTGAACGGGACAACGAACCGAAGTGCTTAGTGGAAGGTGTTCGTCGCGTTGTCGATCAGGAGGTCTACCTTCACTTTCATCGCGTCGTGCCGCGTAAAAAGCCTGCATAAAACCCAGAGCGACACCACGTGCAGCAGATCATCACAGCAAGCTCGCCGGAGCGACGCGATGTTCCTGTACCAAACGGTCGACCAGATCCTCAATCGACACCCCGTCGGCCTCGGCCGCAAAGGTGGGAACGATCCTGTGACGCAATACCGGAAGAGCGAGCGTTTGCACGTCATCGATCGTCACGTGGGTCCGGCCGTTTAAGAGTGCTCTGGCTTTTGACGCGAGCACCAACTGTTGACTCGCTCGCGGGCCGGGCCCCCACTGGATCCATTCACGCACCCAGTCTTTCGAATCGGGCGAGTTCGGCCGCGCATCCCGCACCAAATCAATCACCCAATCCTTCACGTGACTCGGCAAGGGAACTCGGCGAACCAACGATTGGAATCGCACGATGTCTTCGCCACTGATGACGTGCCCAACTTCCGGCGTTTCGCCCGATGTCGTGAGATCGACAATCAGGGCCTCTTCCTCGCGGCTCGGATAGGAAACCACGACGTGAAAAAGGAATCGGTCACGCTGCGCTTCGGGCAACGGGTAGGTCCCCTCTTGCTCGATCGGATTTTGTGTCGCCAAAACGAAAAACGGTTCCGCCAAAGAATAGGTCTGTCCTCCCGCGGTGACCTCATGCTCCTGCATCGCCTCGAGCAGAGCCGCTTGGGTCTTCGGCGGTGTCCGGTTGATTTCGTCGGCGAGCAACATCTGGGTGAAAATCGGACCTTTGCGAAACACCATCTCTCGCCGGCCGGTCTCGTGGTCCTCTTGGATGATGTCTGTCCCCGTGATGTCGCCGGGCATGAGATCGGGGGTGAACTGAATTCGGCGAAAATCCAAACTCATCGACGAGGCGAGCGTTCGCACCATCAATGTTTTCGCGAGTCCCGGCACGCCTTCGAGCAAGCAGTGTCCACGGGCGAGGATCGCGATCAGCAACTGTTCAACCACGTCGCTCTGACCAACAACGACGCGGCCGACCTGTTTTTTTACCTCGTTGACGCTGGCTATCAACGCAGCCGCCGCCTCGACGTCACCGACGGGCAATTGAGCGGACTCGTCTTCTCTCGGAGGCGGAGTGACCATTGTTTCCTTTAACGTGCGACGATCAAAACGGCGAAACTAGGATGCATCCAATATACCCGCTCGGAAATTCTTTCGCTCGTTACCTGTGTCGACGTCACCAAATCGCGGCACCACTACTTTGGCAGGGTCACTGCAAAACACACCTCGCATCGGTTGCGAGCCAAGTGACGAATCTCGATCTTCTCCGGCCGCCAACGCTGCACCTCACGACACCAGCGTGGTATCTGACTTGCTCTCTCGTAATCGCCCAACTTCATCGTGATCAGACACCCCCGAATACTCGTTTCGCGGCTTTCGACAATGTTCCGCACCGTGCTGAGCGTCGCGTCGGGTTTGACCGTTGAATCAACCAGCAACCATTTCGCACCACGGTAAATTCGTCGAGGTAGGTCGCCGGCTCGAGCCGCGTAATGCCGGAACCGTGGGTGATTGGCAATCCGTGGATCCATCTGAGCGGGATCGATGCCGATCACGTCAAGGCCCATCTCCAACAACCTCCCGCATGCACCACCGGGAGCACTGCCTACCTCGACGGCGAGGTCCCCCGGCCGCAAATCAAAACCACTCCACGCAATCGCCTCGGCCGCCTTGTAGTACGCTCTCGAAATCGGCTCGTGCTCCGGTGCAACAGGCTGCACACCACCGGGCCATCGCGTCGGCAACGTCGACGCGGTGTGCATCCCAAAAAACCAATGCGAGGGATCGACCAAAACCACATCGAGCACACGATCGGAAGGCTGCGCGACATCGTTCGCGGTAGCACAACGAAGGTGGTCCGGTCCGAGGCGTTCGAGGATTCGCGTCGCCACCGCGAGAGAAACCTCGTCGCTGCCTGGTTCGAAATCGAACCGACCAATTGGAGCGCGATCACGAGGCCAAACGTGCAATTGATCAAACGGCAGTGGCAAACCAGACAGCTTTTCAATCAGTCGGTCGATCAATTCGTCCGCATCACCCGACTTGCCACTGCCGAGAGATTTCGACGCGGTCCGGATGAAAATATCTGTCGGAAGAGTTGTAGCCTCATCGTGTTTCGCCGTCACAAAGCCCGGACGCGAGAACGACAGACGCCACCCCTTTTCCGCGATGTTTTTTTTGACGATCCCTTCCGCACCATGGGCACAGGTAAACATCCCAAACGTGGGATCGGTCTCAGAAGACGACACAGAAGCAGAACTCATGGTGGGCAATAACGGACAGCGAGCGACAAAAACGATGCAGCATAGACGCGGCCCGAATATAAACCAGTCGCCGGAAAACGATACCGCTAATACCCATCACACGTCGTTTGCTTGGCCCGTCCGCGTCAGGGTGGGGGCGGACGATTCTTCAGCCTTGGCAGCGGCGAATTCTGGTGGAGGATTGGTCGATGGCGTCGGGGGCGATTCCGGTAGTACCCACGGGCCGGAGGTTTCGCCTCGGACGTGCCGAAGATACTGACTGATCTTTTGATGTGCGTATTCCTTCCCGCCGCCACGACGCATCAACATCGCCATCGCGGATAAGTGGTTCCCGAAATGCGTCACTCGGTTGTAACGGACGTTCCGTGGTCGACCAAAAACGGGCAGTAGCATCAAACAGAGAACGATTCCCAGGAAAGCCACATGCATGTTGATCAAACTCAATGGCATTTCCGTCATCAATTCCCATCCTTTCGACTGAGGAACCCCCGGTTCTGCGTTCGATATCGGAATCGGCAGGAAATCGGAACTCAAAAAAGAAACCACGATCTCTTCGTTGTTCGAATCGCCGTCCTCAACGTCCTCGTCGTTGTTACTTGAATTCGCGACGGAATGGATTTCATCGCGAATCAAGTCCGCCATTTCGAGTCCTGCGTCCGCAGTCATCGCAAAATTGGTGACCAGTCCGCCGCTCGATACGATCAAGATTTGCGAATCACCCCACTCCTTTTTTCGCAACCGCGCGAGAGTCGTCAACGACGTCTTGCCTGCCATCACCGAGGTCGTTTCGCTAAGCAACGTTTCGAAATCGGCCGGCTCGTGGTCGTTCGCCGGTTCTGTTGTAGAGCTCGGCGACACGGCATCATCGGGTGACCCTTTGTCGAGATCTATCTGCGACGCTTCCGAAGGATTGTTCGATGCGTTTGGGGACGGTTTGTCTTTGCGATAAGGCTTGACGTCAAAGTCGCAGACCCTTCGGTCTGGCAGTCGCGTCCGATAAGGCAACGCTTCCGCGGTGAACCAACCAGTCGCCTCGATGTCTTCTCGAACAATATCCGACAGCAAGCGTGAGTTAATTTCTTTGGCGAGTTTTCGACGATACTCCAACCGTTGATCCGGTGGTGCGATATCGGCGGCGGTATGAAAGTATTCCTCGGTGCTACCGCTGTCAGGCAGGACGAGAATCAACGTGTGGTTTCCGTCCGTCAACCAATTTTCCATCCATTCCCGCACCGAATACTCGTTCAGAGGAGGCCATGACATCGGAAGCCAAACAATCGCGTCGTTTTGCTGCTCGCGAACCGACAGTCGATACAATTCCCGCGTTTTGACTTCACGCGGCGTCTCCTCGGTAACCTTTGCGATCGCACTGCGAAATGCGCCAAAGCCGTTGACGCTTTCCTGACCCGCCATCCCGCTGCTGCTGCCATATTCCGTGTTAAATTCGATGCACCCGCCAAGAAGCAACACACAGGATGCAATGACAAGCAGCGTTCCAATCGGGCGCGGGGCCGCGGCAGCCAAAATCGGGAAGGCTTTCATCGAGAGCCTCCGGTCACGTTTAGCGCTTTCTCGATTTGCAGGTTGTTCTGCCATAGGTCTTCAAACCGTTCGCGGGAGAGAGCATGCCTGCCAAAGTAGGAGTGCTCGAACGCGTCGACGGTTTGATTGAGTTGAAGGCCGATTTCTTGATCGGTTTGTTTGGATTCCCGCACGTATTGTTTGTTCGTTTTCCAACGCGAAAGACGCAGGTGTCCGGCACGGTCGAGCATCAGCAATTGATGACCGTACAAATAGATGATTGCACGGTCGTAATCTCCCGCCGCAATCAACCGTTCGAGTTCCGACCGCGGGTTCACATTCGTGTCCCTCAGTTCGGCCGGCAACTCCGAAATTCGCTGCTTGGTCTGCTCGTCGAGCGTTCGTGAATGCACCATCGATTGCGATAACGTGTCCGGACGGAAGTCGAATGAGCTGTTGGCAAACACGTACATCAACAACGCAACTAAACCGACTACCAGGCACGCTAGCAACAACCAGCCGATGATGTTTCCGAAACTGATGTCGCCCCACCAGGACGCTGTCGGGGTTGGCGCAGCAGGCGGTTTCGGAGGCGGTGTGGGGCGGTTGAGCCACCGGCTGTCCCGGTTTTTGGTGTCGACTCGCGTGTCCTGCAGTTCGATCGCTCGGACCTCATTGGTCTCCGCGTCGTACCAGACCGATTCCGATACGACGGACGTGTCAGCAACGACAGCAACGGTGTTTATCCGAATTGTTGGTGACGCGATCGCCGCAGATGAACTCGCGAGGCAGCAGGCGAGGCCGATCACCCATCCAACCCAAAGTAACGTGGTCGTCCCCTTTTCGGATTCGATCTCGGAATTCTCCGTCGGCGGCCCCGTGTGATCCGGCTGAGAGGTATTGGGGGTCTCGACCGCGGGCGCGGAGTTGATGTTCGGAGCCTCACCACCCTCGGCCGGAGTTTGGTTGACTTGGTCGACTTCCTTCACTTCCCGATGGATCTGACGCACCGGATTGAGCGAAACGGACATGCTGTCTTCTCCGAATTGGCGAATCGCTTCGGCGCGTATCGCCAACTCCACTTCCCAACCTTCCAAGCGGATGCGGGCATCGAGATATCCTAGCAACCGAACGACAACGCTCAGCGACGCGATCAACCACAACGCCAATGGGAAAAACACCAACATCGTGAACCGGTCCGCCGACCAATTACCCAACGCAATCCCACGCGTCCAAACCAGTGCAAAGTAGACGCACGCGAGAAGCACCAGCAGTGTCATCGAAACGGTAATGAATCGACCGCCGAGATCACTCGACATCGGCGAATGCAACGCCTTGGATCGACGTTTCAACGTGATCGCGTGTTGGTCTTTGCTGCGTAACGGACAACGCTCGAGCAAAATCATCTCGGGGACAAACGGTCGGTTGCTGCGGATCAACGCCGCGCAAAAGATTAAGCCCGTCGGGATGACGAAATCGAGCAACGCGTCGGCATCCTGTTCCCACTGCAACATGGCAAAAATCATCGCGGGAATGACCAGTCGCCTGACGCCGAGCGTCCACAGCAATGGCCAGAACATTCGCCGCACCTCGCCGATCGCGCTGCGTAGGGTTGGCTGTTTGTCAAAAATAGCCTGACCGAGCGTGTAGGTCGTCAGGACGCCAGCGATCGGAGCCTGCAGGAATACCAGTGTGGACATCCAATACATGTATCTCCAACGATCCGTGTCACCTTCACCGGAGAATAAGTCTTCGCTGTTAAACCGGTTCGGCAGCCAACCGAGCAGAAGCAGGTCGGCAATGATCCAAACGGCTGCCCCGGCGAAGAACGCATGAAAAAACGCCTTCGGATACCGACGGATCATCAGCAACGAAAGGTCACCGATCTCCGACAACGTTCGAACGCGAATCGCGACATGGGTTTCATCGAGTTGCACGTTGACCTAGCCGCTCCGTAACGTCGAGCGTTGAGGGCCGCGCGGAAACCCCAACACGACAAAGTAGAAACTGATTAACGCGGACGACATGATCGCCCACGCAGCTTTAAACAGATACGGCGCCGGACTCGGTGACAAAAAGCCCTCCGTAAACGCAGCCAATACGAACAAGGTCGCCGCGGCAGCCATGATCGGAACGCTCCGGTGTGCGGACCGGCGCATCGAGTCCATTCGCGTCAAACCATCGGTGTAAAACAAACCGACGCCCAACCGCAATCCGGCCGCTGCGGAAAGGGCGATTGCGGTCAATTCGAACGGCCCGTGGGCAGTCACGAAATGGAAAAAATTGTCACTGCCGCCGACGTCTTCGCGTGCCATGTAGCCAAACATCGTTCCGAGCGCCACCCCGTTGTACGCGAGAATGTACAGGCATGGAATCAACAGGATCCCATACGCAAAACACTGCAACCCGATGCCGGTGTTATGCATGATGTAGAACCCCGACATGGTGACGTAATGATCGAGTGAACCGTCGATCCTTTGTTCATACATCTGCTCGAGGCTATGGAGCTGATCCGTTCCGACCACGTTGTCGGCGAACTCCGGGAAAAGGGTTTGTTGGTAGCCGAGATACATCGACAAACCAAACAAACCAAAAAAGACGATTGTCGCAATGCGCACGCAAGGGTCAGCAAAAATTTGGCGAGGTGCGTCGCGAAAGATCAGGTCGAAGAATCCGACCGCTGAGAATTTGCCCGAACGGTATAGCTGATTATGTGCACGGGCGACGAGCCGATGCAGGTACGTCACCGTTGCGGGAGGGAGGTGGTATGCGTCCGCGAGAGCCAAGTCCGCACACACACCGCGGTATAGCGAGGCGAACCGCACGACACCTGCCGCGCCACGGTATTTTTCTCCCGCTTTGACTGTCTTCCCGCTCACCTCCATCGCTTCACAAAGTTGCTCCAACTCGTCCCAATTGCTGCGACGCTTTTCGAGAAGCTTGGCAATGTTCATTCGCGGGTACCTATCCGATCCGGGCGAGGGGAGAGATTGAGTATAGCGATTGCTAGGTTCTGGTGGACCCGCCACCTGACGTAGCCGATTCGCGGAGCACGAACTGTAGTCGCCAACCGCTCATGCTCTCGCGAGCTATCTGCCCGGATTCGGTCGATGCGAGTGGCCGTCTATTCTGGCGAACCAGACTCGTCCTCTTTTTCGGCAGCCTGCGCCGGGGTGAATTCGCGAATCCAAATGTTGCGGAAGCGTACCGGGTTACCGTGGTCCTGAATCGAGATCGGACCTTTGGGGCCGTGTGCTTTGTACTCCGGGGCGCGGTTGTAAGGTGTGTCGCCCAACAGTTCAAAGTGGTTCAACACCAAAACGCCGTTGTGCGTCGCCGTGATGTAGGCCGGCGACAACAGTTCGCCGTTCTCATCGAAACGCGGCGCGGTCCAGAAAATATCGTACGCGTTCCATTCGCCTGGCGGACGCATCGCGTTGACCGCGGGCGGCGTCTGTTTGTAAATCGCCGCCGCTTGGCCATCAAAGTACGTTTGGTTGTCGTACGAATCGAGCACCTGCATCTCATAACGACCCATTAGAAAGATGCCGCTGTTGCCTCGCTGTTGTGACTTGCCCTTCGGAGGCGTCGGTGCGGACCACTCAACGTGTAGTTGGCAATCGCCGAAACTCTCTTTAGTGCGGATGCCCCCTTTTCCGACAACGAGTTCGTCGCCTTCGGTTTTCCAGTTCTCGCCGTTCTCCCAATTGGCAACGTCTTCCGGACCGGCGAACAAGACGATTGCATCGGATGGAGGGTCGTTGTCGGTTTTCCCTGGTTCAACAATCTTCGGCTCGAGCCAATCGATCCCGCTCAGGTATTCTTTCGCCGAGACGGTGGCACAGGTTGCGGTCATCAAGGTGGACGCGAGAATCGCGATGACAGAAGTTCTCATGTTTGCAATTTCGAAAGGTGGGATAGAAAGGTGAGTCACGGCGTGAGCGCGTCGGTCGCTCCCTCGCCGTCATGCTTCACAGTGTAACCTCCCGGGAAAAGGTCGACACAACCTCGAGACGACAACAATGCCGATTCGGCGGTTTCCTCGGTTCCGCGGGTTCCTTCTCGATTCCCGGGGGCGTTCGAGCGGAAGGATATGTCGCTATTCGATCTCGAATACTGCTTCGATTTCGACAGCCATCCCGGCCGGTAACGCGTTGGTCCCCACCGCGCTGCGCGCCCCGACTCCGGCATCGGCCCCGAAAACGTCTCGCATCAACTCGCTGCATCCGTTGATGACGGCCGGTTGGGCTTCAAACGAATCGGTGCACTTCACGAATCCGGTCAATTTGATCAAACGATTGACCCGATCGAGTGAACCGAGATGGCCGCGGAGCGACGACAAAATCGCCAAACCGACCAACCGTGCCGCCGCGTATCCTTGGTCGGCGTCCATGTCATCCCCCAACCGCCCCGTGACAAGACTGCCGTCCTGTTGCAGGGGACCATGTCCTGAGAGGTACAAATGATTGCCGGTTTGAATGACCGGTTTGTACAACCCAAGAGCCTGAGGAGGTGGCGGGAGTTCCAGCCCCAGTTCGTCAATCTTCGCGTCGTAACTCATTGAATTCCTCGTGAGTTTGATCTTCGTACCGATCGCCGCGTGCGAATCGCTAGCGGACTCGGTGGGAGCATCCGAAATTGTTCCAGCCGAGTGGTCGAATTCCTGTTCCTATTTTGACGACTTCTTCCCGTCGCCTGATTTCGAGTCTTTTTGATTCTCTTCGTCGACATCGCCCTCGAATTGCAACTTGGCCCATGCCGCTGATCCCATCACACCGGCGTCATCACCCAGTTTGGCGGCAACGATTTTGAAGCGATCTTTGTAGACCGGCATCACGCACTCTTTGGCGACCTTGCGGATGTTGTCCAGCAAAAGATCTTCCATCGCTTCGACGAGTCCACCGCCCAAGATGATCTTGTCGGGACAGAGCGTGTGAACCACGTTGACCACGGCGTAACCGAGCACCGTCGCCGCCTCTTCGATCAAACGTTTGACTGCCTTGTCACCGTTCTTGACCGAACTGGCCAACGCACCGCTGCGAATCTCGGCAATGTCGGTGCCGGCATCCTCGAGCAGCGATGGGGCCTCTCCTCGATACGCGAGTTTCGCCGCCTCGGCCGCGATCGACAAACGGCTCGCTTCGGTTTCGAGCGTGCCGGGAATTTCTCCGCCGCTGCATCGAACCCCGGCGCTGATCCGGGTGTGGCCGATTTCCATGCAGGAGATTCCGGCGCCCTGCAAAATTTTTCCTTCGTAAACACACCCGCCGCCGATTCCCGTGCCCGGGAAAATTCCGACAGCACATCGACTGCCCTCGGCGGCACCAAACCGGTACTCGCCATAGACTCCCGCATCGACGTCGTTAAGGACCGCGACGTTGCAGTCAAGTTCTTTGCTGAGGAATTTTTGGATGTCGACGTTGTCCCAGCCGAGGTTGGGCGTCGACAACAGGCGGCCCGATTCCAAATCGATCGGTCCGGGACATCCGATCCCGATCCCTGCGATGCGGTCCGAGTCGAGGTCGTTTTCGTCGAGCAATCGCTTGATCGTTGACGCGATGCGAGCGATACCGCTGTCGGAGCCTTCCCGGCCACGTGTTTTCCGTCGCCGACGGGCAATCGGTTTCATGTCATTGTCGTAGGCGACGGCGAGCATTTTGGTTCCGCCGAGATCAAACCCGATCCAAATATCTTTCAAAACATTCCTCGAACTATGCGTTCTAGCGTATTCGCTAATGCAGTTTAACGATTTCGATTGCAATCCGATGCGATTCACCGCCCCGATGCGAATCACCGCTCACGCCGACACCGGCGCGATCCCGTGCTGCTAATAAGAAGAATCTGAGAAGAACGATTCTTCAAGCCCCAGAGTGTCCGCGGCACACCGGAATCCGGCATCACCAATCCAGCCGCAGCGAAAACTGGAGCATCCCTAAAACGGCACCTCAGGTACACCCGCCCACCGTCGCTCGCTTCAAACGGTCGTGCCCCATCGCGACGAATCGACAACCCGTTATAAAGAACAGCACAAAAGAATGGGGTGAATTCGAGTCTCGGTTCGTCCGCGTGCCATTTCGTGATGCGTTGCCGGGATCCGTTCTGCATTCTTTTGTCCACCGAGTTCTGCCTCCTCCCTCCCCTCCATCCACATCGAAAACGTCACACATGACCGATTCCCCCGTCGCTGATCTGCCAATCCAAACCGATCGACTTCTCGAACGTTTTTTGCGATACGTGCGCATCGACACCGCGGCGGATCCTCACTCGGACACCTACCCGAGCAGCAGCAAGCAGCTCGAACTCGGCAAAATCTTAGCGGCCGAACTCCGAGCGATGGGAATCGAAGACGTCGACTTCACCGACGACGGACTGGTGATCGCCACCGTTCCAGCGTCCGCTCCGGGAGAACGCCCGGTCGTCGCGGTCGTGGCTCACGTTGACACCTCACCGGAGGCCCCCAGCGAGAACATCACGCCGCAAGTCGTGCGCGACTATCCCGGGGGCGATATCTCGCTTCCCAACGGTTCATCGATCACCGTCGCGGGCTATCCGAAGCTGGAGAAAATGGTCGGCCAGACCCTGGTCACCACCGACGGGAACACGTTGCTCGGCGGAGACGACAAAGCCGGCGTGGCGATCATCATGGAAGTCGCCCACACCCTGATGGAACACCCCGAAATCCCGCACGGTCCCGTGCGAGTCGTGATGACCTGTGACGAGGAAATTGGACACGGAACCGACAAAATCGACCTTTCGCAGTTGCAGGCGACCGTCGGATACACGATCGACGGAGGAGGCCACGGCGAAATCGACGTCGAAACGTTCTCCGCCGACGCGGTCACCGTCACCTTCACCGGCCACAACATCCACCCGGCGATTGCCAAGGACAGGATGGTGAACTCGATCCGCGCCGCCTCGCGGTTTGTCGATTCATTGCCGCTTACCGAACAAACGCCGGAAACGACCGACGGCCGCGACGGATTCATTCACGTTCACGACGTGTCCGGAGGAGTCGGCGAAACCCGTGTCGAGTTGCTCCTGCGGAGTTTTGACAGCGACCGACTCGAGGACTACGCAACCCAAGTGCGAGAGCTCGCTGATGCTGCCGCCGCAGCCATCCCGGGGACTCGCGTGCGATGTGACGTTCGACGCCAATACCGAAATCTGGGCGAGGGGCTCGCGGCACTCCCCGAAGCGGTGTCGCTCGCCGAGAAAGCGTTCGGGAACCTGGGTTTGGAGTGCTCTCGCGAAATCGTCCGCGGCGGAACCGACGGCAGCCAACTGACCGAAAAGGGGCTGCCGACGCCGAATTTGTCCAGCGGCCAGCACAATATTCACAGCGTTCTGGAATTCGCAAACCTGGACGAAATGCGTGATTCGGCGCGACATTTGATTGAATTGCTGCGGCTCTGGGGCGAAAAAGTGTCTTGATTGCCCTGGCCATCGAGACCCGCCTCCTGATACCGGACAGACTCCTCGAATGCTTCTTTCGATCAGGAGTCTTATCACATGTTCGAGTTTTTCAAACGTTTGGTCCGATCGACCAAAAATAGAGAGCAGGATGTCGTGTTCTTGGTGGATCTTCCCGAGATCCCCAACCCACCCCAAAACCGCTCCCACGCGCAGCACAGCCGTTCTGCCCACGCTTCGCGTCAAAGCAGTCAATCGAATCTCGCCGCGACGAACGCGATTCGTACGGTCGGAAATGTTCCGGATTCCTCCACCGGCTCACCCAACGATTCGGCCCTGGAAACGATCGCTCTGGCTCGACATGCCCGCAAGCGTTCGGCACCCGCCCATCTTCCCAACCAATCGCTGGCGTCGTCCCACCGTGAACGCTTGCTCGCGATGCGGATCGAGCACCTGAAGCTCTGTCCGGAAGCACGCTGCAAGCAACTCGCCGACATCGGTGTTCAAACCGCGGGCGATTTGATCTTTGGTGATCCCAAACGGATCGCCCGATCGTTCCGCAACCCGGAGCGAGCCGAGCGAGCGATCCGCCGATATCGCGCGGCGATTCGTTTGGCGTTGGCCGTCGACTCGATGATGCCACGAGACGCTTTGTTGCTCGTTGCTATCCATCGACGCAGCGTCGCGAGTTTGTCTCGCGAGTCCGCCGCTCAGCTTCATCGCGACCTCGAACGGTTCTCCATGAGCAGTCGGGGCAGCAAGATGATCGGGCGACGCGGGGTGCCGAGCCTCCGGCGTGTGAAAGCATGGGTGTCCACTTGCCGCGAACTCGCCGCGGCAGCCACCGGCCCCGAACTCGCCAACCAAGCCGCCTAGCGAGCGTGGTAGCTTGGTGTGCGTCATCGCCAAGTTCAGGGAAGCCAAATTCAGGGTAGCGAAACTCGCCGTGAGTTTCGACAGACCCCGGGAATCACCAGATACCTTGGCAACATTCGCAACGACATTTGACCTAACGAGAGCTTCTCATGATGGTGCCATCGGCTGTCTTAGTTCTAGCTCCTCATGATGGTGCCATCGGCTGTCTTAGTTCTTGTCAAGAGCGAGTGTTGGCTCGCGCCAAGAATTTTGTTCTCGGAGCATGACGTTGAGCGTCACCAGCAACTTTCGCATCACCGCCACGATCGCCACTTTGAATGGCTTCTTCTGCGCGAT
>JBICHZ010000108.1:0-26487 GCA_043101355.1 Rhodopirellula sp. JB044
ATCGACAACTGGTCAAACCGGACACGTGGTTCACGTACGAAATCGAGGTTGCCGATGCCGTGTGGCGCGGACGGGAGATGACTCGAATCCGAGTAACCGTCGATGGCGGTGAGTTATACGAATACATGGATTTCGACAAAACCTACCCCGCCGGTCACTTTGCCTTCCAACAACACGATCCGGGAAGCAAGGTGCAGATTCGCAAAGTCGAAGTGATGCCGCTCGAAGATCCTGCGGAGTAGTTTCCGCAACCGTTGATGCCCAATCGCCGGACTTCGATGACGTGGATTCTGGCGAATTCAGTTGCAGGGATCGGGCACGTCAAATTTCAAGATGCCTTAGAGACGGCAGTTGAATATCAATCGCGTCTCGGATTGCGGAACCCAGCATCGACGTCCGTCGGCCAATTCGATTTCCAACCAATCCTCTCGGCGAGATCGAACGTGAAATTCAAGACCATCATGCAGTGATTCATTGAACGCCGTATTGTACACGTAGGACGGGCCTTTCCGCCCGTAGACTTCGGAGACAATCACGACGCCTTCGCTTCCCGAATACCGATAGGCGTTCACGGCGAGGCCTGCCGTCGCCACGACAACGACTGCCGCAACAATTCCGCCTGTCTTGGTAAAGAGATTGCGATAGCGTTCGTGAAATAGCAGCGCAGCGAGTAGTGCGAACCACGCCAGCACTATCACGGCACAGATCCATCGCAGTGGCAGCGATCGCAACCGGAAGGAACTGCCGCCCTCGAGCACATCGACGGTCAACGCACGTGCGGCTCGCAAGTTCTCTCGCACGTCCTGATCAAACGGAAGATAAATCTGGGATTGTCGATAGCAGGCAATCGCCCGACCGATTTCGCCTGACTGGAACCACGCGTTTCCCGCGTTAAACCACGATGCTCCCGATCGTGACTCCGTTTCCGCAGCGTCTTCGAACTTCAACGCCGCCTGTGTGTACAGCGCATTGGTTTCGGGCAAACCAGGCGTGGAATCCAACGCCTGATCAAAAAGGATTTCCGCCTCCTCCCACTGCGACCCCATCGCCGTAGATGAAACAAGCGTCAGCGCGATTGTCAACATCGCAGGCATCTGCCGGAATTTGCGGAACAGCCGGTCGGCGAGATGATTCAAACTTGGAATGGCAAAACCAGGCTTCTGCTCCGAGAAATCCAAACGATCCGATTCGGTGTGAAGCTGTTCGATCAAACTGATCTCGTCGTCGGAAAGATCGAGTTCTGCTAACCGCTGCCGTGCGTTTCCACGCGTCCATGCTTCCTCCGGCACAGAAAATCCGGTTGCCAAGAAACTGCGGAAGGCAAACCATTTTTCTTGCGTCCCTTCGGGGATACTTTTGAGGCGTTGGTATGCGAGTGCTTGGCGTCGGTAGCGGGGATCGATGGCCCGTCGCCGTCTCTCTCTCACCCACGGGAGCGTGACCGCGTATAACGCGGCTCCGAGGGCTAGCCAAACAAACATGTACTCCGCCAAAACGCCAGCAAGTCGATTCATGAAGTCAGTCATAATTGTTGGTCGTGCGTTGTGCCAGATCCCGTCAGGTTGTTCGGTGAGCGTTGGTTCCGTAATCAATCTCCGCACATCGAAGAACTGATTGCCTTCATAAGGATTGACCTTCAAAGGTATCGCAGCCGTTTGAAGGTCGCGGTAGTCCCCGCGTTCGCTATCGAAAACTGGTATCTGCAAGGATGGAAATGCCGTGACGTCGGTTGTGAGGGGACGCACTCGTGCGCGAAATCCGGTTCCGTCGGGATACCATGTCCGGCCGAACTCTGGCGATACGTGAAACCGCCCTCGCAAACTCCGCTGAAGAGTCAGCGGTTGCAGTTCCAGCATTCCATGAGGCGCGTCGCTGCGAATCCTCAAATCCACCTCCACGACCTGCCCGACTTCCAGTTCACGTTTCGGGATCGAAACTTCGATCTCGCAAGGCGTGAAAAGATTACTGAACCTTTCCGATCGGTTGGCGGCCGGCAGTGGTTTGACTTCGATCGTCAACGGAGTCGATTCCGCATAGACGCGTTCATACGAAGACAGCGACGACAAGGGCTCGAAGAGTCCGTTGTTGTAGTAGGCAGCGTAAGGAGCGAAGGCACCACCGTTACCGTTCCTCAGCGCAATTTCCAACCGAACGGCAGGCAGCTCGAATCGTCCGGGCTCGCGAAAGCGTACAAAAAGAGGAAACCGCACATCGCCAAATTGTGTCGGCTGGTCTTGGGGCGGTTGTCTTTCGACGATGATACGCCGGCCACCAAATGGCATCCCCATCTGGTTGTCTTCTTCCGCGGTGCAACGCGGTACGACAACTTCCACATTGTCATCATTGAAGAACGCAGGAAAACAACGCAGCGAACGAAATCGAGTCGTCTGTTCACGACTCGACCATGCTACGTCGATGCGAAGTGGTTCTCCGACAAACACAGATTGGGACGCGGGAGTTAACTCGAAACTCATTTCATCGCTGCGCCGCGGTTCGCCAACGATGAACTGAGTACTAGGAGTTCGATATGCAATCGACTCGGAAACAAATTCCAGACTCGGGAATGTACTGAGTCCCGCGTGGCGTGGCAGGAATCGAACAACCGCTTCGTGAGCCTCGCCACCACGACCTTTCGCAACGATCGAAATATCGATGACCGAAACATCGTCATCGAAAGGGAACTCTTCCGGTTGCTCAACCGACTCGGGAAGTGGCACGGTCGCCGTCGCCACAACATCGGTGAACCACGTTTCCTGATCGAACTCGAACGGTACTTCTCGCACCTCTCTTTGCACCGCTTCTTCGGGATCTGCAGACGATGCTTCATCCTGGGCGGTTGAATCGGAAATCTGCCCGGGAGGCAGGTTTAACGCGGCGGAGTTGTCTTCTTGTGCCGACGCAGCAGGCGTGGACAACAGCAACACGACGAGAACGATCACGAGCATTTTCAGCGGCGAGCAAAGCTTACGCGGCAACGAGCGATTCACGTCATTTCGAATCAGCGAGAAGAGAGGGATCATTACCAATCTTTCTCCACATTTGCTTGGTTGCTCTTGGCACGCTGCTGTTGCCGAAACTGCAGGCTGCCTTGCTCTTCCATCAAGATGTCTTCGACGCTGTAGTTCGGCACAGGAAGTGGTTGCATCGCGGATCCGCTCGCAAAATCTCCCTGCCCTTGCATGGATGACATCATGGCCTCTTCGGATTCACTGGCTTCCATCATCTCGTCGTAATCGGCTTCGTCGTCCCACTCGCCTTCGTCAGAGTCGCTCGAGTCGTTGCTCGATAGCATCTCGATGATTTCTTGAATCTTCCGAATCGCGATGAGTTGCTGATCCCGACTTTCCGGCCATGTGCTGCGTTGCTGCAGTTTGCCAATCGCCGAATACTGCGCCGCAACGGCTTCGTCCATCAAACGCAGTGGCTCCTGGAGCACGCTCACCTCGGGTACCTCATTCGATCGTTTTGCGGCGTCGGAATCGGACTGCTGTTCTGCGTTAGGATCCGAAATGGATTGGTCGAGCGACCGCATGATTTCGCGGATCGACACTCCTTCCTGATGCAAAGTTTTTTGCGTCTGCATGAAACGTTTCGATTCGGTCTTCGCGTCCACGGTATCGGGCGGCAGCTCTTCTTGCTGCTGATTTTTCGATCGCGGATTGCGGTTGGGACGACCTGGAATTGACTCTCGCAATTCAGTCTGTTTTTCTTTGAGTTCTTCGAGCAGTTTCAGTAGATCCTGCATCTGTTGTTGGAGTTGCTGCTGACGCTCATCCTCCTCCTCGATCTGCGCGATGTACTCGGTGATCAACGCTGCCGTGGGGTCCAATTGTATCGCGGCTCGTTTGAAGTTCGGATTGATGCGGCACGCTTCGAGGAAACGGATCTGTGCCATTCTCGCCTGAGAAAGTGCTTGGCGAGGATCGGCTTCTGCTTGTTCGGCGGCGACAGAAAGGTGACACAAACCTTCATTGAAATGAACGACCGAGGTTTGGGCAGGAGAAAGACCGGAATCCGAATGAAGCGTCCCGTAGATTTCCAGTGCGTCCACCGCTTTTCCTTCGCGTTGTAGGCCGATGGCCTGGTCGAATGGACTCAATGCAGCGGGATCCGCACCTCTCGCGATAGACGAAAAAGACAAAGAGACGACAAAGACGATTAACGTCGCACGTGGCGTCGCGTCCGGGCGCATGGAGAATGCACGGCGGTTTGTCTGCCGGGTCGAGGAAAACCATTTTGCGAGCTCACCGGCTAGTAATGCAGCCAATGCGATCGCGATCAACAGCGGCCCGACTTCACGATAGACGACGTAGGTCTCGCCCCCCGACGTGCCCGCGATGGGTTTGTCGAATGCGTATCGCGAGTACTCACCGGCCAGATCAAACGCGGAGGTTCCTGCCGAAATGTAGGTTGCGTCATCGGACAATCTCGCCAATTCACGCAGGCCGGTCTCGTTCAGTTTGGTAATCACGGCTTGGCCTTCATGCTGTAAAACCGTCGACTCTCCCGAGTCGGATTCGATCGGGATTCGCGAACCGGATGTGGGATCTCCGATACCGACGATGAGCAATCCGGTTTCGTTTTCTTTCAGCAGTTCGGCCACCCTCTGGTTTTGATCGCCATGTTCTTCGCCGTCGGTCAGAACGACGAGATCCTGCATGCCTTTGCGTTCGGATTCGAAAACATTGTCGACGCTTTTTTCAGTCGCTGACAGCAGAGTCGTGCCTCCGAAATCGACGGTTCGCGGTGTCGCCTGATCGAGCATGTAGCGGACAAACTCATAGTCGTGCGTCAACGGACAAAGGATGTTCGCACTGCCCGCGTAAACCACCAACGCGACTCTCTCGGAACGAAAGCTGTCGAGCGCGTCGCGGATGCCGTTCTTTGCCGCTTCGAGCCGCGAAGGAAACGCATCTTGAGCGAGCATGCTTTGCGATACATCCAGTGCAAACACCACGTCGCGTCCGCTCTGCGTCACCGAATGCCGGCGAGGCGAAATTCCCGGCCGAGCAACCGCGAGAAGCAGCAAGAACAAAGCGAACAATCGCAACCGGTCACGCCATCTCGAAGAGGGCAGCGTCGAACCTCCGAGTTTTTTTCCCGCATGCAGACGACGCAGCGCCGCACGTCGAATCAACCATCCGATGGGAATCCATATCGCCAACAAGAACAACAGAGCAGGATTTGGAAACGCAAAAAAACTCATGGCACCGTCCGTAACCACGTGGCTTCGAGAACGAACGCGGGAATCAGCGCGAGCAATGCCGCCAAGAGCGGTAGCCAAAACAACTCAGCAATTCGCGTGTAGTTTCGCGTTACAATTCGCGATTGTTCGAGTTGATCCACTTCCGCGTAGACCGACAACAAGGAGTCGAAGTCAAACGCGGTTCGAAACAAACCTCCCGTTTCGATCGCGATGTGCTCGAGAACCCGTTCCGCCTCGGATAATTCATGCGGCATTGACGCACTGGGACCGGTCGGTGCGTGATCGCCGAGACTGATGCAGTAGACGCGGCACCCCCATTCTTTCGCCAATCCCGCGGCTTCGACCGGCAAGTGCTGGCCGGAGTTATTCTCCCCGTCAGTCAGAAGGATAATCACCCGACTCGAAATTTCTCCCTCGAGACTGCGGCGTTCGCGAACTTCAGGATCATCCAACTGTTCCAAACGCGCCGCAGCGACCGCCAACGCGTCACCGTACGCGGTGCCGTCTTCGTTCGGCCGTTCTTGAATCTCGAGCGATCGGACGAGTTGCAACAACGCGTCATGCCCAAACGTTAGCGGGCTGCGCGTGTCGGCATAGCGGGCAAACGTGACTAACCCCAAAAGGTCTCCCTCGCGTCCACTCAGTTCGTCACCGTCACCCGCGATGAATCGTTCGACCAATTCTTTGGCGACCTCCATTCGGGTTGTCTGTTCTTGATCGGACAATTGGATATTCATCGCCATGCTGCTGCTGACGTCGATCAACAACTCAATCGCGATCCCTTCATTGACCTGAGTCGTGTGTGTCGAACCGGCTTGCGGACGGGCTAACGCAACCACCAACAGTGTCATCGCGACCACGCGAAGTGCAGGTGGAATCCAAAGGTACCGAGCCCTCCCGGAATGGGCGTGGTTCCATAGCTGCAATGATGGCACGGCAAGAGTTGCGCGGCTGCGCTGCCATGCGAACGCTGCGATCGCAGGCACCGGGAGGAGCAGCAAGAACCACGGATAGGCAAAACTCATGCCCGCACCCCACTCATGTCCGCTTCGATCATCGCAGCCAAATCAGCAGCGGCTCGGTTCTTCGCATACAAAGACCGTTCGATCGCGGAGCGTGTTTGGGAAGACCACTGGAAATTTGGATCGTGCAGCAAAGTCTCCAGCTCGCACGGCGTCATCTCCCCCAACTTCAACCGCGCATATAAGTCTTCAGGATTCGATTCATCGGGCGTCGTTTCAATCGCCGCTAGGGAACGATGGTTCTGTCGCAGCAACCAAAAGAACAACGCCACTGCGACGATACCGAGAACTGCCGCGACCGTTCCGGCGAACTGTACCGATCGAACTTCCCCGTCTTCGCCTGGCGGAAACGGCTCCGGCGTGCTCGACAGCCCGGCCGTTTTAAACGGCAGCACCTCCAGCCTCAGTTCGGGTAGCTGCATTTCTTCTACCCCGCCCGTTGTGGTCATCGAAACAAAAGCGTCGCCTACAACCATTGTTCCCGATGCGACCGGTTGAAAGAACAGACTCTCTCGTTGCCGGTACCGGTCACCGTCGATTTCCACCGGGACTTTCTCAACAGCAATCGAATGCAATTCGGAATGGGATGGCACGTGCAGTTCGAACTGGCCCCATTCCTCACGAATCATCTCGACACGAAATTCAACGACGTCACCCGGACGAGCTTGCTCCGGGTGAAAGCTCGCAACGATCCCATGCGTGGCCCCGGCGCCATCTTTTTCGTCGGCAGCGTTTTCCGATCCCGATGTCCGTGTGACAACGCCACTTGAGAAGACAAGGAGCCATGCAGCGAAGATCGCTCGAAAGATTCTCGCCACGTTCAACCTCCCGTCTCGTCGGCAATGCGACGTTGGCGGGCATGGAAGAAACCGGCCAGAGCGGTCACGCAGTCCTCTCCCACGGCGAGTTCCATCAGGCTGATTCCGCACTGCAGCATCTCTTCCTGAAGGTCAACATGGTGCGGGCGATCTTGCTTTCGCGTGCGAGCCAAATCGACATAGCGATGATCTCCGGTTTCGGTGTCCTGCATGTGCACCAACTCGGTGATCGATTCGGTGGAAACCGGTGGCTCGAGAATGTTCACTGCGTTGACGTCGTGACGCCCGGCGAGTGCTCGCAGTTCTTCGAGATAGTCGGGTGCCAGGAAATCAGAAAGAACGAACACAACGGAATGCTTACGTGCCATGTGGCCGAACCGTCCGAGCACGGTCTCGAAATGAGTGGTGCGCCCCTTTGGTTCAAAATTCAACAACGTATCCATGATCCGCAAAGCATGGCGTCGGCCCTTCCCCGGCGGGATCACCAACTCGACACGATCGGAAAACAAAATCAATCCAACCCGGTCGTTGTTGCGGATCGCCGCCATCGTCAGCAACGAAGCCAACTCGACTATCGTTGCCCGCTTTCGTCCATCGGGAGACTCCACGATCGACGCCGACACGTCGACCAAAAGGTACAGAAACTGTTCGCGTTGTTCGATGTACCTCTTAATGTGCGGCTCGCCGGTGCGGGCGGTGACTTTCCAATCCATCGACCGCACGTCGTCGCCCGGTTGGTAACGGCGAACGTCTTCGAACTCGATTCCCTGTCCACGGAAGATCGAACGGTACTCTCCGGCCAACAAGTGCTCGACCGGGCGTCGGCATTGCAGTTCCAACAGCGAAAGCCTGGAATCGGATTCAGCAACAGACTCCGTAATCATGACTCAACCACTGGCACCGCGTCGAGCATTTGATCGAGCAGATCATCCGAGGTCACCGAGTCGGCTTCGGCGCGGTACGTGATCGCCAAACGATGACGAAGCACGTCGTGCGCGATGTCTTTGACGTCTTGGGGAACCGTGTAGTCGCGTCCACTCATCATGGCGTGACCACGAGCGGCGAGCGACAGATAGATCGACGCACGGGGAGACGCACCGAAACGCACGTACCGATCGATATCCAAATCGTAGTTTGCCGGATGCCGGGTACAGTCAACTAAACGAATGATGTATTTCTGCACCTTTTCATCGAGAAACGTCCCATCGAGTACGGCACGCATTTGAGTAAGCTCTTCGATCGACAAGACAGGCTGGACATCGATCTTGGCTTCCGTCTTCGCCATCCGCTGCATGATGACGAGTTCATCATCCATCGAGGGGTACCCGACTTTGAGTTTGAACATAAACCGATCGACCTGCGCTTCCGGCAGGGCGTAGGTCCCTTCCTGTTCGATCGGGTTTTGTGTGGCGAGCACGAGGAAGGGCGACGGCAGATCGAAGGTTTCTTTGCCGAGGGTGACCTGCTTTTCCTGCATCGCTTCGAGCAACGCGGACTGCACCTTCGCGGGAGCACGGTTGATTTCGTCGGCCAACAAGAGGTTCGCGAAAACCGGCCCCTTCTCTGGGGTAAACGTGTGGTTCCTCGGATCGTAAACCAGCGTTCCGGTCAAATCACCCGGCAGCAAATCGGGTGTGAATTGTATCCGGCTGAACTGAGCCTGCACCGCACTGGCGAGACAATTCACCGTCAGGGTCTTCGCGATTCCCGGCACCCCCTCCAACAACACGTGCCCGTTGCACAGCATCGCCAGCAATAAACGGTCAACCAAATTCTGCTGTCCGACGACATATCGGGATACTTCGGTCCGAATCTGATCCAGTTTTGTGCTGGAATCAATCATGTGTGTCGCCAGTCGGTAATAAGAAGGCAGGATTGCTGTTCGCATCGAGCGGGGCCGCCCGACCAGCAGAATTGTAATCGAACGCGTTTTGCAATCGATTGTTATACGAGCCGATGGACGTGAGGTCGACGCGACCCGAACGTTGCGTCAATTGTGGCGGCAAACCGAACAAACTCCAGAGGGGCATTTCGGTTTACCGCATTGCATTGTCAAATTCATTTGCCAATGTCCAAATACTGCGTAGTGTCAACCAAAAAACGGCACGTTCGCCATCACAAGCGGATAAGCTATCAGACGCACGCAGCGATCGAGGAGGAGTGCTTTCCGTCGTAACGCTGCGTTATTGCCCAAAGCATCTCCCAGGCGGATTGCGATCTGATGAAACCCGATGCCAAACTCGTTTTGCTGCTTGCATACAGTCTTCTGTTTTGGCAAGCGATCGCGCACAAGACATCTGCTGCAAACACACCGCGTCCCAACATCGTGTTGGTGATGGCGGACGATTTAGGATGGGGACAGACCGGATACTACGGGCACCCCATTCTCAAGACGCCCAACCTCGACGCAATGGCGGCTCGCGGTTTACGGTTGGATCGGTTTTACGCCGCCGGTCCGGTCTGTTCGCCGACACGTGCGAGTGTCTTGACCGGACGAACACACAACCGCACCGGTGTGCTTTCCCACGGATATGCACTCCATCTTCAGGAACGATCGCTCGCCTCAGCGATGCAGGCGGCAGGTTACGCGACTAGTCATTTTGGCAAATGGCATCTCAACGGTGTCCGAGGTCCGGGCGTGCCGGTTCTCGCCTCGGATCCCTATCACCCGGGACGCTTCGGTTTCGATCATTGGCTGACCGTCACGAACTTCTTCGATATGAATCCGATCATGAGCCGGATGGGCGAATTTGAAGAGTTCCATGGCGACTCGTCCGAGATCATCGTCGAGGAAGCACTCAAGCACATCAGCCAATCGGTCCGCGAAGGACGTCCCTTCTTTACGGTCATTTGGTACGGTTCGCCACACAGCCCTTGGGAAGCATTCCGCTACGATCAAATTGCAGGAGAAACCGACAGATCGGCACACCACCACGGAGAGATTGTCGCGATGGATCGAAGCATCGGCGCACTCCGCGAAGGCCTACGAGAATTTGGGGTGGAACACGACACGCTGGTTTGGTTCTGCAGCGACAACGGCGGACTCCCGGGCGTCGGACACGACTCCGTAGGCGGACTTCGCGGTAACAAGGGCAGCATTTGGGAAGGAGGCATCCGCGTCCCCGCTATCATCGAATGGCCCGCGAGAGTCCGGCACCGTGTCACCTCGTTCCCCGCATCGACGATGGACATTTTCCCAACGCTCATCGACTTGCTGCAATTACCCGACGAACTCATGCTGCCCCAACACGATGGGATCAGCCTCAGACGTCTGCTAGGCAATGACGTCAACGATGTCCGTGACAATGAAAGAGACAGCGAAGAGCAACGTCGCGATAAACCGATCCCCTTTTACTACCAACGCAAAGCGGCATTGATCGACAACGATTTGAAAATCGTGCAAGAAAAAGTCGGATCCGGAAAGTACCTGCTATTCGATCTCAAGGAGGACAAGACCGAGTCGCACGATTTGTTTGCGTCTCGCCCGGACGCAGCGAAACGATTGGCGATCCAACTCGAGCAAATGATCGCGTCGATCGAAGCCAGTCAAAGAGGCGCCGACTATGCCGAAGAGAAAGTAACGCGTGAAGGACCGCATGGTCGCTCCTGGACGGACATTCCGGAGTACCAAGCATTCCTCGATGAATGGTCAAAACGTCCAGAATACGCGGGCCAAATTCGCAAAAAACGACGCGCCGCCTCGAAATCGCACACAAACCCGGCATCCGACTAATCACCCAAAACCAGCAATTTCGCAAACCGGTTTCTGCGACAGGCTCCACTCCCGGACGCATCACTGGACGTGCGTGACTTGCCATATTCTTCCATGATTCAGCGTAACGAATCCGTCTTTTTGGACATGTTCTTACAGCGGATTGTTGACGAACGCGACGCCGCATCACGGATTACCATGCGACCGACCGTAGCCCTCCTTCCCCGACGCATGCCTTCCTCGCATTTAACAAACGAGATGTCGACACGTACGGTGTTGGCACTCCTGGATCAGGCAATGCACTGGGTACATGCGTTTGTTGTTCGACGCACGCGCTGCCCGTAAAAAAACTCCTGGGAACGCGTTTATCGTCGCCGAATCGAATCGTTTGATGCTACCGACGCGCGTGGCTCCATGCCGCTGACACGAATCCCCATGTTTTGATTTCCTGTCCCCTTTTGAGAAACGACCGATGTCCGAGTGTTCGCCCCCCGCCAATCGCAGAAAATTCATCAAACAATCGGCTGGCACCGCCGCAGTGGTGTCGTCTCTAGGACTCACCGCCCGACGCGCCGAAGGTGCCGCCGGCTCCAACGAACGAATGAGAATCGGGTTCATCGGCCCTGGCGGTAGAGGCTTCCATGCGCACGTGAAGTCGCTGTGCGATCTGCACGCCTCGGGGAGAAAAGTCGACTTGGTCGGCGTCGCGGAGGTCTACAAAACCCAGCGAGATCGTGTTGCTGATTACATCAAAGAGAACACCGGAACCGAACCGGGACGGTATGTCGATTACCGAGACATGATCGAGAAAGAAAACCTCGACGCGGTCTGCATCGGCACACCCGACCACTGGCACCACAAACAAACGGTTGACGCGTTAAAAGCCGGACTGAACGTCTATTGCGAAAAACCAATGACAAAGACGGTGGAAGAAGCCTTCAGCGTCGAGAAGCACTGGAAGGAAAGCGGCAAGGTGATGCAGGTCGGCGTGCAGTCAACCAGCCTTCCTGTTTGGGACGAAGTTCGTGAATTGCTGCAAGAAGGAAAACTCGGCAAAGTCCTAGGCTTCCAAACCGAGTACTTCCGCAACAGCGACGTCGGACAGTGGCGTTACTACAAACTCGAAAAGGGCATGACCCCCGACACGATCGATTGGAAACGCTGGCTCGGCAGTGACGAAGGTCTTTCGCCTGAGCAGCCGTTTGATCGCGAAGTCTATCGCCAGTGGCGACGGTTCTGGCCATTCGGCAGCGGGATGTTCACCGATTTGTTCGTTCACCGCACGACCTCGATGCTCAAAGCAACCGGACTGCGTCTACCTGGACGCGTCACCGGCGCCGGTGGAATTTTCCTGGAGTATGACGGACGCGATGTCCCCGACGTTGCCACCGTCGTGGCGGACTTCAACGAAGGCGTGCAAGGCTTGGTCACCGCGACCATGTGCAACCAAGAGTCACGCGTGAACCAATTGATTCGTGGCCACTTTGGCACCTTCGCGTTCGGCAACGGCGAACAGTTTGACGGGTTTGATTTCATCCCGGAACGCGGTCCGGTCACGCACGTTCGACAAGCACCGGAACGCATTTCAACCCGCCCGGTCGAAAACACCACGCTCGCACACTTCGCGAACTGGCTCGATGCGTGCGAACTCGGCGATCCGATGAAATGCAACAACCCACCGGACCTCGGCGCGGCGGCGATGGCGGTGGTCAACCTCGGTGCGCAGAGCTATCGAAAGGGAAAGGTCTATTTCCTCGACGCCGACGAACGTGAAATCACAACAGACGACCCGGGATGGTCCAAACGTTGGGAACAACGATCCGCGTCACGTGGTGAACCCAATCATATCCCCGGTTGGAAAGCGGGCGATTACGGGAGCAAACTGACCGACCCGACCTACATGAACCTGGCCGGTCCCTGGACCGACGGTTCCGACCCGGCGGATTCATAAACGCGATCAATCGAGCCGACAGCAAACCACGGACAAACGTCCGTGGCTACAACATGTCGTTCCTTCGGCACTAAAAACCTTCGGCACTAAAAAACGGTAACTTCCAAACTCAGAAGCGAGGCCGGTGGAGAATCTCGCGGATCAGGAAGGCCTGTCTCATTCCACCAGGGCGACGCATCATCGCCTTGATTTCATTGGCGGTGCTGCTCGTGTTGGAATGCGATCGCTCGGAGTCATATCGAGTTTCGCTCGATGAATCGCGGTGCTGGGCTTGGCTACTTGTCGCACTCGCGTTCCCTTCGTCAAGGATTTCGATGCCGATAACCGGCTCGTTGTCTTCATCGTCGTCGTAGTCGACATGGACGGCATCGACGTGTCGTTCGCTGCGTGAATCGGTGTACTGCCGCGGCCGCGAACGCTGCTCTTGTTCCGCGATGCGTTGCGCTTCGGCACGCTGTTCGAGAGACCGTTGTTGACGGATTTCCGCCGCGCGTCGGAGAAATTCTTCGAGGTCGTTAGGCATCGCGAGAAGGCTCCTCTAACGGATTACTGATGAGCGTTGATGCTAGCCGATTCGGGGCGTTCCCCGGACAGCGAACGACGCATCTCGGTGTCCGCGATCACGTTTTGCATTCGATAATAATCCATGATCATTAACTGCCCATTGCGAAACGCGTCCGCCATCGCTCGCGGGACAGCCGCCTCGGCCTCGACGACTTCGGCGCGGCTTTGTTCGATATTGGCTTGCATCTCTTGTTCCTCCGCAACCGCAGCGGCACGTTTGCTTTCGGCGTTCGCGCGAGCAACGGCGGTATCCGCTTCGGCTTGATCGGCCTGCAAACGTGCACCGATGTTGGCACCGACGTCAATGTCCGCGATGTCGATCGAAACGATTTCAAACGCGGTCTGTGAGTCGAGCTTCTTCGCGAGCACGGCTTTACTGATCACATCGGGGTTTTCGAGAACCGCTTTGTGGTTGTCCGCACTCCCGATCGCACTGACGATCCCCTCACCAACCCGGGCGATGATCGTGTCTTCGGTGGCACCACCGATCAACTGTTGCAGGTTCGCCCGGACCGTCACCCGAGCTTTCACCTTGAGCTGAATCCCGTCTTTCGCAACCGCGTCGAGCGATGGTTTGGCGGCACCGCGCGGCGGACAATCGATGACTTTCGGATAAACGCTTGTTTGGACCGACTCCAACACATCCCGACCGGCCAAATCGATCGCCGTGGCTTCGCGAAACGTTAACGAAATCGTCTTGGCCTTTTTGGCTGCGATCAGGGCGCGGATGACTTGTTGAACGTTTCCGCCGGCAAGGTAGTGGGCTTCCAACGCGCCGCCGGTCAGGTCCGGATCGTCGAGGCCGGCCTGTGTCGCCATGATCTTGCTCCGCACAATCGCGCGGGTATTCACCTTTCGAAACGTCATCGCGATCAGGTTAGAAAACCCGATATTCGACTTCGTCAAAACGGACTGGATCCACAGCCCGAAATAGCTGGCGAACACAAAAAAGATCACGACGATGGCGACGAAAATCACCAACGCGCCGATCAAAGCAGCCAAATTCATGTTGGAAATCGCCGCCAACAGACTCGGGGGCGCGCCCCGAAATTCTTGAAGCAAGTTCATGTGGTAGTTTCAGTCAAATTCTCGAAAGAGGGTCTGGACGACAGTTAGCCGACATTCGGGCAAAATCAGTCGACGGCTCATTGTAGCACTGCGAGCCAGGTTGGTGGGTTCGATTTGTCACGATCTGAGCCGCGAAGGCCGACTGTCTCACTATGGTAGGGAGGCGAGTTCAGCTAAACTGGGTGCACATCCAGTCATATCAATCGACGGGCGTCCGCAGACCGCGGGGCCTGTCCGGTGAGAGCCGCCGTTTCGGTAAACACACCGGCCGAGACATTGCTCGATCGTAACTGTCGACTTTTCTTCTAGAACTTTTCCGCGATGGCAACACAGAGACTCACGAAACACAACGCCGCGATGATCCGCGCAGGCGTTTCGTTGTTGACCGATCGAGGGGCCGACGCATTGTTGCTGTTGCTCGACGGTGGCACCGATTGGAAACGGGTTTCCGAACTTTCCGGCGCGGAAGACAACACCGTCATCATTGCGGTGGACACCCTCGAGGATCTCGATGGGGCGGCCGAAGCGGGACTTCGGCCACTGGCACTGAACAAAGAAAAGGCCCCCTTGCTCGAGCGATTGCAGGAAGCACTCCTCGAAGCCGCCGCCGACGAGATGATCCGCACCAACGGGGAAGTGGTCGCCGTTTACAGCGGATTCCAACAGGGACGCCTGGACTCGATCAGTCACCTGCAACTCGATGAACGGATGCGAAGGTTCACCGTTCGCGACCTGCAAACGCTCGAAAGCAGCGTGCCGCTGAAGACCATCAAAGCGGTCGTTGACCTGGCGTCGCAGATCGGCCGCGAAGGGCGGGAAGGCAAGGCCGTCGGAACTATGTTCGTCGTCGGGGACACACGAAAAGTCCTCGAGCACGCCAACGACAGCGGAGTGGATCCATTTCGCGGGTACAACAAGAAGCACCGCAACCTACTCGACCCCAAGGTTCAAGAGGATGCCAAGGAAGTCGCCCAGCTCGACGGTGCGTTCGTGGTCACGAGCGAGGGCGTCATCGAGCGCAGTCGCCAGATGCTCGAGGTATCGCACGAAGACCTCAAAATGACCAAGGGACTCGGGTCGCGACATTGGGCCGCAGCCGCGATCACTCGTAAGACGAAGGCCGTCTCGGTCGTCGTTAGTCAATCCACCGGGACGGTCCGCTTGTACCAAAATGGCTTTCTAATCCTGCAAATCGTGCCAATGGACAAGGCCGTCAAATGGCAGGAATTCGCTTTCGAACCGCCGCCGCAAACCCCCGAGGACTGATCGTCTCACCGGGGCATCCGGTCGTTCGCGCCTTGGCCCGGATTTGTTAGCTTCATCAGGCACGGAGGAACCCCACGTCGGGGCTCCCGCTTTTTGCAGCCAACCAATCCGAATCACTCATCATGACCAAGACACGAACCGAACGCGACTCGATGGGCGAGGTTCACGTTCCCGCGGACGCTTACTACGGTGCTCAAACTCAACGGGCGGTTGAGAACTTCCCGGTCAGTGGTTGGCAACTGCCGCCCGCCATGATCTCCGCCATGGGACGGGTCAAACTCGCATGCGGGATCGCCAATCGTGATCTCGGCAAATTGACCGGCACGGGCAAGAACCCTCTGTCGGACAAACAGGTCGAATCGATGCTAGCGGCCGCGACCGAAGTCGCCGAAGGCAAACTCACCGGGCAATACCCTGTCGACGTGTTCCAAACCGGCAGCGGCACCAGCAGCAATATGAACGTCAACGAGGTGATCAGCAACCGTGCGATTGAAATCGACGGCGGCGATCGGATGGCAGAGGTCAAACCGATTCACCCCAACGACCATGTCAACATGGGGCAGAGCACCAACGATACGTTCCCAACCGCGATCCACGTTGCGACCGCTGTCGAAATCCAAACCAAACTCATCCCGACGCTCAAGCGAATGCATGCGTCGCTCGAAGAGAAGGTCAAAGCCTGGGACAAGATCATCAAGATCGGACGAACCCACTTGATGGACGCCACACCGCTGCGTTTGGGTCAGGAATTCAGCGGCTTTGCTCGTCAAATCGAATTGTCCATCGCGCGAGCCGAGAAAGCACGCGACGCGGTCCTCGAACTGCCCGTCGGCGGAACGGCGGTCGGCAGCGGAATCAACACGCACCCCGAATTCGGATCGCGCGTCGCCGCTAACTTGGCCGAACAAACCGGCATCGCGTTCGTCGAAGCGGTCAACCATTTCGAAGGCAACGCCAACCGAGACGGATTGGTCGAGTCGCACGGTCAACTCAAGTGCATCGCCCAAACCTTGCTCGGTATCGCCAACAACATTCGTTGGCTCGGCAGCGGACCGCGTTGTGGCTACTACGAAGTCAAACTCCCCACGCGGCAACCAGGCAGTTCGATCATGCCGGGCAAGGTCAACCCGGTGATGTGCGAGTCGCTCATGCAGATCGCCGCTCGTGTGATCGGTAACGACGCCACGATGACGATCAGTGGCGGATGCGGTGGCAACTTCCAACTCAACATCATGATGCCCGTCATGGCTCACACGTCATTGGAATCAATCCGATTGCTCGACGGCGGTTGCTCGGCGTTCATCGATTTCTGCCTCGACGGAATGGAACCAAACGAAGAGGCCTGCAACGCCGCCGTGGAACAATCCTTGTCGATGTGCACCAGTTTGAACCCGCTGATCGGTTACGAGCAAGCCGCCGCTCTGGCCAAAGAAGCCTTCAAGTCAGGGCAAACGATCCGAGAGTTGTGTGTTGCGAAAAACATTCTTCCAGAGGACCAACTCACCGAAGCACTCGATCCCTGGAAGATGACCGAACCGCAGGCATAACACGCCTGTCCCTGTTTGACCGCGTGCGTCATTCATTCGCTGACTGACGCACGCACTTCCTCCGGAGTCTTGGAAAGACTCAGCGACGTGTCTTTGCGTCCTCGGCCGCATACCGCTTCAGCTTTCGATCGAGCGTACTGCGTTCGATCCCGAGAATCGACGCCGTTTGGCTTTTGTTGCCGCCGGTGCTCTTCAGCACATTGTGAATGTGCTCACGCTCAAGCTTCGCCAACGACATGGACGGCGATACTTCCAGACGCCGATCCGACGCGGCATGGGCATTTGCTCGCTGCGGGTCTTCAGCCTCTTCGACCGCGGTTTCATTCACAACCGCCCGCGTCAGCATGATCTCGTCCGCCGTGATCTCATGCGTCCCACGCGATTCCAACGGTGCCATCACCACGGCACGTTCGATGACGTTGCGTAGTTCACGAACATTTCCTGGCCACGGGTAGCCCAATAGTTTCTTCATGGCCCCTTGAGTTAGCATCATCGGCCCACGCCCCATCGTCTGAACGAAAGTGTTTACAAAATGCTCCGCGAGCAAAGTGATATCGCGCCCTCGTTCGCGAAGCGGCGGCACCACGATCTCAATCACGTTCAATCGATAGAACAGGTCCTGTCGGAATGTGCCCGCACGGACCATCGCCTGTAGATCGCGATGGGTTGCGGCAACCACGCGAACGTCGACGCGAATCGCTTCGTGACCGCCGACCCGTTCGAACGGATGCCCTTCGAGCACGCGGAGCAGTTTGGCCTGCAGGTCCAGATTCATTTCGCCGATCTCGTCCAACATCAGCGTTCCGCCGGAAGCGGCTTCGAACTTACCCTTCTTCTGATCGGTCGCCCCCGTGAACGCTCCTTTCTCGTGCCCGAACAGTTCACTTTCGAGAAGGTCCTTCGACAACGCCGCACAGTTCAGACAAACCATCGGCGAATCTGCTCGGGGGCTGGCATAGTGGATCGCCGACGCGACCAACTCCTTCCCCGTACCTGACTCACCGCGCAACAACACCGATGCACTGGAACGAGCGACTTGGGCAATTTGGTACTGCACCTGCTGGATTTTATCGCTGCGGCCGAGCAACTTGACTCTCCCGGCGAGTTGACTGCGCAGCCGACGAATCGTTTCGCGCGACTGGTGCAACGTCAACTGCAACTCCTGGCGCAGGGAAAGCGACCGACATGCCTCGCAAAAGATTTCGCACGCCGTCACGGTCACGGCGAGATCACGCTCGCTCAGCGAAGGATCCCGGGCTGTGGTGATCACATGAACGAATCCGTTTGCCGTATCCATTCGGCCGCCCTGCGTTTGTTCAGCCGTTTTCTCTGCTGTTTGGCCCGTGACGGTTTCCTCCCGCATTCCGTCCGCCTCCTGATCGCCGGACGCCGTAGGCACATGCAGCGGAACGAGGACGATCGACTCAACATCGATCTCGCCGCGAGTGTTTTCGGTTGCGAGCGTCCGATCCCCTAAAACATTTCGGGCCAACAAAGCAGATGCCCCCGGTGCACGGACTTGGTGAACCAGTGATTCCGGCGGCCGACGATAGCGATGTCCCTCCCGCTGATGCACGTGCCGTGGCATCGGCAACTCACCCTCGTTGACGTAAAGATACAGGCCAATCTCCGCCGACGGGATCTGCGCCGCGAGCGTCTGCAGCAACAATTCCGCGGCGGCATCGAATTCTTCATTCGACGATTCCAACCGGCCCATCGCGAACGCCATCTGCAAAAGGGACAAATCCGACTTGACCGGTAAACCGGCCGTGTTCGCATTGCCCGGTTCTCCATCGAACGAATCGCCCCCATCAACCACACCGTCCGGCGCCCCGAAAAATGATTCACCCGTCGTTATATCTCGACTCGGCGTGCCCCCCATCGGCTGTGCGAGCCGCGTTGCAGGCGAACGAGAAACGATATCGAGCCACTCAGCATCCGGGTCCGCAAATCCCGCCTCGCCCAACACGTCGTCCTGCGTGACATCTTCTTCCGGGTTCGCGCGGCTTGGGTCCGTTCCTGACACGCCCCCACCTGCGTCGCCCAACCAATGCGTCAAGTCATGAGCAAAACGCATTTCAAAACCCGCGACTTGCAAGCGATCGCCTTCGGACAAACGTGTCGGACGATCGATGCGGGCCTCGTTAACGAAGACGCCATTGCGACTGTCGAGGTCTTCGATGAACCATCCCGTCTCGTCACAGGCTAGGCGGGCGTGACGCCGGCTCGCTTTCCCGCTCCGCAAAACCACCTGGTTTTCCGACGATCGCCCCAACACAACCTCCGCCGGAGGGGCCAATCGATACACGTCGGTCCAACGAGACCCCCGATGAAGCACCAAATAGGCGTCCATTCTCGAGGAAACAGCGGGCGGCGGGGCAGGCTTGCTTGTCACTGGAAAACACCACAACTATTCTAAGCGGTTGCATATACAATCAATCGTAGTCTCGATCCTACGAAACTTTTCACCTGAGCAGGAATCTGTCTCGATGCGTTCTCTCCCCCGACGCCCTTTTTCCGCAAACTCGCCCCAAACCGCCGCATTTTCACGTCGAGCCGGACGCACCACCATGCTCGGCTTGGCTTGCTTGACCATGGTGCTTTCGTTGAGCGTCGCATCTTCGAGAGTGGAAGCGGGTCTCGGGCTGGGGCAGTCCAGCGCCGTCGGGGGTGTCATGATCGACCCCGAAGGCAATGTGCGTGCCGCCACACCGGCCGAACAGAAAGAAATGGCCGAGATGGTTCGTGCGGCCGTGCAAGGCCCCGACGGTGAATTGGCCCACCCCACTGACAAACGAGTCATTTCGCTCGCACGATTGCAAGAAGCCCTGCGGGAAATGCATGAAACCGGCGGACGCATCGACGACGAAGCCGCGTTCCTCGCCGGAATGCAACGCATCGAATACGTGGTGGTTGACAAGGAAAACAACGACCTGCTTCTCGTCGGCCCCGCCGAAGCATGGGAAGTTCGCGCCGACGGAGCCGTTGTCGGCAAACAAACCGGCGGCTCGGTGCTGCGTCTCGACGACCTCGTGACCGCATTCCGCAGCGTCGAGGAAGCCCGCCGCGACGGTGGCATCCGCTGCTCGATCGAACCTACCGCCGAAGGCCGACAACGCCTCCGCGGTTTTCTCAAAAACGTCAAACTACGCCCTGGCCAAAATCCCGCTTTCCTGGAAGCCGGGATGCGAGAAGCCTTCGGCCCCCAAATGATCAAACTCGCGGGCGTTGCAACCGACAGCCGTTTTGCCCGCACGCTCGTCGCCGCTGATTTCGAAATGAAGCGAATCGCGATGGCACTGACCGAGTCGCCCGTCCAAGGTTTGCCGAGCTACCTGCAAATGGCGAAGAACAAACGCCAGTCATCCGCACAAAGCCCTCGTTGGTGGATGGCCTGTGATTACAACCCGGTCGCCCGCGATGCCGACGGTACCGTCTGGAAAATCAGCGGCCAAGGCGTCAAAACACTCACCGAAGAAGACATCGTGTCCGCCGATGGCTCGGTCGCGTCGGACGGACGCCAAGATCCACTCGCCCTCAAATGGGCCAACACCATGACCGAGAAATTCAACGACTTGTCCAAAGCACGCCCTGTCTTCCGGGATCTACGCAACGTCATGGATCTGTCGGTCGTTGCCACCCTGATCACCCAAGAAAACCTCGACCAAATCAGTGGTATCGACCTGAGCGTCCTCCGTGGGACAGACTCGCTCGTCGAGACATCTAGCTTTGAGTTGCCCAAATCGCTCTCGCCTCAGTGCAGCTTCATCCACGGACGTGCCGGTTGGACAGTAACCGCTTCGGGCGGTGTCAGCATCAACGCGTTCGGTATCGTTGATAACCAAGTCGAGCAGCCTGAACTCGAAACGCTCGTTTCGGTCAAAAAAGCCGACGACTCGGATCGCTGGTGGTGGGACGGCGAATAGGGTGCAAAATGCCCCCGAGACTCGTCTTGATTTCGACGGAGGGCAATCGGTAAATCAGGGACAACTCACAGTTGACATGCGTATCGCTGTGAATTTCCTCCCTCTGATTTCATCGCACCCTCATGAATTCGATTGAAACACCCCCGACCGACGCGGGAACCGCTCTTGATGCGTCGACAAATGCCTCGGTGACAAACGCCTCGCAGTCGCAAGACGTGACCGGGATCGCGGACGCAACCTCCTCGCTGATCTCGAACATGGCCGAGGGTGATTTCACCGGCCTGACCGATTACGCCACCGTGCATCTCGCGCCTGCCCTGTTCTCCGCAGCAATCGGCCTGTTCGTAGTCTTCATCGGTTACCTCGTGGCAAAGTACCTCATGCGGGTCATCAGCCAACCGGTTTGCCGCCGTGTCGACGAAACGCTCGGCAAATTCGTCGGCAAAATGGTTTTCTACCTCATCATGTTCGGTGTCGTTGGAGCCGTTCTTAGCAAACTCGGCGCTCCTCTTGGTGGGCTTGCCGCCATGCTCGCCGCCGCAGGTTTTGCCGTCGGCCTCGCTTTCCAAGGCACCCTCAGCAACTTTGCCGCCGGCGTTCTGATGCTGGTCTTCCGCCCGTTCAAAGTGGGAGACGTTGTGACGGCCGCGTCGGTTACCGGAAAAGTAAACGAGATCGACCTGTTTACCACGACACTCGACACACCCGACAACCGCCGGATTATCGTCCCCAACAGTTCCATCGCTGGCGGAACGATCGAGAACATCACGCATCACGCACACCGCCGCATCGAAGTTTGCGTGGGTGTCGACTACGAGGCCGACTTGCAGGCAACTCGGGATGCTCTTCAGCAGGCCCTGAACAACTTGGCCGCGAAAACCATCCCCGGCGAAGGCCGTGGTAGCGCCGTCGTGCTGGCCGGACTCGGTGACAGTGCTGTCGACTGGAAAGTTCGAATGTGGGTGGCGGCGTCAGACTACTGGCCCGTGAACGAAATGCTGATCGGCGAAGTGAAGACGCAACTTGATGCCGCCGAAATCTCCATCCCGTTCCCACAAATGGATGTCCACGTGAAGTCCGGCTCCGAAGGACTAGTCGCTGGCCAATCGTCACGCGTCCGCCCTGCTCGTCGCGCCGCCGATCGCCTCGCGAGCTGATTCCCGCTCGGCCGCAACTGGACAATCTGTGGCCACATTCACGCTATCAATCAACCTCCTTCGCAACCGCGGCGGAGGTTGTTTCATTTTGAGACACGCTCAAACGCCACGCTGCCCCCGATGTCTCGCAGCGGGTATGCTTTCAATAAGCAAGCTCCAATCGGGCCAAGACCCCATTAATAAAGCTTCACCGCCAAGAACGAGGCTCAACGCCGTAGCGAAAGTCGCCAAGCCTTTCGGCAATCGACAAGCCCTCACAAAACTCTTGGCGAGTTTGGCTACCCGAAAACGAGGCTTTGACGCACCGCCAGCAGTTTCTGTCGGCTCTATTGTCGGGTAGTCGATCGACACCTGAGCCGCGTCGGAATATGAGCCCACACGTAAGAAAAGGCAGCAAACCATGTGGCAAACGAGCGAAGGCGACCGAACACTCGCCGGAGACGAAGCAACATTCATTTGCAACGCAATTGATTCCTTGATCGACCGCCTCCTCGAACGATTCAGCATCCCCGATCAAATGCAAGATCCCAATGGATGGCAGTGGGATTTCAAAGTGGGCATCTCGCAATTCGACGCGCTCACACCACATCAGCAGATATCACTGCTGCACTGCGTCGCCAAACACCTGCTCGAGCCAACTCCTGAGGTTTTGCCCCTTACCTCCGAAAACGAAGCCGCCGTCGCCGCGATTTACAAGCACGCGATGAATGAGATCGAATCAGAAATTTTCCTCTCGCACGACATGACGAAGGAAGTATCCGCCCTCGACGCAACCCCTTGGCAACAAAACGATTGGGGCGACGATGACGCGGCTGACCTTCCTGCCGAGGAAACTTGCGACTACGCGGGCGACGACCTTTTCGAGTGGCGGCAACTCGCCACCAATGCTTACCGAGATACCTCGAATCTGGAGGTCGATCTTGAACCACTCCCGTTGACCGAATCCGAACGCAAAACGGCCGAAGCCTATTTGGGGTACGACGGCACGGAAGCGGACACGACCGATATCGCTCCGAAACTCAACTCCACCGATATGAGCGATTGGCGTTACCTGATCGAAATCCTCAGCGATCGAGTGCTGTGGGACCGCGATTTCGAAACGACCGAAACCATGCTCGATCTCGATCCCACCCAAGCAGCGACCACGAAAGCAGCCATGGGAATCGAAGACGGCTATTCCATAAGCCTCGTTCCCGATCCTCCCTTCGACGAAATCCCCCGCCTTGTCTCCGAAACGCGAAAAATCGTGCGAAAGAAGCCACGCTAAACACGACGCTTTGAACAGCCGAAGTGGTCACTTGCTGGGATCCAGGCACCCACCCCGGCCCCGTCTTGGCAAGATTTCGTCCACGCCCCACCTTCCTGCCCCGCCACCAGACACAAACGGCACAAGAGCCGACCAAGATTCACCGCATGCAAATCCTGATAACCAACGATGATGGCATTGGTGCCCCCGGCATCGACGCACTTCATCGTGCGATCACTGACTTTCTCGCACGCCGCGAAATCAGGAACATCGATTTGCTGGTTGTCGCCCCTGACCGTGGACGAAGCGAATGCGGCCACAGCGTCACGACATCGCGGGACCTGCTCGTACGACAAGAACGCCCTGGCTGGATCAGCGTCGACGGAACCCCCGTTGACTGTGTTCGCGTCGCGTTGAATTGCATTTGCCCGAGTGCGGTTGCCGTCTTTTCCGGCGTCAACGCTGGAGCCAACGTGGGACAAGATTTAATGGTCAGCGGCACGTTCGCTGCGGCGCGGGAAGCGGCCCTCCACTCAAGGCCCGCGATGGCGATTTCTCATTACCGGCGACCGGAGGTCCCGAAGACATGGGACCACGTCACCGATTGGCTAACCCCAGCTCTAGAGGCATTCTTCTCGAGGGAACTTCCCCAATTGCGTGCCAGGGAAACAGACAAGCCAAAGAACGCACCGCACGCTTCAATGACCTACCACCGCTCAGAAGCCAATCAAAAACGCCCAGTCTGGAATGTCAACTTGCCCGCAATCCTGCCGAAGGCAACAACTCTTCCACCAACTACAGAATGCTTTGTCGACGAAACGCATCTAGAAAGGCGAGGACCGGTTATCAAGCCAATTTCAAGCCTCGACGCCGACAATGACATCCTCGAACTCCCCAAGGAATCAACCGTCAGACTCTCTTCCGAATTCCACGACCGTCCCCGCATGAAGGGCTCAGACGTCGAACAGTGCTTTAGTGGCAAAATCACCATCAGCCATGTGGACCCCCACGTGGCAACTAGAACCCCCTAGCGATCCAACTGCCCTGCGACCGCGACATCACGCTCGAGCATCGAACCGACGGCCGAGGGAGCTCCACCATCGGCTTTTGCCGATTTGGTGACCTGGGGAGCCAATTCGCCACGCACGATCGACACTTCACGAGGAGCTTCGATCCCGATGGCAACTCGGTTTCCTGCGATTCGATTGACGGTGATCACGACGTTGTCACCAATAACGAGCTTTTCGCCTTCTTTGCGACTGAGAACCAACATGTTGAATCCTTTCTAGGCTTCTATTAAGTAAGTGTTTAAGGGATGCTGTGCATCGCTACGTGCGAGGTGCAATCCACGGACCAGATCCGACCGAATCGTGATTTTTCTTGATAAACCTGACGCCAACTCTTGGAAAAGCGATTTTTTCCCGAGTTTTAGCTCAATGTTTTTCAAATCACGGTCGATTTAAAATGATTCAGTGATGGCACTTCGCATGTCCGATGATCGGCAGTTTTGGTCAAAACGAGACCCCGTCTCAACGTGAGACAACTTTGCGTTCCCAAAGTGAGTCACTCGCTTGACACTAGTAGTATCTGTCAGGGGTGTGACACGTTTGGTCAGAGCAACCCGAAACGGGCTAAAAAATGTTCGCCTATCCGACCCGAACCCATCTTGAAGCCAAGGTTCGACGAAGTTAACATCTCGCCCTCACGAGTGAGCAAACGACGAAAGTCACCGCCCACCCAATCCCCTGTAGCTCAGTTGGTAGAGCAGGCGGCTGTTAACCGCCTTGTCACAGGTTCGAGTCCTGTCGGGGGAGCTTTTTGAAAAACTACGGAACTTCAACCGTATAGTTAACGCCCGCAGAGCCGAGAAATGGCCCGCGGGCGTTCTTCGTTTTGGCCCCAGTTTTCGCGGCACGACGCGATACTCGTCCTCGCTCTCAAGTTCTCGCGCGTCCGCGATCGAACTTCTCTCGGGCGGGCGGGAAACCCAAGATTACGCCGGAACCCCTGCAAATACCGGTGTGAGATCTCATTCTCTCTGTTTCACTGAGCCACCAGGGTTAACGCCTGATCTCTCTTTGATGCTGCCCAACGGACTCCGCGAAGAGTCGCCCTTATAACCTCTCTTGAATCGGCAGAGAGGTTCGCGCGAACTTTTGCACCTGCCCGCGAACCGCTCCTCAGTGGGGATCTCCCTCCAAAAACCCTTGGCTCGCGCGAGATAAACCTTGGCTCGCGCGCGAACTCTCTGTTGCCAAATCTCACGCTCAAAATGCCACGTTCGCACCGTCATGAAACGTCGACGTCGGGTAGGTCAAAAGCGTCCGGACGGAACGTCATCTGGATCTTGCATTCATCGTGCTTGTAGACGATCTGCTCGAAGACCTTGGGCAAAGTCTCGAGCTGTTCTTTCTCCGGCATCTGTGCAAAGTGCTCGCGGAATCGATGCGGTATCTGGCCATCCATACCGTCAATGTCTGCCAACGATTGAACAAGCATTTGTTCGAGGTCGTGCACTTTGACACTCACACCAGGACACGGAGGCCGACCGCCCGATTCGCTGCGGCAGCGGTAGTAGCGATACAGCACCTTCCCTGTGGCGTCGAGCTTGCGCTGCGATGTGCTGGTCGACATTGGACGATTGCAAGATCCACAAATCACAACACCCGTCAAATACACAGGCGGCAACGCATTGCGGCTTGCACTCGTTTGTGTGCGTCGCTTCTTCAGATGTCGCTGCACAGCTTCAAACGTGTCTTTCGAAACCATCGCTTGATGCGAACCCGGCAGCGTCGAGTCTCCGTTACGGATCTCACCGGCGTACACCGGGTTGTTGAGTAAGTCGCGGATCCTCCCGCTGTTCCAACTCCCAATCTTGCCTTTTCCGTCTGGCCAACGCCTCAAGTTCGCAAGCGCCGCGATCGAGCTCGGAGTTGCGCCGTCAGCCGCCAATTGAAAGATCTCGCGAACAATCACTGCCTCCTCAATATCTTGAACCAACTGC
>JBICHZ010000109.1:0-17797 GCA_043101355.1 Rhodopirellula sp. JB044
AAAACGACGCAGGTTCTTTCACGAACGGTTGGGGCTAGGTGATCGATCAACCGTTGCAGCAGGCGGTGTCGTTCGGCGGCGAGCCAATCGGTTGTGATGCCACGGCCGGGAGCCGCCACCGGTGCAATGACGTTGTAGCCGTCGATCAGGAGAACGGGCGACACGGCGGGAACCTCCAATTCAGGACCTGTTGCAACGAGATACTACGTTGAAACCGCCATAATAACAGCAATCCAAAGAATCGGGACAAAGCATCATCTGAGGGCTGTATTGCGGAACTCATCCGCGTTGTGACGAACTCTATGTTGTCGGGTGAAGCCGTCGATCACCGCCCCCATTCAGTTTGCCGGGAATCTCGAAATGGAAATGAATCGCAATCGCTACTTTCTCATCGGAGTACTGTTGCTGTTGTTGGGGTCGCAGTTCCGGATGATCGACTCGTTTGTTCTCAACGAACCGACGACACGTGCGTTAGCGAATATGTCGCGAAAGGCAGCGGTTACCGAGGAAGACACCTTCAGTTCGTTCCTCATGCAGGTGCATCCGAAACCCACCAAACGCGTGCACCCACCCCGATGGTTGGGGCTGGCGATGATCGCTGTTGGTAGCGTGGTGAGTCTTCATGCGATTGCGATTCCCCGCAATGGTTAGTTTCGGCAGAAGAAGACGTCTGGCTTTGGCTGCAGGGCTCTTGCCACTGGGGGCGGTCTTGGGATCGCTGACGGTTGCTCTTCCCGGGGCTGCTCAATTTGGTGGCGGAGGAAACGCCGCAACAGGGTTCTCGCAAGGTAGAGAGTCGGATGCCGACTCACGCGACGGGGCGCCGACGAAGCGGGCGATCCAGATTGTTTTGCGCGAGGGCACGTATGTTGGTCCGATGCGTGGGCGATTTGTCGTTCGCGGCCAGAGATGGAGCTTCTTAGTGGAATCCGAGACTCGCTCGAGTGGGATCGGTAAATCCGAGTGGGTCGAGGACGGGCTCGCTCGCGAGATTCTTCCCGATCAGGACACACTGTTGGGAAGGCATCGGAACGCGGGCGGGCCGGAGGAGTTGTCCGAGACATCCGCGAATCGCTTGGGGCAACCCGATGCTGCTGTACCTCGCGCGAAAGTGACCGCTCCGGCGTTTGATTCGATGGTCGTGATTGAGAACCTGATGCTCGATCGGATCGCACGTGCCATCGATGAGGACCCGGAAGATGACTACTGGGTCATTACCGCGACCGTCACCGAGTTCCAAGATGAGAATCGTCTGATGCTGTTGACCGCAAAGCGGGCCAGGCGGATACGCCGGTCAACGCAGTAGTTCTCAGGCAGAAGGGTTTTAATCTTCGAAAGTTTCGGCGTTTGGAAAAGCACGAATCGGAATTCGAAACGTGATTGCTCTTTGCAAAAACAAGTTGATAAACGCGAGTTGCCACCGTCTGATCATCTTATCGATCAGACGGTGGCGTTCCTCCGCCCTATCTCTCAATGCTTAGCGGTTCAGTTCGATGCCGAACGTGTAGCCGACAGCGACGTAGTGCTGATTTCGGTCGCCGGTCTCGATCGTTGGTTGCAACAACCCGCCGGTTTGCTCGGTCAGGTTGCGGCTCGATCGCCAAACGCCAGTCGCTAGGTCGATCAGTTGCATACCGCACCGGACGTTGATCATCCGGGTGAGTTGGTAACCGAGCTCGGCACGAGCGTCGAAGCCCAGCATGAACTCTTCGTTTTCTAGGAACTGTGCCGCGTTGGTAACGGTGATGTTTCGCACAACGTCGGCTCCGACATCGTTGCCGTCATAGGTCACGGTGGTTTCGCGGCGTTGGCTGCGATAGCACTGCAGGTTGATACCGGTGAAGCCGCGGAACTCTGCGGAGTAGCAGAAACGTCCTTGGTACTTGAAGTATCGGAAGCCTGCCTGCAGGGTGTAGATGTTGTTCTCGATCTCCGCGATACTTTGTTCGAGGATTTCGGTATTCTCGAACTCGTCGCCGATCAAAGGCTGAACGTAGGGCGACGTGCCGAACGGGATGCCGTCGATTTGTGGTTGACGCAGCACGGAGAGCGACCCGCCATCGTCCGCAGTGATGACTCGGAGGCCGAGCATTGGCTCGAGGATTCCGCCGTAGTGATACGGCTCCATCCGCCAAGTCTTGCTCAGTTCATAGCTACGCATGTTCATTTGGTTGAGCGTTAAGCCAACGTCATAGAACCGACGCGAGTAGCCGATCACGTTGCCGTCTTCTGAGAAGACCGGAAGTCCGAATCGGTTGTCGCCCAAAGCGAAGGCCGGTTCACCGTCGAGGTCCTCGTCGTTGATTCGGTTGAGTGCATCGACCCGCAGGCCGTCTTTGGCACCCGCCGAATTTTCGAGGAAGGTGAACAGCATGCCGGTGTCTTCGTCCGGCCGCATGTATCCGATCTCATAACGATGGCCGCCACCGTAGTCGAGCTTGTTGCTGTCGTTGATGTCGTCGGTTTGCTCGGGGCGTGACCCGTAGAGATGAATCCGATCGTACGTGGAGAACCACCCGGTATGAGCCCGTTTTTTGGGCTTCATGTCGAGGATGTCCGCATCGTAGATTGGTTCGAACCAATGAAAGTCTGGATCAAATGCGAATGGGTCCGCGGGCGGCAGATCGTGATCTCCCGCCGATACGTTGACGCCTCCGGTTATCAATACCAGCAACATCGCCAATTTCGTCGTCAGCTTCCGTACCGACATCGTTTTTCCACCGTCATGCTAGGAGTTGCTGCCAGCGCCCTGAGAATCAATCACGAACGTTTTCCGACGCGAAATGCGTTGGCAAACCTACGAGGTCGAATCTTCCCCGCGTGGCTGCGGGTCGCTTGAATCTGCCCGGTTATCCAAAAGGCACCACCAATGGTATCGATTGGATATCGGGTTGTACCGGTAGTATCGGTCGCAGGGTCGGCTGAGGCTTAACCGGAATCATGGATGAAACGGCAAATCCGCCAAAAACCTTAGAAGCCGGATCGTCGAGTCGACTTTCCTATCTTGCCAAATGGTCGTTTTGTTCCGCATAAAACGCATGCGTTCACAGCGGAATGCCATCCAGGCCCCCCAAGGGCGTTTCGTCATCCGCTCGACGCATGATCAAGAATCTTACCTGACAATGGGATAGCGATTGGCTACACTGGGGGCATTGTTCAGCACAGAGATCTTTGATCTCAGCAATCTTTGATCTCAGCGGCTGAACCCCTCCGCGACTGCTCGTGTCTTTTCTTAAACGAGACGTCGTACATTCTCCTCTTCTCTCGCCCTCCCCGCCGGTTCTCCTTATCATGGAACCTCCCACCCCGCCCAGGTCGGCGCGCGACTCACGTCGCGGTCCTCGTCGCATGCGCCACCCAGATCAAGCCGTTGATCAACGTGTTCGTGAACTCGATGCCGAACGTGATCCTCTCTCGCTGCCTGAAGAAATTGTCAGTGAAGTAACCAAAGCGGGAGGACGAGTCGGTATACCTCATCCCGATGAGAATGCGTCACCGGTTAACCTCGTGCAACTGCAGCAAATGTCGCACGCGGAGTTGCTCGTACTCGCCGAACGCGAAGGCCTGCAGGATGTCGGTGGTCTCGCGAGACAGGAGCTCGTCTTTCGTCTGATCAAGACGAAGATGAGTGCGAACGGTTTGATGTATGGCGAGGGCACGCTCGAAATCCTACCGGATGGTTTCGGATTCCTTCGCAGTGCGCAGTACCACTACCTGTCGTGCCCCGATGACATTTACGTATCGCCCAGTCAGATTCGGCGTTTCGGATTGCATACCGGCAGTCACGTTGCCGGTCAAATTCGGCCTCCGAAAGAAAATGAACGGTACTTCGCGTTGTTGCGAATCGAAGCGATCAACCATGGCGAGCCGTCGCGACGTGGACGCCAGGTTCCGTTTGACGAGTTGACCCCGCTGCATCCGCGAACGCGAATCGTGATGGAGCACTCGGCGGGGGAAATGAGCACCCGGGTCGTCGACCTGTTCACCCCGATCGGGTTTGGGCAGCGTGGGTTGATTGTCAGTCCGCCGCGGGCGGGTAAGACCATCTTGATGCAGCAGCTCGCGCACGGTGTACTGGCGAACTACCCGGAAGCCTACGTCTTCGTGTTGCTGATTGATGAGCGGCCCGAAGAGGTTACGGAGATGGAACGTGAGATCAAATCGCACCAGTGCGAAGTGATCAGCAGTACGTTCGATGAACCACCGGCGCGTCATATTCAGGTCGCCCAAATGGTCGTCGAGAAAGCCAAACGGATGGTGGAATCGGGAACCGATGTGGTGATCTTTTTAGATTCGATCACACGTCTGGCGCGTGCCTATAACAGCGACGCTGAATCGGCGACCGGCAAGATTCTGACCGGAGGGCTGGACGCGGGTGCGATGCAAAAACCCAAAGCGATCTTTGGTTCGGCACGAAAAGTGGAGGAAGGAGGGTCGTTGACGATTCTCGCCACCGCGTTGGTGGATACCGGCAGCCGGATGGACGACGTTATCTTTGAAGAGTTCAAAGGCACAGGCAATCTGGAGATTGTTCTCGACCAAGACCTCGTGCAGCGTCGGGTTTGGCCGGCGATTGATCTGTCCCGCAGTGGCACAAGGCGAGAGGAGATCTTGTTCGACGATGAGGAGTATCGCCGAATTCAAACGTTGCGGCGTTCTCTCGCGGAAATGTCGCCAACCGATGCGATGAAAACACTCACGAAGAAACTCGCTACGACGCAGAACAACGTCGAGTTTTTAATGAGCTTCCCGCCTGACGCGTAGCGTTTTCGTTTCAGGGGTTGAGGCGGAAAACGTACTCGTTGCAACCCCACCCGGAACCGACTGTGCGGAGGTTTTCCAGTACGAAGCCGCGTCGGCGAAGGGGCAAGATGATTGCTTCGGGTGAGGCGACTTCGAAGGGCAATCCGCCGACCCAATCAACCCAGTCGTGCCAGACGCTCATGCCGCGATCGTTGCGTTTGTTCTTCCAGTCTTTCAGTGGCAACGGGTTGTGTCCACGGGCGAGCCGCGCGACCGCGAATTTGGTTTCGTAGAATCCTGCGACCGCCGCAACGTAGATCGGTCGAACGAATGAGGGGATCAGGTGATAGCCCTGTTTGATTCGCAGCCATCGACGGCTGCCACCGCCTTGATCGTTGTAGATCGCGATCGCTAACCATCCACCTGGGGCGACTCGCTCTGCGGCCGTTTCGATCGCCTTGTTCATCATTCCGGTGTGATGCAGCACGCCCCAACTGTAGACAACGTCAAATTGGCCGAGTGATTCGATCGCGGAGGTGTCGAGCACGGAGAGGTGGTGGACGTCCCAGGCGACTTTCGCGGGGGTTTGATCCGGATCGACCGAAGCGATGAACTGATCACGTAACGTTTGGGTGCACGCGAAGCTATCGCGGTCGATGTCCAACGAAACCACCGACGCGCCGAGGGAAATGGCAGCGAGCGAAAACAGCCCGCTCCCGGAACCGATGTCGAGAAAGCGTTTTCCGGATAGCGGTTGAGGATCGGCCGTGTCGAGTAGGAGTAGATTGCGAAGAGACGTGATCGCCTGTTCGATTCGTTCGGCGTCGACCTGTTTCAGGAACGCGGACCAGTTCTTGCCGAACGCGAAACGGGTTTCGACGTGTGCGTCTGCGTCGGGCACTACGCGAACCACTGAACGGCGTTGCGGAACATCGCGAGCCCGTCACCGTGTTCGGGTTGTTCTTTTCGCCGCGTCCAAAACGGGTGCTGGGTCGCGTCGATATGTCGTTCGGGGTGTGGCATCAGGCCAAACACTCGGCCGGACGCATCGCACACACCGGCGACATTGGCATCGCCTCCGTTCGGGTTGACCGGGAACGGAAGCGTTTCCGATTCAATTTGTCCGCTCTCGTCGCAGTACCGCAGTGCCAGTCGCCCGGCCGATCGGAGTTGCTCCAACGCGTCCGCGTCGCGAGCGACAAACTTGCCTTCGGCGTGTGCCATCGGCAGAAACATTTGGTCGATGTCCTTCAGGAACACGCATGGAGTTTGGTCGACCGCGAGGTGGACCCAGCGGTCTTCGAAACGTCCATGGTTGTTCCAGGTCAACGTGGCCGGCGGAGCAACGTGTCCGGTGTTCGCCGAGTCTGCGTTCCAACCCTGGTCGCTCGGGCTGGCGACACTGTCTTCCGAAGCGGCGTTGGTCAGTTGTGGAGTTTCGACTCCGTCGGTCAGCACTCCCAAACGCATCAGGACCTGCATCCCGTTGCAAATCCCCAAAACGAGATTGTCTCCGGTGTCGACGAAGTGGTGGATCATGTCGTCGAGGTGGTGCCGCATGCGGGTGGCGAGAATCCGCCCCGCCGCGATGTCATCTCCGTAGCTGAATCCGCCGGGAATGCAGAGGATCTGATATCGTTTGTGCAATGCGGGGTTTTCGGTCAGGCGACCGACGTGGACACGCTCCGCCGACGCACCGGCCAGCTCAAACGCGTGGGCGGTTTCGACATCGCAATTGGTGCCGGGGGCACGAAGAACGAGAACGCGGGGAGCGGCCATTTTCTATGTACTGACGTTAAGGAATGAGATTGCCGAAATTGACGTGAACTAGCAGAAAACTTAGTCGTTCGACGATTGCGGGGCAACGTGGTCGAATGTGGGGCGGGTGATCAGTTCGCCCCGCACCGGGTAACCGCCGTCGACGTCAATCTGCTGCGTTTGATGGCATCGCCAGTTTTCGTTGTCGACTTCGGAATAGTCGCTGCGGAAATGCACGCCCCGGGACTCGCAGCGTGCCAGTGCGGCGGAGGTCATCGCTGAGGCCGTCAGCAGTAGGTTTTGCAGTTCCCACCCCTCGACGCTGTCGAATTGATGTGACATCACGTACGCCGAGAATGAACGAATTTGCTCGTTGGCTTGCGTGAGTCCGTCGGCGTCGCGTTGGACACCGACGAGTCGTCCCATGAGACTCTTGAGCGACACCCGAACATCCGCGATGTCGAACGCCTGCGACTGTTCGCGAGCGGTTTGCTGGATTCGATAGGCGATCATTTTGTGTGGCCCCTCCGCCGCGGCCCGGCTCGCTGCCTCGCCGGCGTGTGCCCCGTAGACGAGTCCCTCGAGCAAACTGTTGCTAGCGAGTCGATTGGCGCCGTGCAGGCCCGAGCTGGTCGCTTCGCCTGCGGCCCACAATCCGGGCAGGTTAGTGCGTCCTTGGCTGTCGACGGTGACCCCGCCGATCATGTAGTGCGCACCGGGACGAACCGGGATGCGATCGGTGGTAATATCGAGCCCGAACTGTTTGCAGGTGGCTGCGATACCGGGAAACCGGCTGAGGACGAGTTTCGGATCGAGGTGAGCAAGGCTGAGGTAAACGCAAGGGTGCGACGTGGCGTTCATTTGACTGACGATCGATTGGCTGACGATGTCACGGGGAGCCAACTCGGCCCGGTCGTCGTAATTCGGCATAAAGCGATCACCTTGCGAATCGAGCAGGTGCGCTCCTTCCCCACGCACCGCTTCGGTGATCAGCGACCGTGATGAACCGGCGATGTAGAGTACCGTGGGGTGAAACTGAATGAACTCCATGTCACGCAGTTGAACGCCCGCTCGATAGGCGATCGAGGTGCCGTCTCCAGTCGCGACGGAGGGGTTGGTGGATTCGCGGAACACCTGCCCGACCCCTCCGGTGCAGAGGAAGGTTTCTTTGGCCCAAACCATTGTCGGTCGTTCGTTCTGGCCGACGATCACCGCGCCGCGGCAGCGACCTTCGAGCGTCAGAAGGTCGACCGTGAAGGCGTTTTCCCAAATGTCGATATTGGGAGCTTGGCGGCTGCGATCGATCACCGCACGCATGACTTCCCGTCCGGTCGCGTCGCCCATGGCGTGCACGATCCGTTCATGCGAATGCCCGCCTTCGCGGCCCAGTGCGAGTTCACCGGCGTCGGTGTCAAATTGGGTGCCCCACCGAATCAGTTCCTCGATACGCCGGGGGCCTTCGCGGACGACGCGGTCGACGACATCGCGGTCACACAGGTTCGCTCCCGCGATCAAGGTGTCACGAACGTGGTCGTCGAAACAGTCCTCCGGGTCGAGTACGCCGGCGATCCCGCCCTGTGCGTAGTTGCTGTTGGATTCTCGCAAATGATCCTTGGTGACGACGAGCACCGAGAGGTTCGGTTCCACCGCATTTGCCGCCCGCAACCCAGCCAAACCGCCACCGATCACGAGGACATCGGTGAACCGGTGGATCGCCCGACGCGAATCAAATGGGAGCAGATAGCGAGGTGTGATCATGTCTGTTGGAGCAATGGCAAATGGCGGACGTCTTATCGACAAAGGGACATTGTAGCCGCTACGCTTGTCCTCCATGAGCACCCCGACCGAATCCGTTATGCCGCCTCGATCAGAACGGTCGGAGATGGAGGCTCTGCCGGCGATGGATCCGTCGATCAAGACGATTCAACCGGGGGGCGGTGTGATCATGTCTTTGGAACTCGCGTGGGGGCGGGTGCGTCGAGCGTATCTGCGGAGATTCCATCCCCGCTACGTCGCCCGAATGGCCGATCGTCGGCAGGGGGAGCGAGGCGATCTGGGATTCGACCCGGTCGATTCTCGCGATATGAAGTATTACCGCAATCAGGGGAGCTACTGGTGGGCGGACGCGGATGATCCCTTTTTGTGGCGTGATGCGCTGCCGTTTCTTCGCGTGGGGCTGGCGGAACTGCTGATTCTAGGTGGCGCGTTTGTGTTGCTGAGTGTCTTGTTAGGGTTGATTTGGTGGCCGCTTTTTCTGCCGCCGTTGTGCGTGGCAGTCCTGATCGTCTTTTTTTTCCGCAGTCCGCGGCGTGCGATCTTAGACGAAGTCGGTGCGGTGGTCGCTCCCGCCGACGGGAGGCTCCTGGAGATCGTTCGCTATCACGATCCGGTGATCGGTCCGGCGATTCGATTTTGTATCTCTCTGTCGGTTTTCAACGTTCACGCCAACCGTGTTTCGTTGCCCGGACGCGTTGTTGCGGTGCGATATCGACGTGGGAAATTTCTCAATGCCCTGCTTCCCCGGTCGGCCCGCGAGAACGAGAATCTGGATATCGAGTTGGAAAGTGGTGATCTGGATGGACGGATTATCCGGATTCGACAGATAACCGGGCAGTTTGCCAGGCGAATTGTCTGCTGGGCTCGCGTCGACGATGTATTCGCGCGAGGTGAAATGTACGGAATGATTAAGCTGGGGTCGCGAACGGAGTTGGTGATTCCGGACGACGAATCGCTGTCCATCGCGTCAAAGGTCGGCCAAAAGGTGTCGGCCGGTGCGACAATCATTGCCCGTTACCAATCCGAAGTCTCTATTGATTCCGACGTCTGAATTGTATGAGTGAACTCAAACCACGGCCCCTGTCCGATTGGACCGACAGCGAGTCTGATCCGCAGGATTTTGGCGATGCCGAATTGGAACAGGACTTTGCCGAACCCGGCGGTCGTAGGCGCCGTCGACGCAAGCGTCCTCGAGGTGAGCGTCGACGACTAACGCTCGCGGTGTTGCCGACCGTGTTGACGCTCGGCAACGGCGTTTGCGGTTTGGCTGCGATCGCGATCGCCGTCAGTACCGATACCCTGGCGTGGGAACTCGAATCAAAACTGTTCGCCGCCGGACTGCTGATCTTTGGCGGAATGTTGTTTGATGCGCTGGACGGTTCGGCGGCGCGGTTGACCGGTCAGGCGAGCCAATTCGGTGCCGAGCTGGACAGTCTCTGTGACGCGGTCACGTTCGGTGTGGCGCCGGCGGTGATCGTGTGGCGAATCAGCGACGCGTTGCCCCAACGTTTGACCTGGGCGATCGGTGTGTTGTTTGCCGTCTGCGTTCTAATTCGGTTGGCTCGGTTCAACGTGGAGACGACTGAAGATGACGATCACGAAGGCTTTGAAGGTTTACCGAGCCCAGCGGCCGCCGGTACGCTCGCCGCGTTCGCGATCGCGATTCCCGATCTCAAGGACTTTGCTACCGCAGAGAATTATCCCGAGTGGGTATGGCACGTCAGCGAGTGGTCGCTGATGGCGTCGCACTATTTCATCCCCGTGCTCGCGTTGATACTCGCGTTCCTGATGGTGTCGCGGTTCAGCTACCCTCACGTGTTCGCGCAGTTGGTGCGAGGCCGCCGGGCACCGAACCAGATTGGTCAGGCGATGTTCGCCGTTGTCGGGATGTTCTTACTCCACTGGGTCGCGCTGCCCCTGGTTTTCTGCTACTACAGTTTCGGCTCCCCGCTCCGCTCGCTCGCTCGCCAGTATCGAAAGCAGCCGCCAGCGAAGGCCTAGTCCAGACGCCGTCTATTGAGACGCGGCAAATGGTGAACACGGTGAGTGTTCTTTTGCCGGGAATGATCTTCCTCCGGAGCGATCTACGCGACTTCGCGATAGAGGGCTCTCGTGGTGTCTTCGTCCAGGGCGATCGGGTTGAACGTTCCCGTCCACTGCTGCAGCGCGTCTTCGACGAACAGTCCGATATCCGAGGATGGAATGGACAGTTCGTCGAGCGATGTCGCCAGACCGGCTGACTGCACCCATTCCTGGACGACATCGGCGAGGTGATCAGGGGCGTCCTGAGTACGCAATTTGGATGCGGTTTCCGGATCGATTTCACGGAGCAGTTCCATGTACCAATCGGCATGCTGCGTTCCGTTGAACCGGATCACCGCGGGCAACATCAAGCCGACGGCCTGGCCGTGCACGATGTTGTGTCGTGCCGTCAGTGGATTGGCGGTCGCGTGAGCGGCGCCGAGCATCGACGTCTCGATTGCCATCCCAGCGAGCGACGCGCCTAACTGCATGTTGCCTCTCGCCTCGACATCTTCAGGGGATGCGAGCACTCTCGCAAAGGAGGAGGCCAACAGACCAAACGCGCGACGGCTGTACGTGATCGAGATCGCGTTTCGCCGCCGAGTGACGTAGGTTTCCAACGCGTGAGAGATCGCATCAATACCGGTCAAACTGGTAACGCTTTGTGGCATCGTGAGCGTCAACTCGGGATCCAAAACTGCGATGCGGCATGCCGCGCGAGGATCACCGCACGCCATCTTTACATGCGTTTTCGCGTCACTGATCAACGCGAAACTCTGTGTCTCGCTGCCGGTACCGGCTGTCGTCGGAACAGCGATCATCGGCAGCAGATCCGTGGTCGCCTTGCCCACGCCGTGGTAGTCATGGATCGAGCCGCCGCAACTGAAAACAAAGTTCATCCCTTTGCAGCAATCCAGACTGCTGCCGCCGCCGAGTCCGATCAGCAAGTCAGGTTGAAAATCTGCGGCCGCGGCGACCCCGGCGTCCACCATCGTGGAAGTCGGGTTTTCGGCAAAGTCATGGAAAGAGCCGACCTCGAAACCGGCGCTGCGAAGATGACTGGCCACCCGATCGAAATGTCCTGCGTCGACAATTCCCGCATCGCTGACCACCATGACGCGACGCCCGCCGAGTGATCCGGCGAGTTCCGCGATCTTGTCCGACGAACCGGGGCCGAAGACCAAACGGGTCCGCGGTTGGATGTCAAAGGATGCCAGGGGAGAGGAGCCGATGGCGTCGACGTTTGTGGTCATATCATCTTTCTTCGAAGATCCGAAAATGAAAAACAGTGCGGCCGCAGTATTGTCGGAAAGTTGCAACGGAAGGTTGCACCAATAATGTCCAATCAGGACGCGGTCACGCCAGCCCCCAGCGTCGACGGAGCGTCCATTCCGAGCATAGGCAACCGGCAAACAGGGTGAACAAGATCCAACCGCTGGCGGGATCATCGCCGAGTCGCCACTTTTGGATGACCGCACGTTCAGCACGTCGGCGTTGGGCTGTGATTTGATCAACTAGTTTGTCTAATTGGTCAGGCCGGAACGCCGCGCCGCCTGATTCTTTCGTCATCGCCGCGATCCTTTCTAGCAGAGCGTGGTCTGCAGCGATAACCGATAGCTCGCGAGTATCGTCGACAATCTGAAACGGCAACTCCGCCGCGACGGTCGGATTCGAAGGATCGCCCAGGCGGACTCTCACGCGGTGGACGCCCGGCGGGAATGAGGAGGCGGTCGCGGCAAATTTTGCCTGGTTGTTTAAGGCGGGCGAGGTGCCATCGTCGGGCAAATTGGACGCGTTGTTCGCACTCGGCATCTCAATCGCCGCGCCTAAAATTTCGGCGTTTACGATGGTCTCGCGTTGGTCACCATTGGTGCGAGTGTTGGCGGTGATGTTCAACGGTCTTTTTTCGCCAGACTCCATCACCACTTCCGCGGACCAATTTTCGGAACGAGCGGCAGTGTCGGGGCTGAGAGAAATGCTGCCGCTCAGCAGGCTGCTTTGTGATGTGCTGAATCGACGCCGCGTCATTTCCAACTGCAGTTCGTTGTCGCGGTCGTCTTCTCGAGAGAGCAGCCATAGCATGAGTTGACGCCAGAACCTGCGATGGAATTCGCTCGCACCGCCACGCCACCAGACCCATGTCGAATCAAAAGCGAGCGAGGCGACTCGTCCTTGTCCGTATTCGCCGACGACTAGCATCGGAGCCTCGTTGTTGTCCTCCAGGAGCACTTGCACGCCTGGGTTCGTTTTGACGCCCGGCAACGCGTTGGCTCCGGGCATCGGCGGAAGTGTTGTCCAGTTTGCGTCTCTGCCCAACGTTTTGATGGTTGTGATCGGATGACCGCGCGAAGGTCGAAGTGTGATCGGACCGGCAAGTTGACCTCGCAAACGGTTTTCGATCTCTCGGCCTGGCGTTATCGCGACCGAGCCATCCATTCGGACCGGAAGGACTTTGGCGAGCGGCGTGTCAGCGTAGCCACCCGGGCCGTAGGCTCGTTCGCCGCCGAGCGTTACCAACGCGGTTCCGGCGGCAACCGCGTCAGCCAACTGTTCGAGTTGTTTGTCGCCGATCGCCGCCGAGTGCAGGTCGCCAATGATGACGACATCGAATCGACCGGTTTGCAAGTCATCCGCGAGGCTCGCCGGCCAACGCGCGGCGGTGTCTCGCGGGATCCATCGATACGTCAAATCCAAGTCAGGAAAACGTCGTAAGGCTCGACGAAGAAAGGTCTGTTCGAGACGTGGGGTTCCTTCGAGATAGAGAACGCGTCCGCCTCCCGGACGAACGTCGACGAACGCGAGTTGGGAATCGTTCGACGCGTTGGGCTCTCCGGCGGGAGGACGCGCGCGAACGAACAGTTGGTATTGCCCCGGCTCCGGTGCAACAACTGGTATCCGAAATGCCTCCGTGTGGGAGGGGGCATCGCTCGTCACGGTCCGGGTTGCCGCAGTGCGCGATACTCCCGCCGAGTTGACCCAGTCCACCGTCAAGGCAATCGGCACGCCCGGATAACCTTGGGTTTGGACTTCGAAAGAGACCTCCGTCTCGTTGCCGGTGAACATCCGGTAGGTTTCCGGAAGTGATTGAACCGACACGTCTTGGACGCGGTTGGTGTCCGCACGAGGGCCAAGTGCAACGGTCCATAAGGGGACACCAATTGCTGAAACGAGTCGAGCCGAGGCAATCGGGTCGCCCGCTCGGGTGGGCGGGTTGGTTTCGCTCGGTGAATCGGTCTGCTCTTTTGATGGTGCGTCCGGTCCAGCGGTCTGTGTCCCGTCGCTTAACAACAGGATGCCCGCGAGCGGTGTGCCCCGTGATGCCGCAACCGCCGCGTCGAGTGGAGCCGACAAATCCGTGAGGACACCGGTAGGACGTAGTTGATCTTTCACGCCGAGCGTTTGAAGGAGGTCGCTCGCAGGGCCGCTCGCGATGGATTCACTACTGCCGTCGTAGCGATACAAGGCGACGTTGAGTTGGTCGTCCAATTTGGTGAGCCGTTCGCCGAGCGTGGATAGAATCCTGTCCTGCTGCTGCCAACGCGTGTCTACGTCCCCATTCGTCGCCGCCTCGCCCGTTGTCGGCGATCCGGAATTCGTGAACGCGGCGGATTCGTCGCCGGACGCGAGTGTCATGCTGCGCGACGTATCCATGGCGATCGCGAGCGTTGCTGCGGCAGGTCGGTTGTCGGTTCGCACGACCGAGGGACGCAGCATCGTGAGCACCAACGCCAACGCGGCGAACCCGCGCAAAATCAGCAGGACAAGACGCCGTCGCGGGGAGATGCCTTTCGGCGTGATCACGAACAACAGCATCACGACGGCCACCGTCAGCAGAACGCCGACCAGTCCCGAGTCGTAAATCGGGTCGTAGCTCAATCGCATCACGCATCCCCCCGGTCACGAGCGGCGCGGTAGAAGCGGTTGCTCAGCAGTTGTTCCGCCAAGAACACAATCACGACCAGCAGGGTGAGTGGTGCGTGCAATGAGACCGCGGTTGACCCGCTTGCACTGCCCGTCAATGACAGCGATCGGGGGTCGCGCTGCAGAGACCAATTGCTGTCCCCAAACCATGCTCTCAGTGTTTCGATGGAAGTCGTTTCACCACGCGACCATTCAGGCGAAAGATTTGCAGAGAATCCGCTCCACAGATTCGTTCCTCGCAAAAAATAGGTTCCGGGGGTGTCCGTGTCACGGACCGTGATGGGGGGGCGTGTCCACGGGATCGTGCGACCGGTGTTTTGCCCGGGTGAATACAGTTCGACCGACGTGGAGAGTTCCGCGGGGCTCTCGCCGGACGTGTCTCGTGTTTCGTTCGAGGAACCTCCGGCAAACCCCGTCGGCGATGCGGAACGGACCGTGGTCGTGGCGGTGTCAGGCGTCACGACCGCGGTTTGCCCGGTGAGGATGGTCGCGTCGCGGCGATCGATTCCGGTCAAAAAAGCGGCGAGTCCGCGAACCGTCATGAACGCAGGCCACGCGTCGGAGGCAGAGAACAGTTCATTCCACTTTCGCGTCTTCTGCCCGAGAGCCGGAAGCGGCGTGGTCGTCACGGCGATCCTACCTTCGCCGAGTCGTCGGGTAAGTACCGCCGCCGCCGCCGAGTCGGCTGAGTTGTTCGACGCGGCGGCATATCGAGCGAGTATCTCCCACGAAGAAGCGAGCGGTGCCGAGTCGGATTCGAAACCGGCGGGAGAATCGTCCGTTCCAACCTGCCAATAACGTTGCACGCGAAAGTCGCTCCAATTGGGCATGGAGGACGGACGAATCAATGAGTTGAAAACCGGATGCGTTGGCGACGAGATCCGCCAAAACGTGCCGGGGCTGGGGACTCGCCAAGAACGAATGAGCGGCGGGACGATCCAACGAATCGCAGTGTCCCCTTTTTGAGCCAAGCCCGGTTGGGCTTCGGTAAGAACCTCCGAACTCGGGCCGAGACTGACCATCAGCCCCCCACCTCGCGTGACGACCCCCGCGATTTGTTCGAGGATCGCCGAGCTGAGTCCTTCGTTGGTGCCAACGATTTGCTCTTGGTTTTTCGAATATCGCAGTGGGGGATCGATCAACGCAACCATATCGAAGGTTTTCCAGTTGACCGCGGCGAGATCACGAAAGACGACCGTTTGGACTCGATAGCTCGCTGATTCATCTCCCGGTGAATGTGGAGCTGTCATCGCGGTAGCGAGAACTCTGGTTTCGTCTGCATCATCGCCGACAATTAGAACGTTCGGTGGTTCGGGCAGGTCAATGGTGAGAAAACGCCAGTTGTCCCACATGAATCGGTCGTCACCGATCAGTTCGATGACCGCGTGGTGCGTGCCGCGTGGAAGGGGCGGGAGTGTCAGGATGACTTCATCGCGGAAATTCGTTCCCGATCCCGAAAGTTGAATCGAAGCACGATCGACCGATCGAAGCGGCGGTAAAACGAGATTCCCGTCCCGTACGACAGGCAATGAGGGATCGCGTTGGTAAAGGCTCATTTGAACCGTGGCGGTGAAACCTTTGGCGTCGATTGGTGTACCAATGCCTGCGCCGGAGGAGCCGCCCGTCGGTGATTCACGCCACACGCCGACGTCGAATCGAATCGGAATCGCCACGCCGGGTGACGGGGCCACGTCGGCGACTTGGGGAGGCGAGAGCCAAGGGTTGATCGTGGGGAGTTCTGTTCCGGTTCGTTGGTGTTGTTCTGCTGTGCTCGCAGTGTCGCTCGCACCGAGCGCCGATGTTTCGTGAACGTTGAGAACATGGACCGGAACGTCTTCGTGATTGCTAGGTCTCAGTGGTGATCGTTCGATCGTTTCGGGGATGTCGTTTTCCCACGTTGGACGAGCCATGTCGGAGATCACGACCACGTGCCGTTCACCCAAATCGCTGGTCCGGACCAGTTCAATGGCCGAGCGGGTTCGATCGGTGATCGACATTGGCGACGCGATCGGTTTGAGTTGGGCGATTCGCGAACGGGCCGCGGCGAGATCGAGAGAGAACCCTGCCGGTGAGGTTGAGCGATCGATGATTGCCACGCGGCTCCCCGAAGGCAGACGGTCGATGATTTCTCTCGCGTGACTCTTTGCGGTTGAAAGCCGAGTTCCGGCTAACGCGGACGTGAAGAGAGTGTTTAGCGTGTCGGGAGAGGAACCGCTGCTAGACTCCGCGTCGGACTCCTCCACTCGAAACCCACCCGCCGAGGTCCACGCTGACGCCGGTGAGTTGTCGATCACGAGTGCAAGTGCGAGTGGTCGGTTGTTTGCGAATTCCGGCTTCCGCCCCGTTGCGATCGCGCGGACCGCGCCGATGCCGGTCACGACTGCCAACAGAACACCGACGGCGAGCAAGGACCAGGCGAGACGGCGGCCGAGCCCTTTCGAGAATGCGACCGATGCCAGTATCAGAAGTGCGAGCGTTGCCAACGCGACCAACGCGACGGTGGTCCACGCCGATGCCATCGCCGAATCGATGTGGGGTCGCGCGAGCACGAGGGCGAAGACGATCAACGCGATGATCCTCAACGCGAGCAACCACCAACGCCGGATCCGTAATCGACTGGTCTGCGTCGTTAACTGACGCTGCAAAAACGCAACGCTCGGAAACACAACACGACGCGGTGGTTGACGTGCGAGCAAATGCAGTGCGACGGGAATCCCTGCCGCCAATGTCCCTATCAGCAACGTCGCACTGAGAAAGCTCATTGCTGAGTCGCGACCGCCAGTAAGCGTAGCCGTTCCACCAACCGAAACAGTGTATCGGTTTCGATCGTGTGTGGCCCCTGGAATGCCATGAACTCCACTTCCGCGTTGCCTTCCCGCAACAGGTCACGCAGTGCCTCGGCGCTGCTAAAGGGCAGGATCGGATCGATCTTCCCGTGGGACTGCAGCACATGGGTGTCTTTGAGGCGATCGAGTTTTTCCTTCCACAACGATTCGCACACCAACGTGCCGGAGAACTGCACGAGGATGTTGGGCGGACGGACATCGCCTCGCAGTGCCAAGTCCATGGTCAGCATCGCTCCCTGCGAGAAACCGCCCAGCACATAAGGCGTATCGTCGGGGGTGTCCGCGAGGATTTTTGTGACCGTCTCGCCCAGGGCCGCGCGGGCCTCGTCGATGCCCGGCGGGACTTGGTCGTGCAGTTCATCGAACCGATTGGTTTGCAGCAGTTCCTGCAAAGCCATCATGTTGAGCGACCACCAGGCACGGCCGTCGGGCATGCCGAGATCGGAGAGGTCGTGGGGCGCTTCGGGGTAGATGAAACGAAGTGCGGCGGAGTCGCGACCGATCCATTCGATCAGGTGTGGGGTCAACGAAGCGAGGTCGTCGCCCGGTGCCCCGTAGCCGTGACACAAGATGACCGGGATATACGCGTCAGCCGATCCGTCCACGACGATGCAGCGGAGAGAACCGATTGTTTCGACACGAGGCTGTGCCGCGTAGCCGTCGGCGGAATAGTTGGGGCCGTCGGCGGGATAGTTGGGATTATTCATCCCATTAGGTTACGCGAAAAGAGA
>JBICHZ010000110.1:0-8670 GCA_043101355.1 Rhodopirellula sp. JB044
ATCTGCGTCCCGCATGGCTGTCCGTTCATCGTGTGGGCAGTGGGCAGGTTGCCTACCTTTCATCACCAATCAGTTATCGACTGCGGATTCGGGCGGGCGACAAGTATCACCATCGTTTCTGGGGTCAACTCGTCCGGTGGATGACGTCGGCGGAGTTGTCATCGGGTGATGGCATGGTCGACATCAAATCAGATCGAGCCCTTTACGACGAAGGCCAACGCTCCGGCATTCGCGTTCGCCTCTCCGACGCATCAGGCCTTCCTGTCCGACGTGGCGAGGTGCAAATTCGCCTCACAGCACTCGATGACACTGAAGGCGAATTTCCACCGAGAACGGTCAAACTGGTCGAGAACGAACTCGCCGCCGGGGTCTACGAAATTTCCGTCGACCGCCTGCCACCCGGTGTGTACCAGGCGACTGCGATCGGCCCGACGATCGACACCCTCCGAAAAACATCCGTCGCCGTGCAACCTGATGCAGCACCGACGAATGAGAATAGCGCCGACACGACCAAAGATCCGTCGACAACCACCTTCACGGTCCAATCCGCCGGAGACGTGGAACGGTTGATGACCGAAGCCGATCCGCTGCTGCTCAGTCAAATCGCCGAAGCCAGCGGTGGCGTCAGCATTTTCCCGGCGGCACTCGAAGAGGTTCTTCACGTCGTCTCGCTGGCACCGGACGTCACGAAAACACAACGCATGACCCCATTGTGGAATCGATGGGCGAACCTTTGGATCATTGTCGGCTGCTTAACCACCGATTGGTGGATTCGACGTAGGAAAGGGCTCATCTAGAATGATTACTGCCGCCAAACCTGAACCCGTTTCCAATCGCGTTCGAGACCGTCTCGATCGTCTGCACGGGGCTCGTCAATCGAACCGCGTGATCCACACACTCGCGTGGACGCTCGCTGCCCTGCTGCTCGCCTCAGCGGTTGCGTTGGCGTTGGACGCCATGTTCGGATGGTGGTCGAAACCGGTGCGAGTCTTTCTATCCGCCACGGTTGCGGTGTTGACGGTTTCAGTCGCCGCTATCGGACTCCGCCGACTGCTTTCACCTCGCAAAGACCTCGAGTTGGCTCGGGTCGCCGACAACCAAACCCCGTCGCTCGAAGAACGCCTGCAGACGGTCCTATCGACGTCATCCGGCATCAAACTCGATCGCGACGGCAAACGCACGGGTTTCGATCCTGTGATGTTCAACCTCGTGGCATCCGAAACCGATACGCTTATCGACGAACTGAACCCCAACGAAGCCGCAAAAGAGAATTCGCTGCGTTGGCCTTTGTTGATCGCAGCGGCGGGACTCGTTGGATGGCTACTTGTCACGATGCAGGTTGGATCCGATATCCGCGTGCTCGTTGCCCGGCTAATGTCACCCACCGCCGATATCACGCGTCACGAACTTCACAACCTTCCGGGAGATCAAGTCATCGCGAGCGACGAACCGTGGCAAATTGAATTGAACGCGTCCGGCCCTCCTACTGACACTGTTGTTCTGGAACGAGTTTTCGATGCAGAGCCCCAAACGACCGCGAACGAGGATTCTCTGCAATCCGATGAAGACACCCTGTCGGTCCATGAATCTGTCACTCTGTCACCAAAACGCGGTTCTGAAAACCAATTCCGATTCCGACAACGTCGCCTATCGCGATCATTCCGATATCGGCTCGCCGCTGGAGACCTGCGCACTCGGTGGTACGACGTTACGGTCGCTGATCGACCGCGAATCTCGAGCGTGTCCCTGACCGTCACCCCGCCTTCCTACGCGCATCTATCGGCATCGACGCATTCACGACTGCCCAACCGCTTAACGGTCATCGAAGGATCGACAGTCAAAATCGCCGTCACCGGTTATGGGCAAATCGATCAAGCCATGTTGCTGATCGAAGGCCAATCGCCACGAACGATGTGGTCCGACAACGGGAAAACATTTTCCGTTTCAGTGATTGCCGATTCGGAAATGACGCTCTCGCCCCAACTCATCGAACCCCACGGACTCGTCAATCGTCGCTCACCGAGTTGCCGCGTGCTGACACGTCGCGACCTCCCGCCAACCGTTCGAATCAAAACCCCACGGCCCGACCAGAAAGTGCGCCCCGATGACAAGGTCACGTTGACCTTTCAAGCGACCGACGACGTGGGTTTGGCAAAAGCACAATTGGTCATCGAATCGGAATCCGAAGACGCGGCCGTGGAAACACTCGACATCATTGAACTCCCCGTTCCAATGAAAGACGGCGAGCCGATCCAGAAGTGGAACGGGAAAGCCGAAATTGATTTATCACAATATGGTCTTTCTGAAGGTCAAACGCTGCGGTACCGAATCGAGGCCTATGACACCAAACAATCGGCCATCGTGGAAGCCTCCACCCAATCAGATCCAGAAGAGACCCCGCCGCCTCAATCCTCATCGGCAGCGAGTGAACCACAACCGCGGGACTCCATCCCAACCGACAACCCGGCCGACAAGAAATCTGCTGCCGACGCCACTCAATCAAACGAGTCAACATCGGAAAACGAAACCACCGAGACGCAATCGACCGCTGACAGTCGTAGCCAACCGGAATCGACCGATTCGACATCGCAGACATCTCAATCCAACGTGGCCCAAGCCTCTGATGAGCCCCAAGAGAGCGACGACTCGAAAGATCAAACGAGCGATCAAACCAACCAAACCGTCGCTGAAATGTCCGCTACCGATTCACAACAAACCGATAGCGACGAACCGCCGAACGACATGCCTCCAACCGGTCAATCAACATCGTCAGTGCAGTCCGATCCGGGCGTGACAGAACAGGACGCTTCCGAAGAGGCGTCCCCCGCCACTTCGTCGAGCGATGAAAATCCGCCTTCGTCACGAACGCCAAAAGACGCCGCCAGTGCAGACAAACCGAACAACACGACCACCGTCGGTTCGTCTCAAAACTCGCCATCGGATCAACAATCATCAACCCCCGGCGCTCAGCGTTCGCCTCCCGCCGATTCATCGGAAAACGGTGAGCAACAATCTCCTGACGAAAACCAGTCCACTCCACCCGACGGAATGACTCGCCGCGGGCTCGATGTCCCTCAACCGGGAAGCAGCCAACAGATGAGGCTGCAAATCACCGAAACCATCGGTTCATTTGAAGGCACCGCTAGGCGGAAAACAGAGATCGCCGTCGCGGCGACCATTCATCGTATCGAAGAAGAACTGGACAACGCGAGGCAACGGCTATCGAAGGTCCTCAAAACACAAACCCAAACAACGGCATGGAACGACGAACTTCAAGTCGATGTCAATCAAGCACACTCGCACTTGCTATCGGCAATCGACGCGGTGAAGTCACTCCTCAATCGCACGAAAGGGACACCCTACGCTTTCATCGGCGTGCAATTGGCGGAAATTACTCACACCCACATTCGTCCCGCTGAAGAAGATGCCGGTTCCGTCGTTAATGTCTCCGGCGACACACGCACAGCGTTGGTGATGGCCTCCCGACAACAAACCATCCGCGCAATCGAACGACTTCGCGAGCTCTATAAGACATTCGAAAAGGCAAAGAAGGACTTTGAGAAAGCCGACAACGTCGAGCAGATCCAGAAGATGTACCGCGTTTATCTCGAAGACTCGTTAGCGGAGCTTAGTAAAGCGACGAAAGATGATCCCGAGGGACTCCGGCGAACGATGGCGGAACTCGACGTCGACGAAGACTACCTCGAACGACTGCAGGAAGTCCTCAAAATGCAAAACGAGTTGCGTGCGGAACTGGCGCGTCTGCTCGCCGACGATCCACGATTGATGCGTCGCTATTTTCAAAACTTTGGCGAGAAGGGGCAGAGCATCCGATCGCAACTATTTGCGTTGGCGGATCAGCAATCCACGCTTCATCAGCAACTGACTCAATATGCGGACTCGGAGTCTGACGAGACGCTCGAACGACTCCTTCTTCAACACGCCCAAGAACTCGCCACAGAGTCGCTCGATCTCGTTCAAAGAGCATTCGAAATTGAAGAAACGTTTGAGACTTGGCTCCCACTTAGAGACCGCGAATCGTCTACCGTCTCGATCACCCGTGACGCGTTCTTGAAGAGCACCTCGACGGCGGCAATGATTACCAGCCACTACGAAATCGCCCCAGGCTCATCGCTGTTGATCGGGGACGCGACGTGGCCGATGGCACAGGATGCGTTGACGCGGGTATCAGCGTCCATGACAGAACTGATCGAATCACTCGATCAGGTTGCCGCTCAACTCGGCGTCCTCGCGCAGTCCGATGAACAGTACGCCTCCAACGCACTGCGTCGGATAATTGAACTGAGTGAAATGCGAGACGACGCGTCTCGTTGGAACCGCAAAGCGGCATTTCTTTCACGCAAGGAATTTGCTCCTGCGATCGGAGTGGATCAATCAACGATTGCGGTTGAAACCCACGTGCTGACGGACAAACTCACCGGTTTGCAGGCTGAATTGGCAGGTCTGCTCGACGGTGATACGGGAATGCTCCCGCAGTCCATTGCCGATCGCTGCAACGTACTGCTCGCAAAACTCGATCGTGATGTCGAACCGGTCCAATTGGCAGCGATTCGAGCACTGCAACAATCCACGATTGCGAAAGCAACCGTCCGAACGCAGATGGCGGCTGAAGCACTCGATGATGCTCGCGAGTTGCTCGACGCCGTGCTCGGAGAAGTCATCGAACAACTCGACAAACTGCCCCCTGATCCGTTGGCGGATCTTTTGGACGACCCGACACTCGATGAAATCTTGGCGATCCTCGAACAAGAACGTGACTTCGCCGAGCTGCTCGGCATCCCGTCCAGGCCGACCAACCTGCAAATCGTCAATGACTGGGCCAACGGCGGCAAGGGCCCCGGCGGTGCCGGCCGGGCACGGCTGATCGCGATGATCCGCGCGGCCATGAACGCCGAAGGGAAGAAAACCCAAAAAGCTCTGGATCGGGCCCGTCAACTACTCATGAACGCGGGCGTTCCGAAGACAAATGAGATGGATCAAGTCGACCGGCGAACCGGTGGGGCGTTCGGATGGAACATCGTTCGCAGCCGGCTCAGCTCGGGGCTTTTACAGGGATCCGATGGGTTACCACCGGAGGCGTATCGCAAAAACATTGATCGCTACTTCGAATTGATCAGCGGCTCGATCGAGTCGTCTACTCCCAACAGCTCCGCCCCGTAACGCCGATCTGCTGGACGGTTCACGATTTGATTTTTCCCATCAGGCTATTTTTTGAAAAACACTTTACTAACGATCGCTTGTGTTTGTTGTTTCCTGTCGTTTGCAACGGCTCAGGAACCGATGGGTGCTTTGCATGCCGTGAAGGGTTTGGAAGACCCGCCCAACTTTTCTGTTGTTCCAGATACACAATGGCGTGCGATCGAGCATTCCGTCGACCGCGGCATCGCCTACATGCTCGGGCAACAACATCGCAACGGCAGCTATGGAATCGGCGAACTTGAGAAGCCTGCTGTGACGTCGTTGGTTTGCATGGCGATGATTTCTCGCGGGCATCTGCCGAGCGATGCAAAAGGGGCCAGCGATGAATCAAAAGCGATCATTCAATCACTCGACTACGTGCTTTCATGCCAACGCGGCGATGGGCTGCTGGGGTATTCCCCTCAAACGCTTTCGTCTCACAACTACACCGCTTTCAATTTCTCCAAGTTCATGAACTACAACCACGCGATTTGTGGTTTGTTTTTGACCGAAGTCTACGGGATGACCGATCCCAAACGGGCTGCACGTATCGAAGTTGCGGTCGACCGAGCGTTGTCGTTTACCAGACGCGAACAAAAACGCCGTATCGCCCCGGAAGTGGAGGCTCGCGACCGAGGTGGTTGGCGATACATCGGCGAACCCGACTTCAACATCGACAATTTTTACAGCGATCTCTCCGTGACGAGCTGGGTGATCATGTTCTTAAGATCCGCGGAGAACGCCGGGTTTGACGTGCCTCACCAATGGGCCAAACAGGGACTCGCGTATGTGCTTCGTTGCTACAACCCATCGTCCGGCACGTTCGGCTACGCACCCGGGCATCCGCACATGGCGACCCGTGGCCTCCTCGGTGCCGGGGCGTTGTGCCTGTTCTTAACGGGACACAAAGACGTCGAGATGGAACAACGAACCGCGATGCGTATCAAAGACCATCCGTTCGACCGATACAACTACCAAACGAACAAACGAGAACACTACCACTACAGCGCTTACTACATCAGCCAAGCGGCGATGCAAATCGGAGGGAGCACGTGGGAGCACTTCTATCCTCCGTTCGCTGACACCTTCCTACATCACCAAAACCCCGATGGTTCGTGGGCTGCCGAGAGCAAACGTCCTGACCTGGGTCAAGTGTATCCGACTGCTCTGTCGATCCTTGCACTCACGCCTCCCTATCAACTCCTACCGATCTACCAGCGATGAGCATCTTCGTTCGCTATCTAATCCTGGGTGCAGCTATTGCTGTCTTCGGATCAACAGTGCCTGCGATATCATGCGTTGCCGCGGATGAACCGGGAAAGGGTTTGCACGCGTCGACCGGAATGGAAGACCCACCGAACTTCACCGTGATTCCTGACGCCCAGTGGCAGGCCATTGAACAGTCGGTCGATCGCGGCATCCGCTATATGCTGGATCGGCAAAACGCGAACGGCAGTTTCGGCATTCACGAACTCGAGCAACCAGCCGTTACGTCGCTTGTTTGCATGGCGTTGATCTCACGAGGACACGCTCCGGATGAGTCCAATACCGCATCAGGTGCTTCGCGGGCAATCGTCCGTGGAATCGACTACGTGCTTTCACGCCAACGAGACGACGGTTTGCTCGGCCATTCACCGCAATCGCTTGCGTCGTCGGAGTATTCCAAATTCATGATTTACAATCATGCCATATGTGGCATGTTCTTGGCGGAAGTGTACGGGATGACCAACCCCAAACGTGCCAAGCGAATCGAACTGTCGATGAACAAAGCATTGAGCTTTGTCCGCGTCCTGCAAAAACGTTCCATTCCGAAGGCAGCGGAGGCACGCGACCGAGGCGGATGGCGTTACCTCGATGGTCCCACGCATGGCGATTTCTACAGCGATCTCTCGGTGACCAGTTGGATTGTGATGTTCCTGCGATCCGCCGAAAACGCAGGATTTGATGTGCCGATTGAATGGGCCCAACAAGCGATCGCCTACGTTCTGCGATGCTATGACGAACGCTCCGGTGCGTTCTCTTACGCCCCAGGACATCCTCACATGGTGACGCGTGGGATGGTTGGCGCCGGGGTCCTTTGCCTGTTCTTAACTGGTCACAAAGAACCTGAAATGGAACAGCGATGCGGACAGTGGTTATTAAAACATCCGTATGATCGATACAACCACAAACTCAGCACGCACGAACACTACCATTATGGGGCATACTACCAAAGCCAAGCCGCACTTCAGATTGGAGGACGAACTTGGGAACAGTTTTACCCTCGGTTCGTTGATACGTTTTTGACGCATCAGAACGGTGACGGTTCTTGGGAACCCGAACTAAAACGGCCAGAACTCGGACGGGTCTACACCACCGCCATGTCCGTCTTGGCGCTGACTCCCCCTTATCAATTGCTGCCAATCTATCAACGATAGGAAGAAACGATGTTGCGATCCCCTTCCATCGCCGCGGTCACTTTCGCGTTCGCGATGGTCTTCTCGACACATGCCCTTGCTCAGACAACGACTGCAGATACGACCTTCCAATTTGATGTTGTCGACGCGAAGACCGAACAAGCGGTGTCGAACGCCGTTGTTCAAATTTTGGACCTCGATGACATTGATGTTCCGGTGCAAGTGAGCAGCGATGCGGAAGGCAGGGTGCGATACGCTCGCGTCTTCGTAAACGAAGCAATTCGGCTACGGATTACGGTACGTTCCCAGGGCTACCTGCCATACCATGCGGCGTTGAACGGCATCCGACCTTCGCAAACCCCAATCAAACTCTCGCTTAAACCGGGCAAGGTACTCAGCGGACGAGTCATCGATTCATCGGGACAACCGATTGAAAACGCCGGAGTTTCCACCACAACGCCGGCTGATGTCTCGCGGCATGGCTATTTCTACACATCGTTTGATACGCAAACCGACGCAAACGGAACTTTCCGTTTCGACTCGATCGATGAAGACACGCCGATCAATGTGCGGGTCTCGCATCCACAGCACGAGACGAAGTGGTTTACCGTGAAAGGAGATCTCGCACCCACACTGACCCTTCCTCAACCGATACGAATTCGCGGAACGGTATTGGACTACCGAGGCGAACCGGTCGCAAACGCCACTGTCATTTCCGAGGAGAGTCTACTGAGCGTTTCGACCAACGAATCCGGGGAATTTGATTTGGGCACCAGCCTGAACGCGGGTCTCGGCCTCATCGTCATGGCGGACCGTTTGAGCCCACAAAGAGTAACCATTGGGCTCGCTGTCGGCGGTGAACTCGACACGAATTCAAACATGACGATTCGTCTGCTTCCCGGCCGCACGATTCGATTCCGATGTGTCACGCCCAAAGGAAAACCACTCAGCGGCGTGCACGTACGTTCGGTCTCTTGGGAGAATTCCACTGCACTCCGGCTCGACGCGGTGAGCGATGCAGACGGGTTGGTCACGATTCGAAATGCACCCGCAGAAACGGTTGAATACGAATTCC
>JBICHZ010000111.1:0-28964 GCA_043101355.1 Rhodopirellula sp. JB044
GGTAGGATATCGTTTGCCGTGTCGTCGCCGAGTTCTTTCGCCGCGTGGTAGGGCCAGTAAGGGTCACGCAATAATTCTCTGCCCAACATCACCATATCGACTTGTTTCTGAGCGATTGATTCGTTGGCCTGTTTGGCGTCGGTGATCAGCCAGCTCGTCGTAGTGAGAATGTCGAGTTCCCGACGAAATCGCTCCGCGTGCGGGAGCATCATGCCGGGCGACCAAGGAACGTTTTCGACGCCTGGAGTGACGAAACCGTGGCTGACGTCGAGCATGTCGAGCCCGGCGTCTTTGAGTTTGCGAACCAGTTCGATGGATTCGTCCACGGTGACGCCTCCGTCGGCCCAATCGGTTACCGAGAGCCGAGCGGCGAGGGGCAGGTTTGCCGGCCAAACCTCGCGAACTGCGGTAAGTGTTTCGATCAAGAAACGGCACCGGTTTTCGAAGCTGCCGCCGTAGTTATCATCTCGCTGGTTGGAGAGCGGAGAGTAGAACTCGTGCGCCAGATAACCGTGGGCAAAGTGGATTTCAAGGAAACGGAATCCCGCTGCGACGGCTCTCTTGGTCGATTCGACGAAGTCTTGCTGCACACGTTTGATGTCGTCGACGGTCATCGCTTTCGGCGTTTTGGGAAGGTTATCGCCGAATGCGATCGCGGAGGGCGCGATGGTGTCCCATCCACCTTCTTCATTCGGAATCGAATCGTCACCCTCCCAGGGGCGATGAGCGCTGGCCTTGCGACCGGCGTGCGCGAGTTGGATGCCCGGCACGGTGCCGTGTTGTTCCATAAAGCGAGTGATTTTTGCAAACGGTTCGACATGATCGTCGGTGTAGATGCCACTGTCCGCGGGACTGATCCGGCCTTCGGGCGAAACCGCGGTGGCTTCCACGACGATCAAACCGGCGCCGCCGACGGCTCGGGATCCGAGGTGCACGAAATGCCAATCGTTGGGCATGCCGTCGTCGGACGAATACTGGCACATTGGTGATACGGCAACACGGTTTCTCAGTGTGACGTCTTTAATCGACAGGGGCTCAAACAGTTTGCTCATCGTGAAATTCTTCGTTCGTTGAATGTCTTTAGTGTGGAGTTAACACGTCCATGCACGGATTTCGCCTGGTGAAATTTCGGCGGGTGCCGGTTGGCAGGCAACGTGACCGTGCAAGCGTAGAATGTGCTCATGAGAGTTCGATCCGCCTGATCGCGGATTCGACACGCCCCATGATCCGATCGCGTCAAGATCGCGTCCGCCTAAGAGATCGAAACTGCGGAAGGGTGAGCGACGTTGGGTTGAGAGTCGGCGAAGTTGGCCCACACGTTTTTCTGTGTGAGAACGGCCGAGCCGGTGAGCGTCGAGAACGCGACGTCGGCGGCGTCACGTCCGACACCAACCCGCACCAAACCCGTGGTCGAGGCTAATCGCGTCGGGTCGAACAAATACCATTGACCGTCCAGGAAAGCTTCGACGAATCCATGGTAGTCGGGTGGTTGCAGATTCACGGCGTAGCCGGAAACGTAGCGGGCGGGGATGCCAACTCCACGACAGAGCGTGATTGCCAGGTGGGCATAATCGCGGCACACGCCGGTGCGTTGCAGCAGCACGTCCGCCGCCGTCGTCGTTGCGTTGGTGCTGCCGGGGGTGTAGTCGAGTTGGTTGTAAACCCAATCGCAGATTGCCTGAACGCGACTGAATCCCTTGGGATGGTTACCGAACTCCTCAAAGGCGAACCGGCCGAGCAAGTCACTTTCGCAGTAGCGACTCGGGTTCATGTACGTCAAAACTTCCGCGGGCATGTCTGCGGGACGTGATTCCCCGACGTTACTCGGTCGTTCGATGTCCGGTGTGAGTTCAACGGTTGCCTGATAGTTGACGGACAATTGACATGGTTCGACGACAACGCGGTGCAGTCGATTTCCCTCCACGCCGACTTGGCAATTTTCGACGTCGAGCAACGGATCGAAGCTCAATTGTTCGTTGAGGACCCGTTGGTGAGCAGTCCAGCCGGCCGCGATTTTGAAAAGGAAGATGGTTGTTTGACGCACGTCGTACTGAAGCGTGCTGCCGATGTTGATGTTTGTCATTGTGGTTATGAATTTGTAAAGGTTGGAAGTAGTTTTTCGGCCCAGTCCATAGGCAAGTGGGTAAGGGATTCGGTGAGTGAGCGAGTCCACTCCGCCGAGACGGGAGCGAGTTCCGATTCGGAGAAACGTTGGAAACGTGGTGACGTTTCTTCGTTCGTCAACACAGCGAGATCGAGCGGGTAATCCACATCGGTAACGCTGGTTCGCGTCGCATCGAACGCGAGAAAGGCCAACGCGACTGCGACCGAAAGTGGCGTGTCGAAACGGAGGAGTCGGTCGAGAATTGGTTTGCCGTAATAGGTCCGGCCGATCATGAAGTACGGCGAATCCACTGCCGCTTCGACCCAATTGCCCTCAGGGTAGAGGTAGAACAATTGAGGACTTTCATCGGCGCTTAAGCGTCCGCCGATGATCGCATGAAGGTTGAAGGAGTGGTTGGTCGCTGCGAGCGAAGGGCCATCCTCCGACTTCACTCTGCGGAGTTGCTCGCCGAACAGATTCACGAATTGATAGAGACGATCGCGGGTGCTTTCGTCGTTACGGAGTGACTCGTCGACGTAGGTGACCGTTTTGTCGCGAACCGATCGCAGACCACTGGTCATCGTGAATAGCGATTGACCGGCGTGTTGGAACTCTGCGAGTTTTTGTTTGTTGACCTGCTCGCTGCCTTTGACAATTCGCGTATCAGCAAGCGCAACAATCCCTTCCTCGACTTTGATGCCGACGCAAAAAGTCATATTTGTTCTCAAATGGTTGTTGATTGAAATCAGAAAGTAAAACCACTGTGAGAAAGCCGCCATCGATTTGCATCGAATCTTCCGTCACGGTTGTGACCAAGGTCTTATTGCCTTGGAAATACTGAGGGACGGACTCAGTAGCACGCAGCGTGCCATGTTGCGTGCGGGGCAGCGAAGCGAATCGTTTGAGGGTGTTCGGGGATGGAAACTCGGTGGGATGATTGGACGCTGGTCGGTCGGTGTGGTCGTTCGGCGCTCGGTGCCGGTTTAGCGTGGTCGCTGAGAGACCAGCAACCGCTTCGTAAGGCTATCGCGGTTCGCCACGTTTCCATGTTTCATCCGAATCGGAGCGGCGAGACGATTGGGCTGGCATCCGTTTGCCTGCACACACCATTTTCCCACGCCCGTCGATTGCCTGTGCTTGCAAAAGTGCGATTCGAATCTGCAGTCGCGCGACTACTGTGCGACCCAGGTTCGGGCTTCTTCGATCTGCGACGCGTCGAAGTATTGAATGGCTGCCGAGGTGAACGGTTTGCAGAACATGGCCATCCCCTTTTCCCATTGAGATTCGCCGACCAGGGCGAGTCGTTCGATGTGGGAGTGATGCTTCCAGTCGAATTTGATGTCTTCCCAGAGTGCACCGGCATCCCACCCGTGAAAGTCATGCAGAACCACTAGCATTCGCACTTTGCCGAATTCGTTGATCTTGGATTCGATCGTGGGAAGGAATGCCCCGTAGGCTTCGGCGGATAGTTTGCCAGTGATGGCTACTTCGATGATCTTGCCTTCGGCGTGTTCGATGATTTGGAAAGACATCAGGAAAAGCTCCGTTCGGGGGTGTGCGAAATTTGTGACACATTCGTATTGTTGCACATCTGTTAAGGGCCCTGTGCGATGACAGGGGTTAAGAATTTTTGACGTTTTGGTGGATCATTGCAGTTGTGTACTGAACCGGTAAATGCCGGGAAATGCTTGCTTTTCTGCGTGATTTGGATCGCCGGCAGAGCGTGTTCGGAGGAGCCGCGATTGTGTGACGTTTCACGGAGGGTGTGCCGGTCTGTGACTTGCACAGCTTTATGGCCTCTTCTTTTCGCATCTCCAACGTGGGTGGCTGATCATGAAAACGATCGAAGACTGGGTAGCAGATTTGGCTTCCGGCGATGGAGTGGTTCGCGACCAGGCTCGCAAGCATCTCGTCGCGAAACGTGGTCCGGATGTGGTGCGAGCCTTGATTGGCGAATTGGTTGATCCTCGCAAGCGAGTTCGATGGGAGGCAGCGAAAGCTCTTACGGAAATTGGTGACCCCGTCGCCGCTCTGCCGTTGGTGCACGCGATGACCGACTCGGACGATGAGGTTGCCTGGTTGGCGGCGGAGGGCGTTGCCAGCCTTGGTGACATCGGGTTGACTGCCGTGCTCAGTGGCATCGCGAGAGACTGCGGGTCGCTGGAGTACTGCAAGGTGGCCCATCACTGTTTGAAGGTGTTCCGCAAACTCGGCCAACATGAGGATGTGATTGCGCCCGTGATGTCAGCTCTGGAGGGATATGAGCCCAAACTGTCGGCACCCGTAGCCGCCTATCGGGCTTTGCAAGAACTCAAGGTCGGAGTCGCTGCGCAGTAGCATCGTCTCGACGAGGTAACGTGTCCCTGCCTGCGCTCTGACGTCGCGGCACGAGGCAACCCGTTTGCATTCGTGCCGCGAAACGCATGCGATGTTCTCGATGAGTTACCTTTTGCGGTCGGCATGCGTCATCGAGATTGCGCGACGCAAAGTTGGCAGAAGATCAGCGAGGCGACGATTGTCCTGAGAGCTCGTTGGGATCATGTGCCTGCGAGCAAAGGTGAAGTCTGGATGCTATCGAGTGGAGTGTTGTCGTAGCCGGGTGAACGTACCTGGCTTTGGGACTCATTCCCGCGCCAGCAGCACCAAAACGCAGGCTCCGTCATCGATCACGTGAAGACCTGCGTCACGAGCGGCTTCGCTGGCCTGGTCGTCTTCCGCACCCGGTTGCATCCAAATGCTTCGCACGCCGGCGGCGATGGCATCGTTGACAACGCGTCGAGTCACTTCAGGAGGCGTGATGATTGATAACGCTTCGGGAACGATTGGTAGATCGGCGATGGTCGGGTAAGCCCGGTGGCCTTCAATTTCTTCCGTGACCGGGTTGAGCGGATAGGTTTCGCGACCTGACGCGATCAACGCGCGAAAGACTTTGTTGCCGTATTTATGCTGGCGTGCGGAGGCACCGGCGACTGCGTACGTTTTAGCGGAAAGGAAGGTTTCGATTGGATTCATCGTGCTGCAATAGTCAGAAGTTTGAACGGGTGGTGAGGAGAGCGGTCGATCTTATTCTATCAATCGAGGCGAGTGTTCATCACGTTACGGATCCAAACCTATACGACACCTTTCCGGCGGAACTGGTTCCGCAAACTTGCCGGATCGATTCCGACGGTGTCGTGGGTTCCCGAACAGATCAATCGCAGTGACTCAAAGGATTACAATCGCCGTTGACGTTTCGTCGTTTTCTGCCATTGGCAACCCGGTGAGCGGTTCTGTGGATGCGAACGTCTGTTTGCCAGAGAGTTTGTCGCGATCGACACGTTGGCCCTGGTGAAAGCGATTCACCGATATCTGTTTTCTTTCGAGATCCCCACAATGCCGTATCGCCTATTTGGTTTGACTGTCGTTTTGTTGTTTTGTTGTGTTCCGGGCAATGCTGATGAGCGACCGAACGTGTTGCTTATCGTTGCGGACGACCTCGGTTTTGGTGACGTCGGTTTCAACGGGTGTCGAGAAATTCCGACGCCTCATTTGGATGCGTTGGCGGACGATGGGATCATCTTCGATGCGGGGTACGCGTCGCATTCTTATTGCAGTCCGAGCAGAGCGGGGCTGCTAACGGGCCGGTATCAGCAGCGTTTTGGGCATGAGTGCAATCCGGGCGCGTTTGGCGAAGATGATGTTGCGGGGTTGCCGTTGGACGAAACGCTCGTGTCGGATGTGTTGGTAGGCGATGGCTATCGCACCGGCGCGATCGGCAAATGGCATCTGGGTGACGCACCCCAGTTTTGGCCAACGAAACGCGGGTTCGAGGAGTGGTTCGGATTCAGTGGAGGCGGGATGAGCTATTGGGGCGATGTCGGAAGGAAAAAGACCGGAGTGCTCCGAAATGGGGAGCCGGTGCCCCGATCCGAGTTGACCTACCTGACCGATGATTTCTCGGCCGAAGCGGTGCGTTTCATTCAGCAGAAGGGAACCGATCCGTTCTTCCTGTACCTTGCCTACAACGCGCCCCACGCTCCGGACCAGGTAACCAAGGAACATCTCAAGAAGACCGAGCACATCGAGTACGGAGGGCGTGCCGTTTATGGTGCGATGGTCGCGGCGATGGACGAGGGGATCGGACGTGTGGTTGCCGAACTGAAACGACAGCAGTTATACGAGAACACGCTCATCATTTTCTTCAGCGATAACGGGGGACGGGCCGAGCACGCGGTTAATTTCCCGTATCGCGGTCACAAAGGAATGTTGTTCGAAGGAGGAATTCGTGTCCCCTTTACGATCACGTGGCCGGCTCGCTTAGTGGGTGATCGACATTACCCGCATCCCGTCAGTGCGTTAGATGTGGTGCCGACAATCTTGGACGCGGGCGGTGTTGCGGTTCCGGAGGACTTGCCGATCGATGGCGTTAGTCTTCTTCCGTATTTGTCGGGGGACGAGGAAACGCCTCCTCACGAAACGTTGTTCTGGCGATACGCGGCCGGTGATGACAAGTACGGCTATGCGGTTCGGCACGGAAATGACAAATTGGTGTACAGCCTTTACAAGCAGAAAACGATGCTGTTCGATATGTCGGACGATCCGTGGGAACGCAACGATTTGGCGTCGCAACATCCCGAAAAGGTTCAACAGCTCGCCACTTTGTATCAGCGATGGAATGACGGCCTGTCCGCCCCGAAGTGGCTTGACCCTCACGGGCCGAATATTCGAGCTTGACCCTCACGGGCCGAATATTCGAAAAGAGGAAGCCCGCCGGAACGCGTCCGTGAAGGCGGCCTCGCGTGGTGAACGATAGATCGGCATCGCGGTCGAGATCAGTTGCCGAATCGAGAAAACGTTTTGCGCGAGGAGACTACGGCCGCGAATCAGAAATGAGGAAGAAATGTGTTTCATCCTCCTTCAGGATTTGGGCAGGTTCGGTAGAGTTTGCTTTGGCGGCCGACATAGGATCAAGTCAGTTGTTCGTATCGGATACGTCTTGTTTCAACAACATCGTCGCGAGGAGATTCACGGTTGTCTGTAATGTCGAATGAGCGTTTGTTGGTGCAAACCGAAAACGCGGTGCGAGATCGCATGTCAGAGCAGGCGGCTGGGCACGGAATCGATCATGTGATGCGTGTGCTGAAGAACGCGAAGATGATACACGAGCACACAGGGGGCGAACGAATCGTCATCGAATTGGCGGCGGTTCTGCATGATGTCGGTGACGCCAAGTTTCATGACGGGGTGGAGCGCAGTGGGGAGTATTCTCGCGAAATCCTGAGCGAACTCGGCGCCGATGCTGGGTTGATCGAAAAGGTCGCTCATATCGTGGACAACATTTCGTTTCGTAAACGTGAGACTGCCGACGAGTTGTCGCTCGAGGGGAAGGTCGTCCAGGACGCAGACCGACTCGACGCGCTCGGTGCGATCGGCATCGTTCGAACGATTGAATATGGAGCGGAGTTTGACCAGCCGTTTTATGTTCACGAATCGGAGGGACAGAAAACCGGCGTCGGGCACTTCTACGAAAAACTATTCAAGCTGAAGGGCTTAATGAACACGGAAGCGGCACGCAAGATCGCTGCGGAGCGGGAAAAGTTCATGCGTCAGTTTCTTCAGCAATTCTTCGACGAGTGCGAGATCGACGCGGGGCGTTGAATTATTCGTGGTCGTGGTCTCGCCACATCCAAACGAGGGTGTCGGCGAGAGTGGCTTCGAATACTTTGCGTTGGCAATGTTTGCTGTCGAGGCTAAAGACGAAACGGTACTCGTAGCCTTTGGCTTTCAGTGCCGCGGCGGTGCGTCGATTGGCCATGACCCAATTGTGGTAGGTGCTTTCATCGTCATCGTGGCGGTTGTCGTGTTCGGCGACGTGCGTGAAGATCCGCAGCGGTTTTTTTTCGCTGTTTTCAATCAGTTTGAGTCCGGAATGATATTCCCAGGCGCCGAGCGGGTAGTCCTGTTCCTCCGCCGCCTTGGGGTTTTGTTGGTCGACAAACGTGCCCGAGTAAGTGATCAGGCGACGAAAGAGATCGGGCCGAAACCATCCCATCGTTAGCGCGGCGGCTCCTCCGCTACTGCACCCCATCACGGCACGCTGCCACGGATCGTTGGTCAAGCGGAAGTTGGGGTATGCTTTGCGAATCGCAGGATTGCTGCTAACCGCGGGCAGTACCTCATCGCTGATAAATCGGGCCAAGCGATCGGACATCGTGTCGTATTCGAGTCCTCGCTGGCTGCCGTAGCTGTCGTCGCCTCCGTTTTCGACTGCGATGACGACGAAGGCGGGAAGACGGCGTTGGGGATTGTCGCTAATGGTGAGGTTGTCCAACGCGTGTTGCACGAGATCCAACCGGTTGGGCGCGTCGTGCATGACCAGCAACGGTGCAGGATTTCCATCACGGTAGGCGGCCGGAACGTAGACAAAGATTCTGCGGTGCGTTCGCACCTTCTTTCGCGGATTCAGGGTGGCATCGTCTCCACGGAAAATTTGGCTGTCGGCCAGTTTCATCTTGAATTCAAATGATTTGCCTTTCGGGTTTCCTCGTTCGGTCAAATCCGGATCGATACGGTATTCCGGTCCCACGACAAAGTCGCCGTTGCCGGTTTGGTGATTGTTGGTGCCGCTATCACTGAGGACTTGTCCGTTTGTAGGTGTTGCGGCGGCCGAAAGTATTGCGACAAGAGCCACTGAGCAAATGGCGTGAGCAGGCAAGACGAATCGGGCGTTGCACCGAGGGATTGGGGGCATGGATTGGGCGGGGAGATGGAGGATACGGACAGCGGGCAGGTCAAAATATTAGTTGATCGGTTCGGAAAAATTGAGCGGATTGTGGGCGTTTGGACCCAGGAAACCGCGGTCGAGGGGACTCTTTCCAGATAAAACGGATTTTGTTTGATAGATTAGGTGTTTTCGACGGGTTAGCTAGCAAGGTCTCGCTGCGTCGTTTCTGTATTTGGCCGAATCCGAAGTCGCATCAGTCCTGTCCGCTCGGACGGACGTCTGGATCGGTCCGTCCTCGTGAATTGAAACGGTGAGTTTTTCAAGGCATGGATCATCAAGAACCGCAGTTAGTCCAGGAAGATTTTGTGGCGTTGTTCACGGCCAATCAGCGGCGAATCTTTGGGTTCGTTGTGTCGATTTCGCCGAGTTGGGCCGACGCCGATGAGATCTTCCAGCGAGTTTGTTTGGTGCTGTGGAAGAAATGGCCCGGCTACGAACACGAGGATAAATTTTTGGCTTGGGCGTTGCAGATCGCGAGATTGGAGGTTGTCAAATTCATGTCGCAGCGAAGTCGTCGAAAAGAGATTTACAGCGACGAAGCGCTCGATTTGATTCAGTCGCGAACATGTGAAATGTCAGCCGATCTAAGTGAGCGAATGGTTGCACTTGAAAAATGTGTCAAGAAGCTTCCGGAGGAGCAGAGGGATTTGGTTCGTCGATGTTATTCGGGAACCCAGAAAATCAAAGAGATTGCTGAGGCAATCGGAGTCAACGCGCAAAGCCTTTATTTGAAGCTCCAGCGGATACGCAAGGTTCTTCACCAGTGCGTCGATAAGTCTCTTGCTGAAATATAATAAACAATGAGCCAATCAGAACATAATGTGCCGGGGCATCTGCTCGATGATCCCGAAGTTCGAGCCCTTTGTGACAAGTGTTGTGACGGTCTGGCTACGCCGCATCAGCGAGCCGAGATGAGTGATTTGATCGCGTCGTCACCCGAGGTTTTGGATTACGTTGTCGCGCATTCGTTTATGATCAGCCAATTGGTGGCGATCTCCGAGTCTCCGGAAGAGGCAGGCGCGGGCGTGGTGTCTCTGGATCCACCTCGCGTCAGTCGCCGCATGTCGATGCGGAAGGTGCTGGCGATCGCGGCGTCGATCGCGATCGCGGTGGCGGGCGTTGAGTTATGGAGGGGTGTTGGTTTTGATGTCCCGTCACAGCAGGCAAAATTAGCGGTCGTGGGAAGGATGCATCGCGTCACCGATGGCTCAAGTATCCCTGAGTTCGTAAATGTCAATGAGCGGACGCGTGTCGATATCGACGAGGGCGAGTATGAAGTTTCGCTCAGCAGTGGCGTGAAGCTGACTGTCGCCGGGCCGGGTAATTTTATCGTCGACAACCCGATGCATTGTCGGTTGGGCTCGGGCCGAATGACGGCCAATGTTCCTAAGGGTGCTGAGGGGTTTCGTGTTCATACCGGCGATGCGGAGATCGTTGATCACGGAACGCGATTCGGTGTCGCAGTCAATCCTAACGGCGGCACTGATGTTGCTGTGTTTGAGGGCAAAGTCGAAGTGCTTTCGCGTGACGAGCAGCGGAAGTTGTCCATCGGGCGAGCGGTGTCGGTGACCAGCAACGGGGCAATGTCGCGAATGTTGGTCGTGAAGCCGGATTCTTTCGAAGTTTCAAAGCGGGTGCTCAGTTCAGGTGGTCCAGCGATCACATCGGTGCGAGATAACATTCGTTCGAACGACGAGATGGGGTACTACCGAATCGTCAACGAGGGGTTTGGAGAGGATCAGCCTGCCTATGTCGATCGTGTTCACCAATGGAATGGGCTCGGGCAAGAAGGGCTGCCGGAAGAGCTGTTGGGGGCGGATTACATTTTGCCGTTCAATGACGACAAGACGGTTAGGGAGATTGAGATTACGGTCACGTTGGCGCGAGTGTCGGATGTATATGTCTTGTTGGATGCACGTGTGAGTCCACCGGCGTGGTTGGTGGATGGTTTTGTCGAGACGGAGTTGTCCGTTGGAATGGACGAAGGCGAGCGTCCCGGTCGTCCCGAGGATCCGCGTCGAACGTCCGCGGGCGCAGGAAATTCGATCGACTATCGCTTTTCGGTATGGAAGCGGAAGCGCGCCGGTATTGGCACGGTCAGCTTTGGTGGATTGCCACAAATCGGTGAGTTTATGTCGATGTATGGGATCCTCGCGGTGCCGCGGGCGGAATCGTCGCCGCGTGAGATCGGCGCGATCTAGCTTTTGAGGCTTCTTGCTGTCTGGCTCGCCGGTCCTTCCTGGGGCGGGGCCTCGGGTAGGCTCGCTCTTGCGGTGCCTCGATCTTTCGGCATTCTGCTCTTGCTTGCGTTTGAATCTGCCCGTGTTTGGGGCTGCCGGAGTTTTGGTTTTGGGGGTGGCTCGCCGTTGCGTCTTTTGTTGATTGCAGCGGGGGTGTTGCTCGCCCCATGTTTGTGCCCTTCTGTGGCGAAACTCTTCCGTGGTGTGCTGCGGGCTTTGGGGTATCAGCGGCTATGGAGGTCCCGTCTGCCGTTAACCGACGTTTAATTTGAATTTATGCGTTTTTCTTTCGATAGATTTTGGCTCGACGTGAGGTTGGCTCTGTAGAAGCGTGAGAAAGGCTTCATCTAGCATCATTTCACTTACCGAGAGATTTTCATGAAACGGAAAGCATTTACGCTTGTCGAATTGCTTGTTGTGATCGCAATCATTGGCGTTTTGGTTGGGCTTTTATTGCCAGCAGTGCAGGCCGCTCGAGAGGCGGCACGACGCATGAGTTGCAGCAACAATTTCAAGCAAATCGGACTTGCGATTCACAACTATCACAGTGCGTACAATCGTCTGCCGAAACAGATGGGTGGTACCTTTTCGGGCGGTGTCGGTCCTGACAACGGCAACAACCTGAGCTGGATTCCAGCGACCCTGCCTTTTATGGAGCAGCAGGCGTTGTGGGAGACGATTTCCAATCCATATGGAAAAGATCGTTCTGGCGCTCCGATCAGCCCCGTATATCCGCCAATGGGTCCGTCGCCGGTCGACGTGGACTACGTCCCGTGGTTGACGCAGGTTCCCGGGCTCCGCTGTCCTAGTGACCCTACGGTCAAGATCGGTACCGAGACTGCCTTTACCAACTACGCGGCCTGCATGGGTGATTCGATTCACGAGAACCACTACGGCGGTGTCGGCAGTAATGGTGCTTCGAACACATCGACCGGGAACACTTGGAACGAAGCGTACTTAAAGCAGTTTGATCGCAGTATGTTTTTTGTTCGGCACACGGGCAAGTTTCGTGATGTCCTCGATGGCCTCTCGAACACGATCATGTGCGGTGAGATTGTGGTTGGTAACGGAACTGGCGAAAAGCACTCTTCGATGCACCGTGACTCGAGCGTGACTCATTACGGTCCGAATCACTGGGATGGTTTGTTGGATGCGGAACGTCCGCTTTACTGGGATTTGAGCCGAGCGAACGTGAATAACGATCAGCGACGTGGAACGAACTGGGCGTTGGGTCGGTGTTTCGATACCGGCTTCACGACAGTGGCTCCGCCGAATGGTCCATGTGTTGGGCGGAACGTCGATAGGCAGGCCAGTTGCCCGGCAGGGAGTCGTCACCAAGGTGGTTGTCATGTTCTGATGGGCGATGGTGCGGTCAAGTTTATTACCGATTCAATCGAGGCTGGTGATCAGTCAGCCACGCCGGTCGGTTCTCGCAATCCGAAGCCAGGCTATGCCAGTCCTTATGGGCTGTGGGGTTCGCTCGGGACAAAGAATTGTAAGGAAACGATACAGGCAGAGCTTTAATCGCTCTTTCGGATGTTAGCGTCGCACTCGGGTGTGGGGATGTCCATGCTCGAGTGCTTTCTTTTAGTTTGCTTTTGTTGGTTGATGATTCTGATGTATGAAGTTCCAAAAGTAATGAATCTGGTAATGGCCCTCGCGTTGGTCTCGCCTGTTCTGTCGGTCACCGGTTGTGGTGGTGGTGGAGGTCCGGTTGAGTTGCAGACTTACGAACCGATTACCGAGGAAGAGAAAAAGGTGGTTGAGGAGAAGATGGAGCGTTTGAAGGACGAGCCGCGGGGCTGATTGGATCGCATTGGCGAGTCTTTCGGCTTTCGTTTGTTGTGGTAGTGTGACTGCGGGTTGTGGGGCCTTTTGAGGCTGCAGCCCGCGTTGCGTTGGTCCTTCTTGGTGGCTCTCTCGCTGTGCCTTCAATCGACGTTTGTTTGGGGGGGGGCTGTCTTGAGTTCTCGGCGTGGTCGCGGGGTGATAGGCATTATGCATTGAGTCGTGGCGAAGTGGGCCGTGTCGCAATGCGTGTGGGATCGCTCGGTTGAGATTTCATGGATGCGTTTCCATTATTTGGTTTGTTGTTGATGATGAGTGTTCGTGTTCTATTTATGTTGATCTGTATTGCTCTGACGGGTTCGATGTTGGCGGGTTTGGTGTCGGCGGGGCCTCGTGCATTGCCTGAGCCTGCACGTGACGAGTTGCCCAGCGTTGTCCTAATCGGTGATTCCACCGTTCGGAATGGCGATGCCTCAGGCGGGAATGGTCAGTGGGGGTGGGGCGAACCGTTTCGCGACTTCTTTGATACGTCAAGATTGAATGTGGTCAATCGTGCAGTCGGTGGATTGAGCAGTCGTACCTATTTGGCGTTTGGTTATTGGGAGGGCACCAAAGAGCATCTGAAGCCAGGTGATTTCTTGATAATCCAGTTTGGGCACAACGATGCATCGCCGATCAATGACGATCAAAGGGCACGCGGTACGATTCGTGGCAATGGCGACGAGGTGCAGGAAATCGTCAATCAACTGACGGGTAAGGAAGAAGTCGTTCATTCCTACGGATGGTATCTGCGGAATTATATTCGCGAAGCACACGAGAGAGGCGTTCACCCGATAGTGTGTTCGCCGGTGCCTCGCAAATCGTGGAACGGCGAGAGCGTCAATCGGGCGACAGCGACTTATGCGCGTTGGGCACGTGAGGCGGCTGCTGCTGAGGGCGTGCCGTTTGTTGATCTGAACGACATCGTTGCCGAGCGGTACGAAGAAATCGGTCAAGCAGGGGTGGAGGAGTTGTTCGCTGATAAGCACACGCATACATCGCTGGCCGGCGCTCGGGTGAATGCTGAGTGCGTCGTTGCGGGACTGCGGGCTGTCGCGATCAAAGACCTGGTGCGGTTTCTTTCTGCCGATGGCGAAAAAGTTCGGCCGGCAAGAGCGAGCCAGGTTGCGTTTGTTGATCCGCGGCCGGTGCTGGATGAATCACCTGATGCGGACGAGGTGATGCGTCGGGATACGATTCCAACGCTTTACATTATCGGTGATTCGACCGTGCGCAACGGGCACATGGATGGGGTCGGTTGGGGGGAAGTGGTCGGACAACACTTCGACCCGACAAAGATTAACATCGTCAATCGCGCGATCGGTGGGCGAAGCACTCGTTCGTTCACGCGTGAAGGTCGGTGGGATGATGTCTATCGGGAATTGAAGCCGGGTGATTTTGTGATCATGCAATTTGGTCATAACGACGGAGGACGCGTCGGGGATATCCGCTATAAGCGAAGACCAACTCTGCCAGGGATCGGCGACGAGACTCAGGAGGTCCGTTTGGACGACGGTCGTGTTGAGGTCGTGCGAACGTATGGGTGGTATTTGATGCGGTTTTGTGCGGAGACGATGTCCAAAGGTGCGACGCCGATCGTCTGTTCGCCCGTTCCACACAAAGACAACTGGCGAGATGGGGAGTTCGTGCCGGATTTCGTCGAGCACCGTAAGTGGTGTGGCCAAGTGGCAAAGGAAACGGGGGCGAAGTTCGTCGATTTGACCGCGTTGATCGGGAAACGCTATCAACAACTCGGTGAGGCCGAGGTCGAAACATTGTTTGCTGATGCGCGAACACACACGAATGGGAGAGGCGCTAACGTTAACGCGGAATGTCTTATCGCTGGGGTCCGGTCGATGGATGCGTTGCCGTTGCGTTTCCTGGTGTCCGAGCGAGAGCAGGGCGAGCGTATCGGTGACGTTTCGGCTCCTCTTGTCCCGAGTCGAGCGGAATAGGCAATGGCGAATGCTGGCGATCGAGATGAGACGCCGTGTCATGTGAACAGGCGAGCGAGCGTGATGCAGGCGAGCGGTCTGCCCGAAGCATGCTTTTTGGTGTGGACCTGCCGTCGTCTCACGCTGTCGGTCTTCTTCATCGCAGTCCTGGGATGCGCTGGAAACGTTTCCACTGAAAATGATGTGCAGGATCGAGGGGATTCGACTTTGCCAACGAAAGTCCCGATAGCCTCATCGGAACGCCTGATGCAGGAAGCTTTTGCTGCGTTTTCGAAGGGGGATTTCAAGGCTGCTGAAGCTTCCGTGCGGAAACAATTGATTGCGGATCCGGACGACGTCCAGGCGTTGTTGTTGGCGGGGAGTGTCGCGGAAAGACTTAACGATTGGCCGATGAGTCTAGCGTTCTACCAAGATGCGATTCGGAAATCCGAGGCGCCGCGTCCGGCAATGTTAGACGGAATCACTAAGTCATTGGTGAAGTCGGGGCGAATCTTTGACGCGATCGAAGTTTTGAAGACGTTTATTCAGCGATTTGAGAACGTTCCCGATCCACGCTTTGATCTCGCGGGTTTGGCCACGATGGTTGGTATGCCGGAAGCTGCGATCCCGTCCCTGCAATGGTTGTTTCAGCACAACCAAGGAGATATGGAATCGCTTCTGTTGATGGCGAACCCTGCCAGGAGTGAGCCCGATCTTGCATTTTGCAATGAACTACTACTGCGAAGTGGCGATGACATTCGTTTGCGTTATGCCGCCGCACGGATGCACGCTAAGGAACTCGAGTGGGAAAAGGTTCTCGAACGTTTAGCGTCCGTGATCGAGCATCATCCCAGGTTCGTACCGGGTTGGGTTCTGTATGGTCGTGCGTTGGTTGAGTTGGATCGGATTTCTGATCTTGAAGATTGGAGCATCCGCTTGCCACCGAATATTGAAGGCTCTCCCGATTACTGGATCGTGATCGGGAAATGGGCTGAAGCGAGCAGCAGTCCCGAGCTAGCGGTCGAGGCGTTCTTGACCGCCGAGCGACTCGATTCGGCGTGTAGTCTGGATTATCTCGATGGGCTCTATCACAGCTTGGTTGAGCTGGGGATGGACGAAGAAGCGAGGCTCGTTGAGAACAAAATGGACCAACGGGTTCGGCTCCGCGACGCATTCAATGTCTATTTGGGACGTGACAGTCAGTCGCAAACGGCAGCGTTCGCTGTGGCTAAGGCGATGGCGGACCTGGGCCGAATCTGGGAAGCCGAGGCTTGGGCTCGCCATGCGACCGCACTTCGAAACGAACCGGCGACGGATGTTAAGAATCGCTACCTCAAAATTCGCTCTCAGTTGACGGCAGACACGCCTTGGTTAGTCGACGAGCAACGTTTGGCGAGCGCGATCGAATTGGATGTCATTGAGGTGGCGACCGGTGATCTGGCGGATTCGTTCAAACGTCGCCAGAAAAATACGGCTCGCTATCAAACCAAAAGTCGTTGTCCATCGTTTCGCGACGAATCGGAGGTCTTGGGTTTCGAGCACACGTGCAAACTGTCCGCCGATGCCGAGGTTAACGGGCATTGGTTGCATCAAAGTTCAGGTGGTGGGATTGCGGTTTTAGATTTCGATTTGGATTCCCATCCCGATATCGTCGTCGCAAACCTAGACGGCGAACCCTTGAAGGCGAATTCCACTTCCAACGCTTTGTATCGCAATATCGGTGATCGGTTCATCTCAGTCGGACCGCGGGCGGATTATGTCGACAAGGGTTTTGCTCAGGGAATCGCGATCGGTGATCTCAACGCGGACGGCTTCGATGATATCTTCAATGCCAACATTGGACAGAATCGAATATTCATCAACAACGGGGATGGGACATTCAGCGAGGTAGCCAACGAAATCGGGATGACGGACGAGACGTGGACTGTCTCGGCGGCAATCGCGGACGTAGATGGAGATGGCAACGCGGACATTTACGCAACGAATTACTGTGACGGCAACGAGCCATTTGAGCGTCCTTGTATGGAGAACGGTCGGACCTCGGCATGTGCGCCGCTGTTGTTTGATGGGCAGAAAGACCGCATTTGGAAAGGCGACGGAGATGGCACCCTGACCGACATGACGAGTCGATGGATGAGCCCGTCCGTGACGGGGCGTGGTTTGGGGGTCGTCGTTGCGAACCTCGATGAGCGACCTGGTTTAGACGTTTACGTCGCGAACGACATGACGGCGAATCATCTTTGGTCTCCCGAAACAAAAGATGGGAATTTCACATTGACGGATTTGGCGTCGGTGCGGGGCGTCAGTGTGAACGCAAAATCGCAGTCACAGGCCTCCATGGGAATCGCGCTGGGAGACGCCGACGATGATGGCGATTTTGATTTGTATTTGACTCATTTTTCAAACGAATACCACACCTACTATGAACAGGTGCGTCCAGGGTTTTGGCGTGATCGTTCCTTTCAAAGGGGATTGGCTCAGCCAACAATTCATCTATTGGGTTTCGGGACTCAATGGTGTGATTTCGATAACGATGGCGCAAAAGAACTCGTTGTCACAAATGGGCATATCGACGATTTTCATCAATCAAATATTTCGTACCGGATGCCAGGGCAGGTGTTTCGGAGGACGCTCAATGGTCGATGGGAAGAGTGTGAACGGACGGCTCTTGGTGACTACTTCCGGAAAGATCATCTCGGCAGGGCGCTCGCGATTGCCGACCTCGACTGTGACGGGCGTAAGGATGTTCTCGTCACGCATCTCTATGAGCCGGTTGCCATGTTGATGAATCGGACTCCGAACGTTGGAAAGACGATCGCCATTACGTTGAAGAGTACTCGAACCCATCGCGATGCGATTGGCGCCATTGTCACGGTGACGCTGCGAGATCGTACGATGGTATCGATGCTCGCTGCGGGTGACGGATACATGTGCAGCAACCAACGGCAGGTCTCTTTTGGCCTCGGTGAACTCGGTGATATTGAAAGTGTCTCGGTGCAGTGGCCCTGTGGAGAAACGCAAACCTACGAGGGGCTCAGTCCTGATAACGAATACTTGCTTGTTGAAGGTGAAGCTCCATTTCGTTTGAGATCGTTTGCGGCGTGGGAGGGCAACCGTGTGCGAGAAAGGCCCATTGCGCGCACTCAGGCCGACGCACTACAACATGTTTGGGTGGCTGCAAAATGAATTTGCAACTCAGGAAAACAACAGCGTGGGCGTTTGTATTCGTCTTCGTGATAGGGGGCAACGATCTAACAAGGGCCGAACCACCATCATCGACTTCGGTGATGGTGGAACGCGAGTCAACTCCCTCATGGGCACCCCTGGACGAATTTTTGTCTCATCAAGGCCAATCGAAAACAACGGGTTGGCCGACCGTCCGACGGGAAATGCGACCGGGCGCCATTTGGTGGTGGCCCAACAGTGCGGTGACTAAGAAAGATCTAAGTTGGAACCTCGAACTCTACCGGAAGGCGGGATGGGGGAACCTGAGTGTCGTTGGCATCTATGGGGTCCGTGGCGAAGAAGAACGAGCGATCGATTTGTTCTCGCCAAAGTGGTTTGAAATGTACAACCATACGATCAAAGAGGCCGATCGATTAGGCATGAACATTGACCTGACGCCCGGCGGCGGATGGCGATGGGGTGGACCACACGTCTCGCGTGTTTTCGCAGAGCAATCCTTTCGTGTCGACGGTGACACGATCTCGGTGTTATCGAAACGTGACGCGGTCAAACGAGCCGGCAAAGGTGGGAAAGGACTGACCATAAATCCTTATAGCAATGCGGCGGTTGCGTTCCATCTCGATTGGTTTGATCGTCTCATGGCAGCCCAGCAGGTCAAACCACCACGTGCGTTCTACTACGATTCGTTTGAGAACACGGGCAATTGGGCACCCGAGTTTCTGGAAGAATTTCGTAAGCGACGCCGTTATTCTCTCGAAGACCAAGCACCGTTGCTCGGAGGCGATGGCGACTCCGAGATGTCTCGACGTGTGATAGCGGATTACCGACGTACTCTGAGTGAATTGTTGATTGATCGCGTTCGCGAGATTGCGTCGTGGGGAGAACAGAGGGGCAGCGGGCTGCGGATGCAGGCTCATGGAGCACCGGCGAATTTACTCGATATGTATGCAGCCGCGAGCATTCCGGAAACGGAAGTTTTCGGTGCGTCGAAATTTGCGATTTCAGGATTTCGTCGGGATCCTCAGTGGATTCGCGCCGATCAACAAAGTGACCTGGTAAATCGGTTTGCGTCCTCTGCCTCACACGTGGCCGGGCACGCGTTGACGAGCTCAGAAAGTTTTACGTGGCTGCGAAATCATTATCACACTTCACTCTCGCATCTGAAGGCCGAATCAGACAAGCTGCTGCTCAACGGCATCAATAGCATCTTCTACCACGGCGCCTGTTTTTCGCCCGAAAAGACCGCATGGCCGGGTTGGCTCTTTTATGCGTCGACGCAGGCGAATCCTCGCAATTCGATCTTTCGCGATGTCCCCGTGCTCAACGCGTACATCACTCGGTGTCAGAGCGTTTTGCAGTCCGGGCGTTCTCACAACGACGTGTTGCTGTACTGGCCGGTTCATGATTTATGGATGAATGGTGGAACCGGCGAGCAGCGTTTCACGGTTCATCATCCAGATTGGATCGAGAAAACGGCGTGCGGTGAGGCGGGACGCTGGTTAGATGCACACGGCTACACCTTTGATTTTATTTCAGACGTTCAACTGCAAAAAACAGAGTGGATCGAAGCCGCTCTGCGAACGCAGGGTGACAATCAATACCGCACTATTTTGGTTCCCGCTGCCAAGGTCATGACGCTCGAAACCGCGAAGCGGCTAATCGAGTTGGCTCGTGACGGTGCGACAGTGTTGATTTGGAAGAGACTGCCCGAAGAGGTTCCCGGCTGGTTTGATTATGGTGAACGTGAACGGAAACTGAATAGTCTGTTCAAAGAAGTCGGCTTCGATGCAGACGGAATGTCTACGTTGCAACGCGGGAAGATAATGCTCCATGACGATCTGCAAACACTGCTCTCTGCGGCGGGTGTTAAACGTGAACCCATGGTCGAACAAGGACTTCAGTTCATTCGCCGCATTGATTCAGGGCAGGTCTCTTACTTCATCGCGAACCATACTTGCCAATCGGTTGATCGATGGGTGACGCTCGCAACGCCTTGTCAATCAGCCGTGTTGATGGATCCGATGACCGGATCGACAGGACTTGCCCCACTACGCCAACGAAGTGGATTGACTGAAGTGTTCTTGCAACTTGAATCTGGTGAGACTCGCATCCTTCGGGGAGTTGCTGATTCTGAAAAAGATCTGAATGCTTGGGCCGTCAAACGTCCGGTTGGCGACATGATCACGATTTCGGGACCTTGGGAACTGAAGTTTATCGAAGGTGGTCCGACACTTCCCGCGGATGCATCGCTCGTTCGCGTCGGTTCATGGACCGAATTGCAAGACGACGAGGCTAAGCGATTCGCGGGAGCGGTTCGGTACACGGCGAAAGTCAATATCCCTGAAACGTCGAATGCGTCTCGACCGGACGGCTGGATCCTCGATCTCGGCGATGTCCGAGAGAGTGCGAGAGTGTGGGTCAACGATGAGCCGATTGGCGTTGTGGTGGCACACCCATTCCGGATTGATCTCGGCCAGCATTTGAAAACCGGGCGAAATGAATTGGCGATTGAAGTCACCAATCTTTCCGCCAACCGGATTCGAGACTTGGACCGACGTGGGGTCGATTGGAAAAAATTTGAGGACATCAATTTCGTTGACCACCTTTACAAGGTTTTCGATGCATCGACATGGGCCCTGGAGGCGTCCGGGCTATTAAACCCTGTCACTCTATCGCCTTATCGTTTGGCCGAGTCTCTCGACGATACCCCGTGAGCCATCACGCGAATGCGCAAACGCATTCACGCTACAACGTTCTGAATCCCTTTGTCATCTTTCCGAACTGTACTTTTAACATGACTGTTCTCGTTCATCGACAGTTTGTGAAGGACACCTCCTTGGCAGCGTTCTATTGATGAACACCTATCGCAATACATCGAATTTGTGACGAGGTGGGCTAATAAGGGCCAGGTCTGAAAACCTCCGTTTGTCGCTCTCTTTGTATACAAACATCAGTGCAAAACAAATCTGAAAACACCAACTTCCGTCAATTTCAACCAACGACGCATATTAAGACGAGATATCGAAATGAAGATTTTGAATTACCTATTGATCTGTTTTGCCGGCGCGTATGTGTGTCCCTCGGTTTTGGTTGCGGATGAAATCGATCGCAAGGAACAATTCGCGTCTAAGAACACAACGAAATCAGCCGTAGTGGAGGGTTGGTCAGTCACCGAAGGTGATCACGGTGTGACGATTATGGTCGACGGAAAACTGTTTGCCAGCTATGTCATTGATGACGTCAATAAACCGTATTTTTGGCCGGTCGTGGGACCGACAGGTAAGAAGATGACACGTGCTTTTCCGATGCAAGAAGTGCCGAGCGAATCGAGTGTGCAGCGAGATCATCCTCACCATCGCGGAATTACGTTTGGACATGAAAGTATTGTTGGCCCTAATCAGAGCGGCGGCGACAGTTGGCATGAATGGATCACCTTCGGCGGACTGCGTCAGGGACCGGGTAACAATCCAGATAGCGACCAACGAATCGCAACGATCGCTAGCATCAAACATCTTGCCTTCACCGAGATGGAAGCCAATGCCGATCATGCCGTGGTTACCGAAATTTGCGACTACGTCGATCCGAACGGGACGCGGTTTCTGTCGGAAGAACGTCGCATGACTTTTCGAGTGCAAGACGACTCCCGCAGCATTGACATCGACCAAGTGTTTACGGCGTGCGATGGTGAAGTTTGTTTTGCGGACCGCAAGGATGCGGGGCTGAGTATTCGTGTGCCAGTCGGAATGGCGATTGATAGCGGACAGGGAGGACGCATTATCAACAGTGAAGGTGAAATGGATGACGACACCTGGAGTCGTGCGGCAAAGTGGTGTGACTATCACGGAATTGTCGAAGGTGAGCACCTCGGGATCGCGTTTCTCAATCATCCATCGAGCTATCGTTTCCCCACACGCTGGCATGTTCGTAGCTATGGATTATTTGCGGCCAACCCGTTTGCGATGCAGTCCTATGATCCGTCGCTTCCCGACGGCACCACTACTCTTCAGGCTGGCGAAAAGTTGAAGCTGAACCATCGCATTCTCTTTCACATCGGTGACGCTTCCTCCGCTGGGATCGAAGAGGCGTGGCAAGAATATGCCAAGACGGCGAAGGACTAAATGAGAAAACGACGATAGACACCTTTCACGTCAACGCGTCCTTGCGTGCTCGTCGTATCGGCGAGTTCGCTCTTACGAGGTGGGCGAGTCTGATCGACCAACGGAATTCAGAGAATATCAGATCAAAAATTGCATCAAGACATTCGCAATCTCGCCATAAGTGCTCGCGTTTCCTACCATCTTGCTGCGGAGGATTTTGCGGGGTCGCGGTTTGTGACCTTCAAGTCGGAGTCAACGCCGATGACAGCACAAGTCTATTTTGGTCTGAGTGGGAACGGACGCTACTGGGGAACGCTTAACGATATGAAGTCTGTGTTGATCGGTCGGCTCCGCGACTCGGCTTGGTTGCCTTTGGGATCCGGGAAGACAGCACATTGTTGCATCCGAATGCTCCCTGCACGCAGTACCGCTGTTGGCAACTTGATCGCGACCGGATTGATTTTTCGTCTCCTCGCATTGGGATAAGAACCTTGCTAAATAAAATTTTGGCGGCCCGAACGTGGCGCGGTCTTTTGATGTGCTCCTCGATGTTCGCTTTGTGTTTTCCGGTTGCAGGTGCGGAATATCAATTCGCTTTCGGTCCTGGTGTCTCGCAACCGGGAATCGTGCATGTTTCGCCACAAACGTTCTATGACTCGGCGAGAGGGTATGGTTTTCTGAAGACCGGGGCCGCACGAACGGGAGGGTCGTCGTTGTTTGCTGTGGATGTACCGGAAGGAAACTACAACGTCACGTTGCGTTTTGGCGATCCGGTTGAGTCAACGACCACGACAATTAAGTCGGAAGCCCGGCGTCTTATGTTGGAAAAAGTAGAGACGGCACCGGGTGAGTATCAGACTCGCTCTTTTACGGTCAACGTGCGGAAGCCGCCGATCAGATCGGGAGGTACGACGAGGCTCAACAGCCGAGAGATAGGCCCGCCCATGATTGCGGGATGGGACGAACATCTCACGCTGGAGTTCAGCGGGCCTCGCCCCGGAGTGGTTTCGTTGGAAATTCGACCTGCGAGCCAAGTAACGACGGTGTTTATTGCGGGCGATTCGACCGTGACCGATCAACGCAACGAACCGTGGTCGGGTTGGGGGCAAATCATTCCGCGATTCTTCATGCAAGGTGTGTCGGTTTCGAATCAAGCAGAATCGGGACTGGCGTTATTCTCTTTTGAGTCTCAAAAACGGCTCGCGAAAGTGTTTAGCATGATGAAGGAGGGGGACTACCTTTTCATTCAATTCGGCCACAACGATCAGAAAGATAAACGTCCCGATGCCGGACCATTTACCACCTATCGGGCCAATCTGACAAAGTTTGTCGAGGCAACCCGGAATCACGGCGGCATTCCCGTCCTCGTAACGCCGATGGAACGACGGCGATGGAGTGGCGGGAAGACACAGCAGACACTTTCGGATTATGCCGAAGCGGTTCGTCAGGCGGGAGAGGCCTTGAACGTGCCGGTCATTGATTTGCATGCCATGAGTTTGGAATTCTATGCCGCACTCGGAGTCGAGAATTCCAAACGAGCTTTCGTTCACTATCCGGCGGGAACCTATGCCGGCCAAAACACTGCCCTGAACGATGACACGCATCACAGTGTTTACGGTGCTTATGAACTCGCAAAATGTGTTGTTGAAGGAATCAAGACTCACGTTCCCGGGTTAACGCCGTTTTTAGTCGAGGACTTTGATAATTTTGATCCTGCGCATCCAGATGTACCGGAGGATATCTGTATTCCCGAGACGCCATTGCTCGGCGAAGCAGCAACTCCCTCAGGCAGTTGAAACACTTCCCAATTATGTTTCTATCTTGATCGACTTGACCGGCAACCCATTATGAAAATTCAATTTCCATCGACACGGCTCGTGCGTGGTTCGCTCTTACTAATCGGTATTGTTTGGCTAGCGATATTGATATCGGGAGGGATGTGCGTAGCGGGGCAATCGGAGATCGGATCTCGCGAAATTAGCATGGATGCGCAGTGGCGATTCAACCGTGGTGATGTCTCCGATGCGAGCAGTCGGGAGTTTGACGATCGTGACTGGCAAACGGTTGACGTTCCTCATGACTGGGCGATTTCCGGGCCGTTTGTGGAAGATGCTCCCGCTAGCCGTGAGGGAGCTTTTCTGCCTTCGGGAGTCGCGTGGTACCGTAAGCACTTATCAATTTCGAACCAATTTATCGCTAAGAAGGTGTTTATTGAATTTGACGGTGTCATGGCCAACAGTGACGTTTGGATCAACGGTCATCACCTGGGTCATCGTCCCAATGGCTTCGTGAGTTTTCGATATGAGTTGACTGATCATCTGAAATTCGGTGCAAATGAGGATAACGTGATTGCGGTACGCAGCGACACCGCGAAACAGGTGGCTTCCCGTTGGTACACCGGCAGTGGGATCTACCGGCACGTTCGCCTGGTCGTTGTTGATCCGGTTCATGTTGCATACGACGGTGTTTATGTGACCACACCGGAGATTACTTCAGCTCACGCGACCGTCGATGTCGAAGTGCGGGTTGAAAACAGGAGTGACGAAAAGCAGGACGTCAAACTCAGCACGACGATCGTCGATCCTGATGGTACCGTCGTCGCGGAAGGGAACGCGGCATGTGAAGTGGAGTCGGGGGCTAGCGGTCTGGTTAATGTTGACTCTGTCGTTGCGAATCCGGTGCTGTGGAATTTGAAATCACCGAAGCTGTATTCTGTGATTGTGAGGCTCATTGTTGATGGCGAGTCACGCGATCAAGTGAGCACGCCGTTCGGGATTCGCCGGGGCGAGTTTCGTAGTGACACCGGTTTTTCGCTCAATGGCGAAAGGATAAAGATCAAAGGTGTGTGTTTGCATCATTGTGCGGGCGCGCTCGGTGCGGCGGTGCCGGTGAGTGCCTGGGAGCATCGACTATGTCGTCTGCGTGAGTTAGGCGTGAATGCGGTTCGAACGGCGCATAATCCCGTCGCTCCAGAGTTCTTGGATCTCTGCGATCGCATGGGGATTTTGGTGATGGATGAGTTCTTCGACTGCTGGACGATCGGCAAACGGCGGGAGGATTACCATCATCATTTTCGCGAGTGGGCACATCGTGACATGGCTGATACGCTGCGTCGTGATCGAAATCACCCGTCCGTAATCCTGTATAGCGTTGGCAATGAGATCCACGACACACCCAGGGAAGAACTCGCGAAGAACATATTGAAGGACCTCGTCGCGATCTGTCACGAAATCGATCCGACACGCCCGGTGACGCAGGGCTTGTTCCGGCCGAACGTGAGTCATGACTATGACAATGGTCTGGCGGATATGCTCGATGTGATCGGTACTAACTATCGTGACCTCGAGTTGTTGCAGGCGTGGCGGGATCAGCCAGGGCGGAAGATCATCGGTACCGAACAGGGGCACGATCGAAAGATTTGGCTCGCTTGCCGTGACAACGCTCAGCACGCCGGTCAGTTTCTCTGGGTGGGGATTGATTACTTGGGCGAGTCATGGCAGTGGCCTGTGACGACGTACAACAGCGGGTTGCTCGACCGGACGCTGCGTCCCTATGCACGTGGTCGAGAACGGCAGAGTTGGTGGAGTGAGACGCCAATGGTTCGAGTGTTCCGACGAATCGCTCCGACCGAGGAGACGCCAACAGATCCCGGCTACGAAGACATTCAATGGAAACGGCAGCAAGTGCTGTTCGACGATTGGTCGCCGAGAGCTACGGATGCTCACGAAGAGAATGTGGAGGTGTACAGCAACTGCGACGAGGTGGAATTGATTCTCAACGACCGCTCTCTGGGAGTTCAAATGTTACCGAGCGACGCGAGTGCTCGGAATTGGAGCATTCCGTTCGAAGCGGGGCGTTTGATTGCGATCGGACGAAACGACGGCGTCGAGGTTGCTCGAGATGAGTTGGCAACGGCGGGGGCAGCGGCCCGGATCGAAGTGCGCGTCAACCGTTCGACGTTGGCTCTGGGTTTTGACGAAGTGGCGTATGTGGAGGCGACGGTAACGGACTCAAGCGGCGTTCGTGTTCCACGGTCGGAATCTGAAATCGCATTTCAGGTGGATGGCCCTGGGAAATTGATCGCGGTCGATAGTGCGTCGATCGTTAGTCACGAGCCGTTTCACGCGAGTCGGCGTCGTGCGTTTCGAGGACGCTGTATCGGCATCGTTCGAGCGACGGATTCGAAGGGCGTCCTTTCGGTGACCGCATCCGCGGAGGGTTTGATGCCTGGGGTTGCTCGAGTCGACGTTTCGCCGGAGTAAAACCGAGGGTGGGTAGGGGCTAGATGTGATCGGGGGCGAGAGGTTAGGTATAGGCGTCAACGTCTGGTCAAAAAATCTCCCACGTGCCTTGCTGAAGTTTTCATGAGTATCCGAACTCTCGTTGCTGACTACCAATCGCAGCCTCACCGCGTTGCGATCTTGCGATTGTTGTCAGAGTATTCGGCGGATCCGGCGATCGGCGGAAGTGGACTGCCCTTTTCCGTTCGGCAGCGGGTGGTGGATGAGTTGGCTCGCCGCGAGAATGCCGTTTCGTTGCTCGCGACGGAGGAAAAGATGGGATCGTCACCGCAGGCCGTGGGGTTGGTCAATGCTTTTGAGACCTTCTCGACGTTTGCGGCAATGCCGGTACTGAATCTGCATGATGTGATGGTCACTCGCAGTCATCGAGGGCGAGGGATCGGGCGACGATTGATCGAGGCGGCAGAGGAAGAGGCTCGCAGGCGAGGTTGTTGCAAAATGACGTTGGAGGTGTATCGCGGGAACCGAGCGGCGGCAACACTGTATCGCCGCTGTGATTTTATCGATCCGCCGGGCAATCGTGACCTTGGTGAGACGTTGTTCCTTTCAAAGTCGCTTTTGTGAAAAGTGTTGGGTTCGATGTCCTGTTCCGATCATGAAGACCCGTTTGGGGCCACACATGATTGAACTGCCCGCGTGAGTGTTTTGATTCGAGACGCGATATCGCGAGAGCTTTCGGTGCTGGCGATGAGAAGTGTCGCGATTGGGTGTCCGCGACGGATCGGGCTACCCTCGGCGGGGCGGTCCGCGATTTGGATCTTGGATGAATCGCCGTTCGTTTCGCGCCGCATCGCTGTTTCGATGGATTGCAGTCGCGATAGATACACGTGTCCGCAGCGCGTGCTGTAGACAATTCGTTTGACGATTTGGGCTGGCGACGGATTGCGGTCGTTGGACAGGGTCGGAAAGCCGTCCGGTGACGGGCCAACATTGATGTGTTCGCGGATCGTCGGTTGAGCGGCAATGTGCAGAGACATCAGAGATGCGGAGTTGTTTGGACGCCGTCCGGGCTGGGCAATTTTTTCGATGACTTCGCATGAGGCACTCGGACGCTCATTGACTTCGAGTAGCCACCACCGGTCGTGTCGGTCGCGGATGAAGTCGAGGTTGAAGAGGCCGTGGAGTTGGCGGGTTTCGGCGACCGCGTGGGCGAGACTCTGCATCCGGCCGAGATCGGGATACTGTTCCAACGAGATGCTTCGCGATCCCGCGTACACGAACGGCAACGCGCCGATTCGGACATGAGTCGAGCGAGTGAGCCCCAGCAGACGAACGGAGGAGTCGGCCGAAAAAGCAACGAGTCCATAAGACCGACCGTCGACGCGTCGCTGTAAGAACGCGTCGGAAGGAGGGCGGTCAATGTCTATGGACTTGAGTGTCTGGACACCAAGTCCGCCGGACGAGTCTGCTCGTTTGAACAGCCAGCGTGAGGGTTGCTGGCGCACCGCCGACTGAAGGTGGTGGTTTTGCGGAGTGAGTAACTCTTCGGCGGAGTAAGTTTCGGGGAATGAGAAACCGAATTGGCGTGCGAGCGATTCGGTTTGGCGAAGCGATATTTTAGGTTCGGGTGGCAGGCCGCCGACGCGCAGCGGGAACGCATTTTCCTGGCGTGCGAATTGTTCCGTGGCCCGTTGCAGTTGGCCGCGATCGGACTGTTCCTGAAGGGAAATTTGGCGGAATTGGTGGCAGGCTTCGCGTGTGTCTTGGTCCCCGAACAGGTCCATCCCGACGACCCGATAGTGCCGCGACGCGGACTGCGCGGCCCAACGGATCGATGCACCGAGGAGCAGAATGCGGTGGCGAAATGGTATCGATCTCCGCAAACCATCGACCTGGTTGGCGAGGTTGGGCGGGTTTGTTACCGTTTCGTTTTGCAAGACCCACCCATCGCTCTTGGAGTTCAGTCGTTTGTAGCGTTGAGACCGACGTTTACGTTCGAAGCTGTTCCACGTGTGGGGTAAGGACCTCGGGTTCCCCACCGGTCGTTTCCCAAAACTCTCTTTCACTTTGAGGCATCCTGTCATGCATTTTCACATCGGAGAAGCCCTGGTCGGCGACGGCAACGAAGTCGCGCACATTGACCTGATGATCGGTAGCAAGAATGGTCCCGTCGGAACCGCTTTCGCAAACGCGTTAGCCAACCAGAGCGAAGGTCACACGAACTTGCTCGCCGTGCTCGAGCCAAACGTGGCCGTCAAACCGTCGACCGTGATGATCACCAAGGTCACGATCAAAGGCATGAAGCAAGCCGTGCAAATGTTCGGACCTGCTCAAGCTGCGGTCGCTCAAGCGGTTGCCGACGCGGTCAGCGAAGGCATCATCCCAAAAGATCAATGCGAAGACCTGGTTTGCGTCTGCGGTGTGTTCATTCACCCAGCCGCCGAAGACGACGAAAAGATCTACAAGTACAACTACGAAGCCACCAAGGACGCACTGAAGTCGGCAATGCAAGGCAAGCCATCCGCAGATGACATGCTGGCCAAAAAGGACAACGCGGCTCACCCATTCAAGG
>JBICHZ010000112.1:0-7437 GCA_043101355.1 Rhodopirellula sp. JB044
AATCACCCCCCAAAGAAGTTACTGCAGAGAACGGATGGACCTTTGGCCCTATCATTCGTTGGTTTGGTGATTCGTAACCCAGGGCGTTCCCCTGGGCTGGACAAACGAACGGGGCGTTGCCCCTAAATCAATACGCGGCAAAAAGCGGAAGCCAAGCCCCTTTGCTCATTGCCGAACTCGACTCGTTGCCAAACAACCGATCACCAAAGCAATTCAGATTCTCCGGGCCAAAGGCCCAGCTATTTGCCTAGCCCAGCCCAACGGGCTGGGTAATCTCGGATGATTCGAACACATCTCCTAATCAAACCGGACTTCGATCTGAGTGATTTCTCCTCGGCGAGAAAAGAGCGAGTCGGACTCGCTCTCGGATAACTCCAAGACGCTGCGAAGTATCGTGGGTTTGTCGGCAAAATGAATTGCGAGGCCTCGACTTGCGCCGGTGCGATAGGTGACCGGAACCTGACACAAGGTCATCGCGAAGCAACCCGCCGGCACCTTCATCTGTTGTCGATGACCGTTGACGTCGAAATAGTCCAACTCCGTATCGCTCTGCAGAAACTCGGAGGCTTCAAAGAATTTCGGGTCAAAGCGTACCCGTCCACCGTCAATCCGGATCCCTAACTCATCCCATCGAGACAAAATGTCTTCCTTGACCTGACCGGTCATTCCGGGTTGGCGTACTCCACCGTCTTCGGGAGTATGTGAATACGGATCCGACGGAAACGCGCCATAATGCTGTGGCGTTTTCGTCAATCCGATGCCGTCGCGTATCTCGCGGTAGTGTTCGTGCAACCTTCCCAACACGTCAGGATCGTTTGACGACGAATGCTCAGCAGCCTGAACACAGTGTTCCATCACCGCCAAGGCGAGCTTCGATACCATGTGCCAGTAGATCGATCCCAACCCTTCGTATCCAAAGAACGTCCCCGAACGACCGGTGAACTGTCGATGACCGAACGTTTGTTCGAACATCTCGTGGATTCGTTCTCGTTCCTCGTCAACCAGCTCACGGTAGCATTCCTCAGAACGCAGCCGGTCCAACGCCACATTGAGATCCGACGCGTTACGGAATCCGCCGTTGAAGTGAAACTCGCCATGAATATCCCGCTGCAGAACCGTCTTGTCTCCTGCATCAGTCAACGTTCGGACCAGTCGTGACCGCAGTGCGTCTTCGGACGACACACGATTCTTCTCGAGATAACGTGACAACGTCCGATTGGGATACAACATGTAACTCTGTTGATCCTCCCGATAAATCTTGCTGCTGCGTAGCGTGTCGAGCACCTCGACGGCTTCCTCACCGGAGAGCAACCCGCTGCTGAGCACCGCCACCTGCCCTTCGAGCATCTCATAAAGATGAGACACCGAGGCCCGTTGGTTTTCTAGGTGAATCAGGTTGTACGAATGGTACATCCCGTCGTCGCGTCGATTCGCTCGGATCGTGTGATCCACCATCGCCAAAGCCCGACGAAACAGATCAACGACCCAGTCGAGCGAGATAGACACCTTCTCCGCGCCGATTCCCTCGCCGTAGAGAGTACCGCGATAGTCCGATCCCGCCATGGCGAGTTTGTCCAGAATGACAAAACGCTGCTCGTCATCGATCGGTCCCTCAAATGCTCCGGCGTGTTCGGCGAGCACTTCTTTGAGCGTTTCGGCAAAACGGAAAACACTGCGAGATAGCAGTACGCTCTCGGGAAGCCGATCGCTGTCTCCGTCGAACCATTCCACGAGGAACGATAAATACCGACGCAGATAGCAAACCGTCACAACAGACAGTCCCCGGCCGACCAACGCATTGTTGGCATCGTTCCACTCCGGACGTTGGGTGTTGAGCCAGATCCCACCGCCGGGAACGAAACCACTGAGTTTGGCCAATGCGGGAACCAGCAATTTCTCAACAAGTCCGACTCGGAGGGGAGATCCCTCTTCATCACACAACAGTTTGCCGTCGCTGCCAACCTCTCGGACACGGCGATCGATTTCCGTGGCACCCTCGAAGTCATAATCGATCGTGTTTTGCGGATCACGACAGATTTCTTCGTGCGAACGAATGCGATAGGGAACGTTGGCGTAAACGCACGTATCACGCGACAAACAATCATCCAACTGCGACGGCGTCATCGATCGGCCACGTTGCAACAATCGCAACAGATAAACAATCTGGTGATCGCCCCAATAACCGATGTTCGCCCATGGGTCATCCGGATCGGGAACCTCCCAATCGAATCCGTCTTTGGTGATCCGGTACGGGTTGTACCCGTCCGCTGTTGAGGCGTTGACGAATCGCTGAATCATGCTGACGGTGAACTTTGGATACGCGACCGACAACGCCTCCCAGTTTTGGAAGATGTCGCGCCAGTTTCCTTGGTAGCTCAGATTTTCGCCACCGTCTTCACACGTCAGATCAATCGAGAACTTGTTCCATGGTCGGGTCGGGTCTCCGTGTCGACGGCTGAATCGCAGCGGCAGGTATTCTGAGGCCAAACGAACCAGATCCGAATCACCGGCATTGGCGACCCGGTCCTGCAGAGAATCGATTGACAAGGATTCCGGCAACCCATCGAGGAACGCCTGACAACGCTTCGATACGTTCCGGTTGGCAGTGGCCACATGCTGAACAAAATCCGTCGCCACGACTTCGTATCCGTTCGCCGGTATTCCTCCACGCATGACGTTGAACAAGACATTGGACTGATGACGCTGAGCTCGCAGTCGGTTTTCGCTGACCTGACGCCCGTCCGCCGCCGAAAGGATTTGCAATAACTTGGCTTCGTTGGCCGCAACATCTTCCTCAATTTGCTTCGCCAGGTCATGCCCATTTGTTATTCGGTTATGCAGTTCGATCACGTCACAGTGGTCATAGTTGACGTCGGCGACGACATTCCATCGCAGTGGTTCGAGCGTCGGCAGTTGCAGCGTTTTGGAGATGAAGTACGCACCACGTTGCCCACGAACGTCCGACTCATTCGCCATCGATTGACCACCACGGATGTCGTCAATCTGTGATCCGCTGATCGCAACGCTCGCGTTCTCGAGCCCGGTATGCCAGGCAACCGTGGCCAGCAACCCTTCACTCGGTTCGGCCCGATCAGTCGGTATCGAACTGAGATAGTAGACACCTAGGTTTGACTCATCGAGACGTTCTGACTTTTTGTAGGCATCGGCCAAATTGCTGTAACGCAATTGAAACTCGCTTCCGAGCCTGCTCGGCAGAATATTCTCAATTCCGTCGACAATCTCCACTTCCACCGGATTGTCGTCGAGGTTCCGTAATTCGCATCCGCGGATGAATCCGAATCGCTCACCAAACGTCCAACCGTATCGGAACGCGAGCCGCAACGAATGATGGATCTCCTCAAATAGGATCCGGTTTCCGTACCAGTTCTTATACAAATTCTGAGTACATTGTCCGCAGTAGCGAGTCGCCGGTGAGAAGGGCTCCCAACGTTCGCTCGTTCCATCGCTACGACGAACGTTGAGCAACGTTTTGGGTCCGGTGCAATCCGACGTGTCGACAATTTTGTCTGACGAGTAGTAAGGAAACAGTGCCGAGTCAGGATTCTGTCGTCCCGCGGTCAACGCACCTCGGCTGGACACAAACATCCAATGATCACCCGAACTGACCGCAGTCATAAAGAAAGGGGACATGCGATGACTGTTGCTGATTTTGTACCAGACGCTGTCATCCATGGTGACGTATTGACCGCTCACCCACTGCGAAGATTGGTCTTTTGGATGATCCGACGTGTTCGAACGCGATGCTGTAGAAAGATGATTCATTGTCGATTGTCTTGGATAACGGTTGAGATAAGAAATGCGAGAGGCCGTCTTAGCCTTCTTTCAACTTGCGCGACTGCAGGTCAGATTCGATCTGTTCCGTCAGATGTTTATCGATCCCATAAAACAACAAGCATGCCGCCGATAAGAACAAGAACGTGGCGGGGATCAGACTCATCATCATTTGCAACCCACGGAGAGTTGTTTCCGATTGCATCTGATCCGCACCATCGATGGGTTGCGCGTATTGGTAGAAATCCAACGCGAATCCGGTCATGGCCGCACCCACGGCGCATCCCATCTTTTGAGAAAACGTTGCCGCCGCGAACACGAGACCCGTCGCTCGCCGTCCGCTACGCCATTCGGAATAATCTGCCGTGTCGGCGTACATCGCCCACAACAACACTGGGATGGGACCGCCAACAAACGACGCGGCCACCTGCAATGCCAACATCATGTTGATTTGGTCGGGTCCGAGAAAGAAGAACGCCCCCGTGAGTGCCGCAACCCCTGCGTTCATCCCGATCATCAACACCTTCTTGCCGAAGATGCGAGTCAACGGTTTGGTCAACAGCATGCCGGCGATCGCCGCAAAACTTCCCGAGACCCAAAATGTCGGAGCGATACTCGCGTCGCCGCAGTAATATTTGAAGTAATAAAGAATCGCGCCGCCTCGAATGAAGAGACCCGAGAGTTGCAGCAATCCGAAAACAAAAAGCACCATCCAAGGACGATTGGAAAGGAGATCATTGAAATCGAGTTCAAACGTCGAGGTTTCTGTTTCATCTGAAAATCGCTGCAACGCGACCGCGCGAACGCCCAGTGACAGAACACTCAACACCGCATAACCGATCAGAATCGGGACGACTTTGTCTAACGAGAACGCCGTTGCCAAACACGCCAACAACGCGAGCCCGCAGAGCAACACTTGATGCAAACGCAGACTCGTCAAAATGAACTTGAGATCGGCGCGAAACGTGGACCCCTCTTCGACGATCGGTTGCACGCGTTCCTTCGTCGTTAGAAAGGTGATGAAGAACAGCAACACCGCGGCGATGGAAAACACCACCATGGTCAAGAAGAACCCGCGCTGCTCGTTCAAGACAACGTCTTGCGAGACGCCGTCAATGACCCTTGTTTCCGTCCCGCCAAAGAACGCTACCATCCCGAGCGTGCAGTACTGCACCACGATGCCACCGCAGAACGCGGCAATAAAGCGGTACGTCGATACGCTCGTCCGTTCGATCGAATCCGATGAGATGACGCCCATCAACGCTCCGTACGGAATGTTGATCGCCGTGTACGCCATCATCACCAGGGTATAGGTCACGTAGGCATAAATCAGTTTCCCGGTGGGGCCGAGGTCGGGGGTATAGAAGGTCAACATCCCCGTGATCGCGAAAGGAATCGACATCCAGATCAGATAGGGCCGAAAGCGTCCCCACCTCGAGCGTGAGCGATCGGCGACATATCCCACCAACGGGTCATTGATCGCATCCCAAATCCGGGTCACCAACATCAACGTGCCCGCGGACTTCGCCGTCAGACCAAAAACATCGGTGTAGAAGTAGACGAGGAAAAACTCAAACGTCTTCCAGAACAGATTCGACGCGGTATCGCCGAGCCCGTAGCCAACCTTTTCAAAAACGCTGAGCCTTTCCCCATGGTTGCCTTGTTTGGCAGTTTCGGACTTGCCCGACATCCCGGTCCCAGAGGCTGCGGGGTTGCCGAGATCCGGGGCAGGCGCTCGCCCGGGATCACTGGCCCCAGGTTTACTGGGCCCTGGTTTACTGGCCCCAGGTTTATTAGCCCCACGATTCTCAGACGGTGTGCCCGCCTCGGATGGAACGACTTCGTTGGACACAGGGAAACTCTCTATGGACCGAGGGGAAGAATCCGAAAATCCTTCGAATGACGCAACCAGTTTCACACCTATGGGGCTTGGACCCACTTTAGATGAGTTCACTGTATTCGTTACTGCAACCGGTTGCAACCTAAGGTGCTCAGATAACGCGTTAAAAGGTTATTTTGGGAAATATTCACTGAAACCGGTTGCAATGACTTGATCGAATGCATACATTCAGTTGAAAGCGGTTGCACCCGCCTTTGTGCCCCCGAGGACTCCATGAAACTCAACGACATCACCATCAAGGACATCGCCGAACGGGCCAACGTTTCCAAAAGCACCGTTTCGCGAGTCCTCAATGACTTGGCGATCGTGAATCCCAAAACTCGCAAGACGGTTTTGGAAGCGGCTGAATCCTTGGGCTACCAAGCCAACGTGTTTGCTCGCGGTTTGGCCAGCGGTCGTTCCATGACCGTCGGCGTGGTCACTCAGAAAATCGGCAGCCCTTTCTACGACATGATGATGCAGGGGGTGATTCAGGGTTTCACCGGAACCGGTTACTCACCGATCTTTGTCGACGGTCAGTGGGAACAGAGTACCGAACTCGACGTCATCCGCACCCTGATGGGACGAAAGGTTGATGGTCTGATTCTGCTCGGCGGCGATATCTCGCAGAAGGATCTCGAACAACTCAGAGAGCAGATTCCGACCGTGGTCGTCGGAAAAGACGTTGCCGGGTGGGAAGGCCAGTGCGTCTACGTTGACAATTTCTCCGGTGCTTACGATGCCACTAAACACCTGATCGAATTCGGACACCGCGAGATCGCGATCGTCCGCGGAATCATCCACCACCAAGACGCGATCCGTCGCTACCAAGGCTACGCCCAAGCACTCGCTGATGCCTCCATCGAACTCGACCCTGATTTGGTCTTGGACGGCAACTTCACCGCACAATCGGGAATCATCGCGGTCAACTCATTGCTGATGCGTGGCAAATCCTTCACCGCAGTCTTTTGTGCCAACGACATGGTCGCCTACGGGGCTCGATTGGCGCTACAGCGCAAAGGAATTCGCGTTCCCGAAGACGTCTCGATCGTCGGTTTCGATGACCAAGCCGAATCGTCTTACGTTTCGCCGCCGCTGACCACCGTACGTCAGCCTGGTGTTGAAATGGGAGTCGTCGCTGCGGAAGGAATCGTCCAATTGATGCAGGGGGGTACCTGCGAGTTTCCTGTGATGAACGCGGAACTGCAACGAAGAGAATCCGTCGCGCGAATCACCTCTCGATAATCCTTCCGACGCAAGCTCACGCCGCGTCAACCCATTCAATTTTTGCATAGTAACAACCTTCCCTGACCCATAGAAAACCTAAGAGGCGCCTATGAATTGAACCTGTCTCTCCGTGCTATCCGCACACTGAATTGGCTAGCGGATTCATTATTCTTCTTCCAATTTTTCAAGCCTATCGATGCGTCTCAATTCCCTATCATTTTCTTGAGGTAAATTCTCATGCAACGTTTCAATCGAGCACGGTCAGGTTTCACCCTGGTCGAACTTCTTGTTGTGATTGCCATCATCGGTGTCCTCGTTGGACTCCTCCTCCCCGCAGTTCAGGCCGCCCGTGAAGCAGCCCGTCGTATGAGTTGTAGTAACAACTTCAAACAGATCGGACTCGCAGTTCACAACTACCACTCTGCTTACAACCAGTTGCCGATCAACAAGACCGGAACCGGCATCCTCCCAGGAACGAACTGGTGGGACGATTCGACAATCGCAAACAATCAACAACTCAGTTGGTTGGTCGGCCTGAC
>JBICHZ010000113.1:0-21832 GCA_043101355.1 Rhodopirellula sp. JB044
ATTCAACGCAAATCAACGACTCCATCGACCGCCGTCCTGCTGACGCAAAAGAAATGGGTTTAACCTCCGAGCGGCGAACCTCGCGTCTGGCACATGGTGTCGCTTCGCCGAGGTTTAGAAGAGAGCCGTGACGACGATGCGGCATTGCTGCTCAGCCAGCTTCGTCTTCGGTTCGATGGTTCGGCGGTGTGGCGAAAATGGAGCCAAGACCATCCTGATTTGGCCGGTGTTCTCTGGCCGGCGATTGCCAAGTTAGCCGACCGAGAACTCTACATACTCATGCCACGTCTACTCGAGATGGCACGTCGGATCGACAGCGTCCCCAACCTGCAATCGACTATTTCCGGCTATCTCGCCGATGAATACGAGGCACTCATACGCGATATGCGAGCGGCCGGCCAAAACGAGCTGGCCAATTCGCTAGCGGCGGAGGCCGCCCAAGACGCCGAAGACACCCAAGAAACCCCGTCGACCGTTGATTCACCCTCATGATTTACCTCGACAACAACGCGACAACGTCCATCGACACACGAGTCGCCTCGGTGCTGACCAAAGCGTTGGAAGCAGGCCCGCTTAACCCATCGAGCCAACACCAATTCGGGCGCCGAGCCCGTGCCGCGATGGAATCCGCCTTGGACCGTATCGGCCAAAGCCTCGGCAGCGACCTGACCCGGGTCGATGCGGCACGTTTGATCGTCACCAGCGGCGGAACGGAGGCAAATAACCTCGCGATCGCAGGTTTGGGCTCCGAGGAAGGCACAATCCTGGTCAGTTCGATTGAACATCCCAGCGTTCTTTCCGCAGCGGGAATGATGGAACGAAGAGGACACTTGGTCTTAAAGATCGATGTCAGCCCGGAAGGCACCGTTCGACTCGATCATCTCGAATATTTAATCGCCGAGACGATCCGACTAGGAAAACCCGCAAAACTTGCCTCCATCATGTCGGCCAACAATGAAACCGGCGTGATTCAACCGATCGCCGGGGCAGCGGAAATTTGTCGCAAACATGGCGTTCACCTGCACGTCGACGCCACCCAATCGATCGGGAAGGTCCCGTTACAACTAAGCCAGTGCGGCGCCTCGAGCGTGACGTTCACCCCCCACAAATACCACGGGCCGGCAGGGGTCGGATTCCTGTGGCTCGCACCAGGAATCTCGATTCGCCCTTCGATTTTCGGTGGTGAACAGCAGCTCGGCACTCGCCCAGGTACTGAACCGGTCGCATTGGTGACTGCCGCCGCCGAAGCCACCGCACTCGCTGTAGCAGAGCAAGAGGAGTCGGTTTCGCGGATGAAACGATTGCGAGATTCGCTCGAAAACGGTTTGCTGCAACGCCATCCATCCCTGCAAATACACGGAAAATCGGCCGAGCGGCTGGCCTCGACCACCTGTGTGTCGCTCCCCGGAACGAACCGGCAGACGGTTTTGATGGCATTGGACCTGGCGGGCGTTGCCTGCAGCAGCGGGTCGGCCTGCAGCAGCGGCAGCAGCCCTCCGAGCCATGTCCTCACCGCTATGGGTGCCGATAAAGCCGCTCTGGAGTCTGCACTGCGGTTTGGCGTGTCAAAGTTTTCCACGGACGAAGAAATTGCTCGTGCGATTGAGATAATTTCCCGAAAACTGCTGGCGAGAAATCGTTTTGCACATGTGGAAAACTAAGTGGGAAAGTTGGCTTTTTGTCTCTTCTCTGGATAGAATGTCGCAGCCCGCACGTGGCCTTACGACCGGCTCGCCCGATCCGAACAAGACGAGCCTGCCTTCCCGACACGATTCTGGTTGTGGAACCACAATCACAAACCAAGCCTGGACGATCCCCGTTGTTAACCCCCCGTGGTCGCAGCCTCTCCACCAACCGTTTCGTCGTTCGCTCTTGAGCGCCCGACTCTCCGCCGACGCCGCCGGGAACCTCCGGTGGTGCGGGCCGTCACGCCGTTGTTCTACTACGGCCTGGAAAATCGGCTGGCCGGTTACGTTTGCGATCAGTCGGTTTCGCCGTTGTTGGAAATCGCCCGTCCGCTGCTGTTAGTCGGTCAATCGGGTGTCGGCAAAACCGCGTTGGCACTTCATTTGGCCCAGCGAATCGGTATCGACTCGATTTGGGACAGGTTGACCGATCCGGGCGATTCCGGGTCGCCTGATGACGACGACCTTCGGAGGAGCGATACCGCGTCTGGTAAAACGTCGCCCACTTCGACGACGACTAGCAAAGTACTCTCCTCACGTGTTCTCTACCAACCGGCAGTGGATTTCGCTCGTGAGTTTGCGTCTTCGATCGACTCGAAGGACATGCCCCGTCTTCGCAAGAAACTCGACGAAGCCTGCGTGTGGGTGATCGACGACCTGCATCTGATCGCGGATAAAACGCCGGCACAGGAAGAACTCGCCGCGAGGCTGGAAGCACGCGATGCTGCCGGACGAATCACAATCGTGACGTGCCGACGGCTACCTTCGGAAATACGAGGGCTACGTCCGCCTCTGGTGAGCCGAACGCTGCCGGGCCTGACTGTGGAACTCCGCCCGCCCGAAGGGGAAACGCGGAAAGCGATCATCCGCGAACTGGTACTCGCCCACTTGCCGGATGCGGATCCGGATACTTGGTCGTTGCTCGACGGCGGTCTTCAATCCTGCGTCACGGTGCGCGAACTGGAAGCCGGGGTCAAACAAGTCGCCATGTGGTGCCGGATGAATGATGCACCGGTATGTCCAGAAGCCCTGCAATCAGTTGTCGGTGACAGCGACAAAACCGAGAAGATCTCAATTAAATCCATCACTTCGGCGGTCGCACGACAATTGGGTGTGAAGTCATCCGAAATGCGCAGCGGGTCTCGTCGGCAGAACATTGTCCGCGCCCGATCGTTGGCCATGTGGCTTTCGAGAAAACTGACCGACTCGAGCCTTACGCACATCGGTGATGCGTTTGGCGGGCGCGACCACTCCACGGTCCTTCATGCGATCCGAAAGATGGAAGCGTCGTTTGATGACGACGCCGACCTTCGCCGCGCCGCGGATCAAATCTCAGAAAGGCTCGCCGGCTAACGCTCGGCCGACCTCTCAGCTTGACTTTGCCGGTTAAGCAAACTCAAGCAACCACGGCGAGTGCCTGAGTCGACCGGATAATTTCGCTTCTACCGCTTGAATCGGCTCCACGGTTCTTTCCCGAGTTCCCCCTCCATCGAGTCGATCTAACGTTTGGACGGTGGTGTAGCTGTACATGCATCTGCTTCGGATTCATCTGCTGCTTCGATCGTTCATGGGTGAAAGGACTGAACATTCCAACCGAGTTGGGACATTCAGTCTCTTTCACGGATTTACACATCACGGAGTAGCCGGAGTGCTGCTCTGAGGTCACCAGACTTCTTGACCATTTGGCTCAAAGAAGATGTGTGACACGAATCGGGCCCATCAGCCTTACTTAAGGAAGAGCAAATGAAACGACCACAGCAGCCGATAGGGCCGCGGAAGTCTGGGAGCAATTGCGTCTGGGGACTACTCCTCTGCACTTCGCTTGCCGTGGTAGCCACGGTAACGACGTCTGGATGTTCCTACTACGGAAATGCTTTCTGCGCCGCCGTCTCGCCCTACGAAAACATCCACTGCGAAGCAATCACTGAGTTTCGCGCACGCGTTCGGGCACGTTCCATTTGGGCATCGAAGTATGCCAAATGCTACGCCAAACACTGCAACGTGAAAGACATCCGAACTGGTTTCGTCGACGGTTTCGTTGACACATGCTTGGGAGGCGACGGATGTCCTCCGTTGTTCGCACCCAACGGTTCCTGCGGACTCGGTCTTCGTGACCAATGTGCTGCGGCCTGGTTCCAAGGATATCCTCTCGGTGTCGCTGCGGCTGAGTCATGCGGTTGCGGTCGCTTGCTGAAACACAGTCGCGTGAACCCTGCTTTGCTTTCCTGTGGCGAACCGGCTTGCAACCCAGGCTGTGAACCATGCACCGGCAACGTCGGCGGATGCAACACCTGCGGTCAACCGACAGCGTCTTGCGGGTGCGGTGCCACCACGCACATCGAAAGTGCAACTCCGCTCGAATCCAACTTGCAACCGATGAACATGCCGCACGTTGCCCCGGGCGAATCAATCGTCCCAGGATCGATCGAAATGCAGTTCAACGATGTCCCACCTTCGCCAAGCGACATTCCTGAAGTCGCCCCAGCGGAACCGATGCCGGCACCAACGCCTGATCACTCGGCATCGTCGATCGATGAAGCTGAGATGATCGAATCGGCGCCAGTGGACGCAGTCGAAGAACCAACCCCATTGGTTCCTTTCACGGACGTCGTTTCCGAAGAGAGCCGGATTGAAGTGGCAAAGCCGATCGACTGGTCGTCCGTAGTTCCAACTCGCACTGTTTCGACACGCACCAATCGTGTTGTCGCCGACGCTACGACCTCTTCGGAGAACGAAGCGAACTCGGTCGTGAAACGAGCGATCATCACTCGAGCAGTCAATTCACACTGATCGTTGCACAGACATAACATTGAACTGACACAGACAAGACGACTGTCCAGTTCGAGCCCAAGGTTGGGCAGCGACCGCAAGCACTGGTGCAAGCGGCACGACAATTCACGGATCGAATCATTGGAACTATAGCCATGAACTTCAATTGGAAGGGCGTTCTGCTCGCGGCGGTTTTGACACCGATGCTCACGGGATGCACCTCGTTTTTTGCCCCGATCAGTGGGGTCCCCGTCAACCAGATTCCACCTCAACTCTTAGGTGAAAAACGGGCTGACTACATCAACGTCCCCTTGGCGTTGTTGAGAATGGAACAACCCGAAGACTACTTGATCGATGAGGGAGACATTCTCGGTATCTACATCGAAGGTGTGATGCCACCTCAGGCCAACGAAGATCAACCCGTTGCCATCCCACCGGTTCACTTCCCCGAGGAAGGCAGCGACCTGCCACCGAGCGTCGGATTCCCGATCCCGGTTCGTGACGATGGCACATTGCCGTTGCCTTTGATCGAGCCCCTCGACGTACGTGGTAAGACAATCACCGAAGTCGAAAGCATGGTTCGCAAGGCCTACGTCGACGATGAAAAGATTCTTCGCAAAGGTCGTGACCGGATCTTGGTCTCGCTGATGCGGGAACGCACCCAACGCGTGATCGTCATCCGCGAAGACGGCGGATCGAACGACGCCGCGATCGCCGGTGGTAGCCGCCAATTCGGTAACGCTCAAGAAGTGATCAGCGGAACCGAGCGTCAGGGTGCCGGATACACACTCGATATGCCTGCCTACAAGAACGACTTGATGCACGCATTGGCGGAAACCGGTGGCTTGCCCGGCCTCAACGCCAAGAGCGAAGTGAAAGTCCTCAAAGCTTCACGCTTTAAAGGCAAGAACCGCGAAGAGATGATGATGCAACTCTTCGCCGGTCGTGGACCGATGGACGGTTGCTGCTTCGATATGTGCGGCGGTTGCGGAATGGTTGGCGTCGAAGGCATGGTCGAAGACCCCTTCAGCGTGACGATCCCTCTGCGTGTTCGTCCAGGCGAAATGCCACAAATCGATCCGGCTGACGTGATCCTCGAAGATGGCGACATTGTCTACATCGAAGCCCGCGACACGGAAGTCTTCTACACCGGTGGATTGCTCCCTGGCGGTCAGTATCCGTTGCCTCGTGACTACGACCTCGATGTGATCGGTGCCATGTCGGTCGCAGGTACAGGCCTCGGCGGTTCGGTGCAAGGTTCCGGAAGCGGTGGCGGTGCAGCAGGTGCGTTGCTCGGCGGCGGCTTCGGCGGTGCCACCCCTACGCAGCTCTACGTCATGCGAAAAGGTCCTTGCGGACAAGAGTTCACGATCGCTGTCGACCTGAAGAAGGCGTACAACAACCCGAACGAAAAGATTCTGGTTCAGCCTGGTGACACTCTGATCCTTCGCTACAAACCACACGAAGAAGCGTTGAACTTCGGTATCGTCGCGTTCTTCACCTACGGTATCCGCGAACTGTTCAACTAACTCTCGTAACCGTTGACGGAATCCAACCTGTCAACGACGACTCGAGTGCAAACATAACTCGCCGCTTTCTCCGCAGGCCACCTTCGATCGAAGACGCCACGGAGAAAGCGGCGAGTTTTTTCATTGGATCAGGCGCGCAAGACACCCAACACTGCTCACTCTTATTTCGAACGACGCAGTGTGATCAACGACAGCTCCGGTCGACAGTTAATCCGTAATAAATGCACACCACCGAGCCCACGCGAAACGTGCATCGTGGTCGGTGCCCGGTAAAAATCACCCGATGCCCAACGGCTGCCGTGCCAACTCGGGCTCAAGATCGGTCCCGCGAGTGGCAATCGTCCTTGGCCCCCGTGAGTATGCCCGCACATCATGAAGTCGATCTCATGTTGACGGGCCCAGTCGTATTGATCAGGGCTGTGACTAAGACAGATCTTCAAAGTGTCGGTCGGCAGATCAGACGCGATCGCTGCCACGTCGCTGTCCGACGGACGGTCGAACCAGGGCGCCTCATTGCCAACCATCAGCACGTCTGTTTGACGAAGCGTGTGTTTCAACGCACTTCCACCGACATCGATCCACCCCGCCTCAATCATCTCGCGGCGGACTTCATCTGGCTCTGAAACACGTGTGTCATGATTGCCGAGGATAAACAGACTACCGTCCGATGCTCTCGCAGGTGCGAAGATCTGTTTGAGCCAGCCGATGCACTCCTGAACATCGACGATGTCACCCGTCAACGCAAACAACTCGGGTTGCCAATCTAAAGCGTGTCCGACCGCGTCGATCATGTAGTTGGGTGTGAAGTGACCGGTCAGGTGAATATCGGACAAATGCGCGATCCGGTATCCCTCGAGCGATTCGGGAAGACCCGTCAGTCGTACCTCCACGTTTTCAATCGCGAGGTCGAACATCTGGTTCAATGGCACTCGAGATGACCACTGACACTTCGTCGTTCGCGCATAGCGCTGAGTCGCGTTCGTATCAGCCGCAATACACCGCGACGTTCGAGACACGTCCGCGTGTTGAACGCCGAGTATCGGCCGCCAAAGAAGCCATAACGCGAAGAACACACCACCTAAGAACAAGCAAAGAACGCTATAGACTACAAGGCCGGCGGGTAACTCTCTCCAAGAGCCATTGGTAAGGGCGAATTTGGAAATCGAAGGAAAGACGAACACGAAAATGGCCAAAGGGGTCATCCATGTTTCCACGAACGCGATTTTCTCGACCAACTTAATACGCTTTCGCGGCCACCCCAGCGAGTTGACGCGATTGTAAAAAGTCAAACGGAGCCCGAAGTGGGCGATCAGTGTGAGGACCACAAGGATGCAACTCATCAGGTTCTCAAAATCCATTCTAGAGAGCTTTCGGCTTCATCATTTCAATCAACGTCGCCGCTGCATGATCCATGAAATTCGACCAATCGGGCAAATCACATTGATAGACCGCAACCGCAGCGGTCGGCAATCCGATCGCCGATTCAGCCAACCAAGACGCCGCGTGGCTGATCCCCGGATTGTGCCCGAGCACCATCACAGTTCGCGGGAAATTCACGCCTTTTTCATCAGTGTTCGTTCCGACTTTTGAGATGCAATCAAAGATCGTTTCAGCGCGTGCTAGATACAGTTCCGGCCGAATGATCACGGCCGGGGTCGGCACGCCCAAATGCCGCCAGTACGACTCCATCAAGGCCGCCGTCTGCTCGGTACGTTTCGCGGATGAACATAAAATGCAATCGGGAACGTGGCCAAAATCCGCGAACCAACGTGCCATCGCCGGCCCGTCACGACGCCCGCGCGGATTCAACGGTCGATCATGATCCGCGACGTTTTCTCCCGACCAATCGCTTTTCGCGTGTCGCATCAACAGCAACTTCAAAGACGCCTCGGGCTCGGTGCTCGACTCGGGCTTGGAATCAGGGGTTTGCGACATGCGTTCCTCAAATAGGAATGGATGCAACAAGCACGATCAAATCGTGCTGCTACACTTGAAACCGCCTGCGTGGGCGATACAGTTGCCGGCACACTTACTTCTCGACTCGGAATACGAAATGTCCAAAAACCTCCATCGCCGCAAACCGAGCTTGGTCGTTGCCACGATCAGTCTAGTCGTTCTCTCTGCATCCTTGCAGTCCATCGCTTCCGCCGATGACTGGAGCGGGTGGTTGGGCGACGCACGCGACGATGTTTATCGCGAGACTGGAATTATTGATGAGATCCCAGACTCGGGGCTGACAGTAAAATGGCGGGCTCCAGTCGCGGGCGGTTACGCCGGGCCATCGGTCGACGGCAACCGGGTATTCGTGTTCGACTACGAGAAGAGTTCGGGAGAGGCATTCAACGCTCCTAACAAGCGAGCCAACGTTTACGGCAAAGAACGCCTTCTCGTATTCGATGTCGACAGCGGCAAGGAGCTTTGGAGGTTCGAATACGATTGCCCGTACAGTATCTCGTACCCGGCCGGTCCGCGATGCACACCAACCGTCGACGGAGACCGCGTCTATACGCTCGGCAGCGAAGGTGACCTTCATTGCCTCGACGTCGAAACCGGCGAGGTCAAATGGGCACGTTCATTCAAACGTGATCTTTCGGCCGAGCCGCCCATCTGGGGATTCGCTTCTCATCCACTCATCGAAGGCGATCTGCTCTACACCATGGTTGGCGGGAACGGCCAAGGGATCGTCGCGTTCGACAAGATGACCGGCGAAATTCGCTGGAAAGCTCTCGATACCGCCGCCGGATACTGCCCACCAATCATCATGGACTACGCCGGCAAACGTCAGTTGATTGCCTTCAACCCAGAAGGTGTCGACTCACTCGATCCGATCTCCGGTGAATCGTATTGGCATATCGACATCAGTCCGATGTATGAAATGTCCATCGCACGTCCGATGCGAGACGGCGACCTGCTCTTCGCGAGCGGCATCAAGAACGAAGCCGTGATGATCAAACTCGATTCGCAAAAACCCGGCGCGTCTGAAGTTTGGCGTGGCGAACGCAAGTCCGCCGTATATTGCAGCAACAGCACGCCGGCATTCGTCGACGGAGTGATCTACGGAACGGATTGCAACGATGGCAAGATGATCGCGGTTGATGCCAAAACCGGCGATCGATTGTGGTCCACCTTCCAACCAACTCGTCCCGATGAAAAACGCTTCATCAAGCACGGAACAGCGTTCGTCACACGAATGGGTGATACCGATCGCTATCTCCTTTTCAGTGAAATCGGCGATTTGATCATCGCCCGAATGACGCGTGATGGATACGAAGAACTCGGCCGCGACCACGTGATCGAACCGACCGGCGAAGCCTTCGGACGCGATGTGGTCTGGACCCACCCCGCCTACGCTCATCGAACGGCGTTCATCCGCAACGACAAAGAAGTGATCGCCGTTAGCCTCGAAGCACCATCGAACTGAACGATCGTCGCTCTCCCTCGTTACCGGCCACCCACAATAATTTGCCCCACGAGTAACCAAACAAAAGTGAACGTCACTCCGAATGCGGTGTGTACAGCGTCGACATTCATGGCGGCAACCTCAGGCAATTAGAAACGGCTCGCTGATTCGTTCGGATACGAATCGGAGCCTATCGGGAACGGAGACAGTGGGGCCGTTTCCCTGGCCTGAGTGCGGTGCGTCGATAGCGACGCAATTGCATCTATTTCCATGCGGCGCATCCGACGCCGCGTATTTAGGTATCGGCATTCCGCGACAGCAAATCTGTAAGAAAATCCCTGCGGCGGCAAAGCAAACGCAACCATCAAAGTCAACCATTCCGGCGACTTGCCCATGGCGTCAACCGCGCTCGCTACCAATCGCTGATCCGTTCTCCTGCACCGTTCCATGTCGGTGTCGGGTGTTTGATCTCCCCCGGACGAACACGCTGCTTCTCGGTCAACAGCCTCAAATGTTCTGAAAGATACAAACGCTTTTGAGTCTGCTCTGCGCGACGAAGCCGGTACAAAATGCGGCCTTTCCGGCGTACGTAGTACATCCCGGTAACGACGCCGACAAATAGCTCACGTTCCATCCCCGTACCGATCGTTTCGACCTCGTCTCCGATATCGATCCCCTCGCTGGCGATCGGCAACCACATACAGGGACGCAATCGAAACGAAAACTCGCCGTACCGGTACTGATAATACGTCCCATCAAACCCATCACGGCGCAGTACACGTTCACTCGGTATCAGCCGTTCGACGAGTCGGACGTCGTCGGGATGGATGAACCCCGTTCCGTTTTCAGGCCAACGTGGTATCAAACCGTACTGAGGGAAAACTTGCAAAACGAAACCAACCCACCAACTCAAGATTGAACTGCTATTCTTCGGTCAATACCGAACGCGAACACCAATCTTGTCGACAAATCGCCGAGCGGTCAAATATCATTCGGCGCCCCATCCAATGGCGAACCCCAAGACTTCGTGACAAAATGCGACGACCCAGCGACCTCGCCCCTATCAACCCGTTCTCCACCTGACCGCGAAATTCCTCGATGGACAACCCTCAAATCGCAGCCGTCTTTGAAGAACTCGCCGAACTGCTTGAATTCCGCGGCGAAAACCCGTTTCGCATTCGTGCCTACCAGAACGGTGCACGCGCCGTCCGAGATCTCGACGAACCCATCCGAGAAATCGCACAAGATCCCGAGCGTGATTTGTCAAAACTCTCTGGGATTGGCAAAACACTCGCCGAAAAAATTGGCGTTCTGCTCGAAACAGGCTCGCTGCCCCAACTCGTTGAACTGCGCGAATCGGTTCCTGAAGTGGTCATCGCGATGTCACGAATCCCAGGTCTGGGTGCCAAGAAAGCAGCCAAGCTGCACGAAGAACTCGAACTGAACTCTCTCGACGATCTTGCCGCCGCATGCCGCGAAGGCAAAGTTGCCGCGATCAAAGGTTTCGGCAAGAAAACGGAGAGCTCAATTCTTGACGGCCTCGCCATCGCCAAAGCTGCGTCGGAGAGAATCTACTGGGCCAACGCAGATGTGATTGTCGCTAACCTCACTGAACACATGAAGAACTGCGAGACAATCTCGCAGATGCAATGGGCAGGCAGTTATCGACGACGCCGCGAGACCGTCGGCGATCTCGACCTGCTCGCCGTCGCGAGCGATCGAACAAACGCAATGGACTTTTTAGAATCCTATCCAGGCCGCGCGTCCACCATCCTTCGCGGTGATACGAAGATTTCGATCAGGGTAGAGAAGTCTTTTCAAGTCGATATGCGGCTCGTCGAGGCAGATCAGTTCGGAGCCGCGCTGCAGTACTTTACCGGCAGTCAAGCACACAACATTCACGTCCGCAAAATTGCGAAGGAACACGGACTCAAAGTCAACGAGTATGGCGTCTTCCGCATCGACGACGAAACTCGCGTAGCGGGAACAACCGAAGAAGAAGTCTACGCGTCAATCGGATTGCCAGTCATTGCACCGGAGTTGCGAGAAGACCGGCATGAATTCGAGTGGGCGGCAAACCAGACGCTACCGGAGTTGATCGAACCCGCCCATATGCGAGGTGATCTTCATATGCACACCTCGGCGACCGATGGACACAACACGATCCGTGAAATGGCAGATGCCGCCATCGATCGCGGCCTGACCTACATCGCCATCACCGATCACAGCAAACGCGTGACGGTCGCAGGCGGTTTGGACGGCGACCGTCTGCTCGAACAGTGGAAGATTATCGACGAGATTCGCGACGAGTACGCCGATCGCCTGACAATCTACAAGGGAATTGAATGTGACATCCTGGAAGCGGGCGGAATGGACCTCCCCGACGATGTGCTCGCCCAAGGCGACTGGGTGCTAGCGAGTGTGCATTTCGGACAGAAACAACCACGAGACCAAATCACCGATCGCATCCTCGGCGCGATTGAAAACCCTCACGTCCACTGCATCGCGCACCCCACGGGGCGGCTGATCAATCGACGTGACCCTTACGAGGTCGACATGGACGCGGTAATGAAAGCCGCGAAACAGCACGGCAAGTTTCTAGAACTTAACGCCAATCCGGCTCGCCTGGACCTCAATGATATTCATCTCGCGGCCGCCAAACGGTTGGAGATTCCGATCGTAATCAACACCGATGCGCATCGCATCGAAGGGCTCGACGTGATGCGGTTTGGCATCCTCCAAGCACGCCGAGGCGGGCTGACTGCATCCGACGTCGCAAACACACTCGATGTCGAATCGTTCACCAATCTTCGTAAAGCGATGAGCCAAATTTAATCGCCCTACGACAATTTCACGATGACGGAACCGTCTTCGTTCTCTCGTACGTAAATGTCGAGGTCAAGAAAGCGTCGCAGAACCTCGATATGTGTCTGACTATGCAGCGAGAGCTTCGTTGTCCGAAACTCACTTCGCTCATTCGACAGAACCGCGATTCCACTCGGTAGCAAAAGCTGGTCCGCGAGATATTTGCCCACGGGCACACCGCTAGCCAGATAGGCTTTGGCTTCACGCAGTGTGGAACCTGCCACTTTTTCTGCACGCACACCGACGCGACCAAACCCCGTCGCCATTTCGGTTACGTTGTCGAAACCACATTGAATCATCACAACGTTCCCGGGACCGCCTGACATTTCGATCGAACGAGTCTCGAAACAGTCCGAATGCCACCCGGTTTTCCGACGAATAACATCGCATTCACGTTCGCCGACAGACACTGGGATGTCTGCCACCAACGACCGCACCTCGGTTCGCAGTTCACCTTTTCGCTCAATCAATGACAATCCTTTGAGGCCTTCGGTAGGTTTGATACGCAGTTCGATCTTGCCACCACCTGCCGGATAAAACCCGTGCGATTCGATGGAGGCATCCACGCTTGCGTTCATCCTGGAAAGCAGCGGCAAAAAGCAATTCGCGAAAAAATCAAATGGCGGCGCCCACTGAGCATGAGTGCCACCTTGAATCGTCACAGTCGACTCCCGATTCGCAAACAACAACGCCGGCAGAACCGTTTGCGCAACCAAAACGGCACTGCCCGCTGATCCAACTTCGAACGCGTACTCGCCCCCTTCCAACGTATGCGGGACGAGCCGGAGACTGGACGAACGCAACTCGGCACCGACGACATCGGCACGGGTAATAGCCTGAATCGCTTTCACTCCAGCGAGATGCTGTCGCAAGAGACCAGGTTTTGTGCGTCCTCCGCGAATTTGATCGATCTCGACAGCAGTACCGGTGACCGCCGCCAACGCCAGCGAGGATCGAACAATTTGTCCGCCGCCCTCTCCGGCGCTACCATCGATTTTGATCACCTTCACTTAGTCGTCCGCCTTGCTTGCGTCTTTGATTACAAACCGAGCCTTCAGTCGTGCGACTTCGCTCGCCAACCCCGCCGACTCAACGGATCGTAGAACCTCGTTGAAATTCTTATAAGCCGCGGGGGCTTCATCGATCGGGTAACGTCGGCAATTGCTGAGGATGTCCTCGTCATCGAACTCGCTATCAACAACGGATTGATCGAGCACTCGTTTAGCATGTCGCCGTCCGAGCACTCTCCCCGCACCGTGATTAACGCTGTAGCAGGAGGCCTCCGCACCTTCGTTCGCGACCATCACCGCCGAACCATCTCGCGGATTCCCCGGCAACAAAATCGGGTGTCCCGTTTTTGCAAATGGAGTTCCCGCCAACGCGTGATGCCCACCAGGGATCGCTCGAGTCGCCCCTTTGCGATGCACCCACACAGGTCGATCATCCAAAATCTCTTTCCGCGCGATGTTGTGACTAATGAAGTACACGAGGTTACCCTTGGTCCCCGGAAAGACTTCCTGGAACGCTTCCAATACGAGTGCATTAATCAGCAAATGGTTCACTGTTGCAAAGTTGGCTCCGAGAGCCATATCGTCCAGATAATCGTTTGCTTCATTGCTTCCCAACGGAGCATAAACGAGTTGACGATCACCTGCCGGAAACGGAATTCCCCACTGTTCAAACTTACCTTGCAGTTGACGGAACTGTCCCGATGCGAGGTTGTGTCCGAAGCCTCGCGACCCACAGTGCGACAGGAACGCGACCTTCCCATCCTCTAATCCAAACGCACCAGCGACCTTTTTGGCTCGCTCGTTCTCGGCGACATGAACGACCTCGCACTCTCCGAAGTGATTTCCTCCACCGTAAGAGCCGAGTTGCTTCATCTTGTCATTGAAGTTGCTCATGTCGCGACGCGTCAACAATTTCTCTAATCGTGTTTCGAGCGCATCTGCGGTTTCATCGTGCCCGAGATGGAAAGCATCTTCGCAACGGTATGTCCACGATGTCGGTATCCCCAAGGCGCGGCAAACATCCTCGCTTGCCCCCTCGACGACCAGTTGCCGACCGAGCGTGCGGTTTACGTGACGTGACTTTTCCGCGTGACGTTGGCCTTTCCCAGCACCGGTAGGGGTGCGCCGACAAATAGCCGAAATGAGTTCCCGCCGAACCTTTCGCTCCGTGATCGCTTCGGCGGGAAGATCGAGTTGCAACAAACTCATCGAGCATTTGATGTCCACTCCCACCGGCCCCGGATAGATGTGCGTCGGCGACACCATCACACAGCCTACCGGTGCACCGTAACCACAGTGCGCGTCAGGATTGAGTACCAGATCAGTAACACCCGGCGCGAGTCGAGAATTCACCGCCTGTTGGAGACAAAGGTCGTCGAAGGTCTCACGAATCGCTGCCGTTCCAAAGACCTTGATCGGCGGAGTGGTCTTCGTCGGCAGCATCGCAGTTGCCTCACCTGTTGGGATCATACGTAACGCCGTGTTCGTTTCGTGGGTGTGTGCTCGAGATTCGGTCGTCGCTGCTGTATTCATCTGATTTTCCTAAGAGGGTCGGCTGAAGCATTTGTCTCCAGCCACAAAGCATTCGCTGTGCCGAACCCCATAAACAACCCATAAAGCATTGCGCGATAAGGACTTGCGACTCACCCCGAGATCTCCGCCCTGCACTACGACCCGACACGATGTATATTAGAAGATACTTTTTTATATCCATGGATACACCATGAAAACAGTCGTCATCGGACTCCTCGGCGTACAGCTCGATCAACCTCGCAAGTCGCGTGACCGCTGGAACCACTGGCGTCCCTCGGTCGCCGTCTGCCAACAGGACGATCTTATCGTTGACCGATTCGATCTGCTCGTGGAGCGTCGTTACTCGAAGCTAGCAGAACAGGTCATCGGAGATATCACGACCGTTTCTCCTGAGACGCGTGTCCAGCGTCACAACATCTCCTTGAACGATCCCTGGGATTTCGAGGAAGTGTACGCAACGCTCCACGGATTCTGCCGGAAATACCCGTTTGAGCCGGAACATGAGCGGTACCTTGTTCACATCACAACGGGAACACATGTCGCACAAATCTGCCTGTTCCTTTTAACAGAATCACGACATTTTCCTGCCCGGCTCTTGCAGTCGTCACCTCCTACTACGCAGCGTCAAACCGGTCGCAACTCGCCGAAGTCGGACGAAAGACTTTCTGTAGGTACGTATCAGATCGTGGACCTCGATCTCTCTCGCTACGACGACCTCGCAAAACGATTCAAACAAGAACACGACGAGGCGGCCTCGATTTTAAAAAGCGGTATTCAGACGAAGGATCCCGCATTCAACGCGATGATCGACCGTATCGAGCGAGTGTCGCTAGCCACAAAGGCTCCGATTCTGATGACCGGTCCCACCGGAGCCGGCAAAACGCGACTCGCCAAGCGAATCTACGAACTCAAACGGAACCGCCGACAAGTCGATGGGCCTTTCGTGGAAGTGAACTGCGCCACCATTCGTGGTGATCAAGCAATGTCGACTTTGTTTGGACATACCAAAGGAGCGTTCACCGGAGCCAACCAAGCTCGTGCTGGCTTACTCAAAACCGCAGACACCGGCATGCTATTCCTCGATGAAATTGGCGAACTCGGAATGGACGAACAGGCGATGTTGTTGCGTGCGATCGAAGACAAGACGTTCATGCCGGTTGGCTCTGACCGTCCAACCTGCAGCGACTTTCAACTCATTGCTGGATCCAACCGCGATCTTCTTGCGGATGTGGCCGGTGGGAAGTTCCGCGAAGATCTGCTCAGTCGAATCAATCTCTGGACATTCCGATTACCAGGATTGTCCGAGCGGCGATCCGACATCGATCCGAACATCGATTTCGAACTCCACCAGTATGCCATCAGCACCGGTGACAAAGTCACCTTCAACCAGGATGCGAGAAAAGCGTTCTTACGCTTCGCCACAGATCCATCCACGGCTTGGCAAGCCAACTTCCGCGACTTGAACGCCGCAATCACGCGTATGGCGACACTGTCCGACAACGGGCGCATTACGAATAATCTCGTCTCGGAAGAAATTATTCGACTCCGCGCGGGATGGACTTCAACCAATCCGAACGAACCTTCGCACACCCTTCTGAAGGAGTGTCTGGATGACGTAGCAATCGAACAGATCGATCGATTCGACCGGGCTCAACTTTCCGAGGTCATACGCGTTTGCCGAACGCACAAATCACTCTCGGCGGCCGGACGAGAACTGTTCCAAGCCTCACGGTTGCTAAAAACACGTGCCAATGATGCCGATCGCCTCCGCAAGTACTTGGCCCGCTTCGGACTTCAGTGGGAAGACGTGCAGCAATCGAATTAAAAATGCATGACGGCTCGAGCGATAGTGAAGGTTCGTCGCAACGATGACGCAATTCCTTGAAAATGGAAAGAGATTCCGAATGAAGCAGATGCAAGAATCAAAACGTTTCCTCTGCGGCGGTGCGTTGAAGACACGCAAACCCACGTCAGGCAAATACGAGATTGTCTTTCGACGATAAGTCTCTTTACCAATACTTCAACCGTTTCCCACCAACTGTATGATTGGAAACCTACATGCCATTCCTGTCTGGTAGCCTGTCGTTTGAAAGATTTCGCGTAGAGAATTTTGACGCTGATAGTTTCGACCAGGAACATGTCGACTTGATGGCCAAGTATGCGGCGGGCAAGTTCGAAACCGATTCAATCGAGAACGTGCACACCGGTTTTCTCGGCGGAGCGCATCTTTTTGACCAGGACTTCGACCTCGACAAGAATATCATCAACGACGCGGTTCACTTCGGTATCCGCATCGACACGAACCAAATCCCGTCGGCAATCAAGAATGCATGGTTGCAAATGGAGTTGGCAGCACGGGCGAAAGACAACCCGAGCGGCGTGGCAACCAAAGCCCAGCGAAAGGAAGCGAAAGAAGCCGTCGAACAACGCTGTGAGGTCGAAGCAGCGACCGGCAAGTATCGCAAGTTCCAACCGTTTTCCCTCCTGTGGGATTACGGCTATGAAATGCTTTACTTCGGCGGGACAGCAGGAACAGCCAGTGGGCACTGCGCCGATTTGCTCGAACGTGTTTTCCAAGTTGAACTCGGACATGTCAGCGCCGGAACGATTGCTCAGGCATGGGCGATCGAGGCAGAGCGGTACGCTGAGATGGACGATGTTGTGCCGGCAGGTTTTTGTCCCGGACCGGTCCATGGGAGCGTCGCCTGGGCGAATGAACACTCGCAGGCTCCCGATTTTCTTGGCAACGAGTTCCTACTTTGGTTGTGGTGGACGCTAGAAACGCAAACAGACACCATCACTATCCCCGACGGTTCCGAAGTCACCGTGATGCTGTCGAAGACGCTGACCCTCGAATGTCCTGTTGGCGAATCAGGCAAAGAAACAATCACAGCCGAGTCACCCGTCAAATTGCCGGAAGCCATGCAAGCGATTCAGCATGGAAAACTGCCTCGCAAGTCGGGAATGATCATCGTTCGGGATGGACAACAATTCGACCTCACCCTGCAAGCCGAAACGTTTGGAATCAGCGGGGCAAAAATCGTTCTCGATGATGACGCTGAATTCGAGAACGAAGATCGCATCGAGGCAGTAAGAACGCTCTGCGATACCGTTGATGGAATGTTCCACACGTTCTGTGAGCGTCGGACCGATGAAAGTTGGTCGAAGGATCTCCAAGCGATCCAAAGTTGGCTCGCACCGGTTCAAAAGAGAAGCAATCAAGCCGCGTGATGCCGCATCGTAAACAGTCCTGAACAATGCGAAAGACGACTGCGACTGTTTTTGCTCAATATCGCGAAATCACGAAAAAGCCGCTGATCATCGACCAGCGGCTTTTCGTTTATCGACTTGGATGGCAGATTTAGTTGTCTCTTAACAACTCTTGGATGCCGTAGGTAAAGAAGGTTCCTAATCCGAAGTTCAGAAGTTCTTCTTCACACTTGTACTGCAAGATCAGCGTGTCGCCAGGCTGCACCAGAGGACGACTTCGTGGATCGTTCACAGCTTTTGCTAGATCGACTTCGATTGCGATTTGGCCGTTGCATGGTGTCTTACGGAGGATGTAGAGCATTCCCGGTGGCACGCCACCGACGCTGGATGCACCTCCGAAACCTCCGCCTCCTGATCGCCCTGCAGTTGAACCAACACCTTGGCCAGCAAGTGCCATCGCTCCCAGCACGTCAAGATCGTAATCGCGAGGTAGCAGGTGCTCGCCACCAGGAAGCAACCCGCCGGTGTAGAACACTTCCGTCTCACGGTTTTCAATGTAGACGATGTCGCCATCCTGCAGCGTGATGTCAGATTCCGCGATGTTTGGAATAACTCCGGGACGCACTCGCAGTGGAATTCGCAAGATCGAAGGATCTTCCGGAAGTTCTGGTGGGCAATAGCAAGGATCGGACATCGCTACGCGTTGCTGTGCCCAGTACTTGCGAAGGAAGTCGGCACGCTTACGCTTGTCCGCTTCCGACGCACGAAGGACTAACACTTCGTTCTTTGCAGTTAAACCTGGAAGCCCACCCGTTTCCACGAGTGCATGAAGAACGTCGTTCTTGTATGCAGGGAGCTTTAACAAACCGCCAGAGGCGGCTTTTTCGCTGCCCCGTAGTGTATGGTCACCACCCCCTCCAGCTAGGCCACTGCTTGCGTCTTCCCGCACCACGATCACGTCGAACGTACGTTCTTTGATCAAGGTAACGATCGGCCGAGCCTTCTCTGCTCGAAGAATGTCATTCTCGATGTAAGACTGGCGAATCTTCTCTCGGACCTGCTCGAGAGTCAGGCCTTCTACCTGAAGCGGCTCGATCAAAGGCAGTGCCAACGTCCCGTCATCTTGAACGGCGATCGGGTATCCGATCGATGGAGGCAGCGTGCTGTTCTCTTCAGGGAAGTTGACCGGTGGTGGTTCCGGTGGTGCATTTGGCGGGTTGAACGGCAACACGCCTTCAATGTAAACACCGAGAATGTCATCCGGACCGAGTTGGTAGTCACGCGGTGGTTCGAGTGAAAGCAGAGCGATATCGACCGGCACGAGATCGTTTTTCGGCGGCGGAAAGAAATCCGGTGACAGTCGATGCGCCGGAATCCCGTTGATTGGCTGGGTCAGCGTCGAACATCCGGTAAAGGAAGCCACAATCGCGAGTGCGAGACTGCACCCAATGGTCGAGCGGAGTTTCCGCCAGACTTTGGAATGTATGAAGTTGGTGTTCATCCTTGAACTCTCCAGAAAAACGATCGGGTGACTTTATGCCCGTGATTGATTGAGATGAAAGTGGTTCAGACCAACAGAAAGAACCATTGGGCGACGACACCAAGGCCGATCGCATGAGATAGGTGTCTCCCGGCAATGCGGAAGGTGATGACTTACGAGTTGGGTGATGGCTTTCCGAAGATTTCCTCGATCACCATGTCAATTTCTTCCTGACTCGGATCATTCACAGCATTGGTCTCCGCTGGCATCGACATTGGTGACGATACCGGTACCAATTCCATGGCTGCATTGGCGTCCACTACAGGAGCAGCTTGTTCGATCACACCTTTGTCGCTAAACGACAACTCCGTCGATTGCTTCATGGGACGCCGTCCGAACTCGTCTAAGAACGGGTCGACTTTCAATTGTTGAACATCGGGCGTCGGCTCGGCAGCTCCTGGAATCACCTCAATCGCGTCCACGTTCGGAGTTGGCGAGATGGTTTCATCTGAGTCCGCATCAATGTCCTCGAGAGTGACTTTCCCTGGTACCAGAGTTTCCCCTTCTTCGAGAACGATTCCTGCTGGCAAACCTCCGTGCACGGGCATCGGAGTCGGCACGGCTGGAGTTGGCGCCGCCGTTCCGGTCATGTTCGATGTCATATGCGGAACCGCATTCAGACGAATCATGTTGTAGTGACCGATCCCGTCTTGTTCGGCTGCTTTGACCCCCAGCGGGAATCCTTCAAACCAAGCGTTTACCGCAGCCTGGCCGTTGCCTGATTGGTGACGCCATCCCCAATATTGTGGAGAGACCACAGTGGGTGTGCATCCAGAACCGCCGGTGGCAACCTCGAGATATCCGGCAATGAAGCCGGCTCGCAGGTCTTTGGCGTAGCGATGACCTCGATAGCAGTGCCTGATTCGAAGCCAGGCCCGAGTCGCCATCACCTTGTTGCGATGACTGATCATGAAGTCGTCGATGCACTCGTTGTTGTTGAGCTTCATTTGAAGCCCACTCCACATCGTGCAACCGGCGAATCCAGACGCGGTCACTCCTAGGGCCAGTCCGAGTGCCAAACGTTTCAACGAACGAAAGCGTCGAGTCGCTGTGGCGGTAGCAGATAAGGACTCCTTCGGGAGCCCTGTTTCATGGTTGTTCAACACGGGCATCATAGCCGGTTCCCCTCGCGGCGGATTAGTCAACTTCACGCGAAAGTCGCGTGAAACAGCTCCTGCCACCATCTCGCCCCCCATAGGCTACAACGGCGTCCAGAATTCGGAAGAAACGACCTGAAGCGATTACAACGCCTCTGGAATCTTCCTTGGTTACTTATCGCCTGTTCAAGGCGCACGGTTTAACCAAATGAGCCCGAAATCCGAATCCTGCCTGTTGTCCGGATATTAACGCTCGCATCAATTGCCCCAAGAACCCCCTAATACGGAGTAACAGCGATCCAACGCATACTTTCGAGCAGACACCTCCTCCACTTTCCAACATTCACCCACTACGACCTATACATCCGATCCCTTTTTGGGAAATCCGGAACTCGTACCTCGCAAGTTCTTCAGAAAAAAGGGTTTTCCCAATGCCAAAAATCGTTCTGGTAGCTACGTTTAGCTAAGCATTTGATGGAACTGACGGGTGAAAACGAGCGTGATTACTTCTTAAGAGAGGTTTCCGAGCACACCCAGGCGAAGAACGCCAGGAAACAGAGGTAGACTTCGTTGGCGTCGGTGGAAAGAATCACCGTGTTCAACTACCCTTCAATTCTCGTCTGCACGAAATTGCATTCATTGTTCTCTCTTGCCCCCATTTAACATTGAATACCTTTTCAGCATTTCTGACCGCGTTTCTCATCGCTGTACTATTGGTACCTGTCGTCCGAGCGTTCGCTATTCGGATCGGACTGGTTGATAAACCGGACGCGGAACGAAAACTGCATAGTAGGCCAATCGCACTCGCTGGCGGTGTCGCGGTATTCCTCAGCATGGTCATCGCAATGACCCTGGTGATTGGTTTTCAGCACAGTTGGGACTTTTCGTCCGTCTTAGATCAGGTGAGCAAACCCTGGCCCGTCCTAATCGGATCAGCCATCGCGATTCTTGTACTCGGTTTGGTCGACGACAAATGGACACTACGCGGACGACAAAAGCTGCTCGCCCAATGCGTCATTGCGATGGTAATTGTGGGTAGCGGTACCGTGTTAAACGTGGTCGGCTTGATGGGAATCGATGTTCCGTTGGGAATCTTCGCCATCCCAGTAAGCGTTCTCTGGTTGCTTCTTTGCATCAACGCACTGAACCTTCTCGATGGTGCAGATGGAATGGCAACAACGGTTGGCATTTTTG
>JBICHZ010000114.1:0-21167 GCA_043101355.1 Rhodopirellula sp. JB044
CACGATTCCAACGCGTCGGGGCCCCAAAAGAGATTCCGGTAAAGAAAAACGTGGGCCCAACGGTCGTAGTATAAACGCTTATAGTAGTCGCGTAAGACGACAAATACAGCAGGCTCGCTCACGTCAATGTTCCTGGGGTGATAGCTGTCGCTGGTAGAAAGCTGTTGCAGGCTTCAAACGAGGTTCCGAGAACTGCCGGGGGCGGCGGTGTTCACGGCATGTGCATATGTCCGGTTTCGTCTCCGAACCGGCCCGGATGCCAGTCGCCGCGCGGGCACATCGTTCAAATGCATACGGATCTCGATGAGAAGATGAGGCCCGAAGCGTATCCGCATCACCAACCGCGTGCAACAAATTGAACCGCGAAATCGGAACGTTCGCGCGCGATCGTTGATCAGGAAATCGCTTGCCCGCCACGTCCTGACCTGCAACGATAAAGCTGTGTTTTGACACCAACCGCCACTTCATTGCGACCCAATCCATGATCCGACAGACATACCGCTCCCGCGGCGATTCGTTTCGCAATCTTGCGATCTCGACCTGCCCGCGTTTTGCGATCACGCGTTTGATGGTTGTGATCGTGTCGTTGGGATGTGTGAGTATCGCGACGAAAGCATCCGGCCAGTTGATTCAGCAGACCGTTCCGAATCAAAACATCGGATCGTCTTTCTTTGAAAACAACGGCGTGCAGTGGAATGTCAACGGACCTGGTTTCTTTGCCAATTTCGGCGGGCAAGCGACGGTGCCGTTCGGCAACCCCGATCCGAATTCGGGACTGCAGACCGGTGTGGGGATCGCCGGCGGGGGAATCAGCGGCGGCGTCGGACTGAATTTCTCCCAAGGCAGCAGCCGCAGCAACGTGTCTTCGTCCGCTTCGTTAACCACCATGAACGGCATGCCAGGGTCGATCTCGAGCCAAGTCGTTCGGCCGTTTGTGACGGGAGTTGTCCCGGTCGTGGGCGGGCAGAATTTCTCCTCGAGCCTACCGCCCCTTCCCCCATCACCCGCCGCTGCGTTCGGGGAGTATCAACGTTCACAGGTCGCTGAGCTACACAAACGCAAGGTTGCCCAACAGGACGCGGCTCAAAAGAATGCTCGCTACGTTTTCGAACGAGGTCAACGTGCCGAGGAGGAGGGCAACCTGCGAATGGCACGGGCGAACTATCAAACCGCTCTGCGGACCGCACAAGGTCAACTGCGTTTGGAAATCATGATGCGGATGCGAGCGCGAGGTTGGCGGTACTGAGGCTCGCCGGCCGGGCCGATGCGGCGTCTACTTCGCGCGTTCAGCCGGTTTTTGAATCATGCCGCGTTTGCAATGAACCCGGTTTTCAATGGACACTGCGGTCAATAAAGTCGGCCGCCGTTGGGGACGGGACGTTCGGGTTGCAGCAGCACCACGTTGCCGTCTTGATCGGGCACCCCGAGCGTCAAGACTTCGGATTGATGTTTGCCGATTTGCCGGGGCGGGAAATTAGTGACACACATCACTTGTTTTCCAACGAGCTCGTCGCCTTCGTAGTTGGGAATCAGCCTCGCCAGTGATTTCTTCACGCCGAGATCATCGCCCAGGTCGATTCGGAGAATGTGCGAGGAGTATTTCCCATCCGGAAACGGTGTCACGTCGATGACCCGGCCAACGCGAATGTCCAGTTGTTCAAAATCGTCGATTGTTGCCATAGCGTGGTATCCCTTGGTAAAAGCGAGTTCGCGTCAAAGTCAGCCGACTGGTTTTTGTAGGCCGGATGAAGGAGGCTCTGCAACGCCCATCCGGCAAGAACGTGCAATGCCGCAACAATGGGAATGCCGGAACAATGGGGATGCCGCATTGTGGATGCCGAAACGGCGCTGCGCATGGTCCAGCCTACAAATCAAAATCGGAATGCTGGCGAACTCCTTACCCGACCAACGCCGCGTGAATTTCCTGCAACAACTGCGGGCCTAACTTCGCGGGCACATGAGGCGGAGTCACGCACGTCAGCGACAACGAATCCCGCAACGTCGCCGCGTTAATCACCACGTTGCCTCCCAAACGTGGCTGCGACGACGCAAAGCACAATTCTTCAGCAATCACCCCGTCGTAATCGGTCTCAATCGACGCCCGACCGAGGTTGGACAAACACACATCGGCCACCGAAGCAAAACTCCCATTTCGCGTATTGCCCCGCAGATACCCCATCGCAATGGAGTGATACCCCAGCGGTGGAACCGTGTTGGTCGCGCGGCGTTTTAGCAACCGGGCACGATACGTTTTTGCCAAGCCCCAGAGCTCTCGCTCACGCGGACGGAACCATTCTGTTTGCGAGAAAGAAAACGTCCCCATCCGACTCTCGCTCAATCGTTCGCTACCAATCTGCTGCACCGGGGGATCGATGCTGTCCATGGTCGTTTGAATGGACACCGCATCTCCGGCGTCGGTGAGATTCACGTAACCTCGCATCGCCGCCGATGCCAACGCCGCGTTGACGGTCGTTTGCTCCTGTTTGCATATCTCGACCAAACGCGATGTTTCCTCCGCGGTAAAACACAGGAACGCTACCGACGACGCATAGTCGGACAGCGTCTCCTGAACGGGAAACAATTCCTTTCTGCCAATCGATTGAACCGCGTCACCGACGGCGTCCGTCACCAATCGCATCGTCGCCCGTAGCCGCTGAACGATCCCATAGCGAGCTTCGAGCGTTTGAGAGAAATCTCTCGGGTCGATCGCAACCATTTCGCCTCGTCGCCGACGTCGATACAGATCCAACAACACTTCGACGAGAACGAGCAACCGCCGGCCATCGAACGCGGCATGATGCACGCCAAAAATAAGCTCATGCTGCGAGTCGCCACGAAGAATCTGAAAGCGACACAGTTCGCGGCAAACTTGCTCTCCGTCGCTCGACTCTTCTTGAACAAACGGCGTGTTCATCTGCTGCCGCAGCGTGTCCTTCCAATGCTGATCGTCCCTCCGTGTAACGATCGGCACATCCACGTCGCGATTCACTGTCGCGACGTATACCGGACACTTTCCGCCGGGTGCCCGAATTTCACCCGACATGTGCGGATCGCTGGCGTAGAGCTCGCGGTAGCAGTCCGCGAGTAACTCGGCATCCAACGTGCCTCTCAATCGACACGCCGCCCCCACCGTCAACGCACCAAACACGCTCTGCGCCCCCGCAAAGAATGCTTCCGATGCTCCAAGCCGGCGGTGCGGTAATCGGTTCATATTTCGTGGGATCTACAGCGATTGACAGTTCACGGTATCCGGGGCCACGCTCGTTCAGGGCCGTCCGAGATTCAACCCTTGGAACGCGTCGGCGGGCATTTCATCGATGACGGTGGCTGCCCGATGCGGCAAAGAATAGTTGTCCACGGTGCTGTAGGCCAGTTCCTTCGCCGATCGCGGAGCGACGAGCAGCCTTAGTATCACCGCAGTGGCGGGAACCAAACTCAAAACGTCCTCTCGCGGCCTCGTCAGTTCACTGTCGTATCCGCCATACACGCCGCGACCGCGCCAATGCTCCCACAACCGTTTGATGAGTGCTCGTCGAGTCGCGCCGTTATACGCGTCCGCGATCATCACAATGAACCCGTTATGGGAAATCACGCCGGGACGCGCCTCGGGTAAATCCTCCACTCTTTCTCCAGCCGCGATCCGAGCCACCGCGTCACAAATCGGTACACCGGAGATTTCGAAGTTGAGCGTTTCGCCGATTCGTGGATTGATCTCGATGTACTGCGGCGCATCGCGGTCGGTATCGTAGAAGTACTCGATCGAAAGCGGCCCATGCCAAACGAGCTCGCGTCCGAGCCTTGCCAAGTGTTCGCGAACGATCGGGTGAGAGGCGCTCACTCGCAAAGCGGGTCCGCCACCGATCCCGGTCCTCAAAATTTCCGAGCACGCGAAACCGACCAAGCGACCGTGTTGAAAAACGCCCGTGGCCGCCGATTGAATACCAACGCCAGGACACTGCAGCACCACCGGCTCGCCCGGCCTCCACGCACCTGCGGACTCGAACCGATCAATCGCCGCGACCAAATCTTCTTCCTTGGTGACCTTCTCCACACCGAGGCTCGCGGTACTGTGTGCGAGTTTGACGTAGCAAGGGAACAGCCGCTGTTGACCGATCTCTTCACGTGTCTTCGCGATACGGCTATCAGGAATCGGCAAACCGAGTTCATTCATCAGAGCGACAAAGTTCGCCTTGCTCTGAACGCGTTCAATCGCATCAAACGTCGGCACAGCCAACCCGACGTGTTGTCCAAAAAAATCGCGAAACTTTGAGAAGAGATAAACCTGCTCGTGCGTCGGAAACAAAACGTCGTACTTGTGCCTTGCGATCGCCTCGAGCGTACTGCGTGCGTAACCGAATGGATCCCTCGAAATCGGCGGGCAGGCGATACGCCGCCGCACCGCGGTCGAAAACCGACACTGACACCACGGCGACGGATCCATCAAATCCAATCGGTGTCGCTTCGCGAGACCATAGATCACCTGCCGCGCGGAACTACTCGATCCTTCCGAAAGCAAGATTCGCACTGCAACTCCATTGGGAAAGGACCGGATCGACGCTCAGACAAGACGGCAACGTTTTTAGACAACACGGCAACTCGATCGACCGCCGCGGGCGACTAAAAAGAAACGCCCTCTGCCGAATCATTCTCCGCTGAGTTGTCGAACACTCTAACCATGGCTTCTTTTCCTACAAGGACACGTCGCCATTGATGCGATCGCGTTCCATCGCCCGCGAAAGCCACTATCGCAAACACCACGTTGGGTGCCTCACACCCCCTGCAGAACAGCGAAAATGACACCCTTTTTGAGTTGAGTTGCTCACACTAACATGCCCGCGTTGCCCGGTTTCAACCCTGCAGAAACGCTGAGCCATCGAGCTTCTCGCTGCCACGCGGCTTTGGATTTTTCGCCACTTATCGCATTCATCTCTTTGCCAACGACCTCAATGTTTCCAAAGAAAATCAGCGTGATCGGCGCGGGTGCCATCGGCGCCATGTTTGGTGGTTTGATCAAACACCACCACCCGTCAACCGAAGTTGTCCTGATCGCACGGGGCAAACATCTTCGTGCGATGCAGGAACGACGCGCGGTCGAGATACGAGGAAAATGGGGACACCGTCTCGTTCCGATCACCGCGGCATCTTCCCCCGATGCGGTCGTCGATTCGGACGTCGTGATCTTCACCGTCAAAACTCAAGACACCGACCGAGTCGCGAAAGAATACGCCGGGGCGATCGGCGATGCGGTGGTCGTTTCGCTCCAAAATGGGATCAACCAACACTTGCTCACGCGGCACCTGCACCCCGACCGGGTCGTCGCCGGCATGACATCCACCAACATGGCATTGATCGAACCGGGGGTCGTTCAGTGCAATCGAGGCGGAATCAGCGTCATCGGTCCGACGAGCAAGCAGGTCGCCGCGTCGACCGTTGAGGTGGCACGTCGGACGCTCGCTGCCTCGGGCCTACCGATTGAAGTTTCCGAATCCATCCTCGGCATTCAGTACAACAAACTGCTGTTCAACACGATGGGGTACGCGTCAGTCGTATCCTCGACCGACCTGCTACGCGACGGGATCATGACCCGATCGTGGCGAAACGAGGTCGCCCTGCCGCTGCTCTCCGAAGGACTTCATGTGCTGCAGTCCGCCGGAATCTTGCTCGAGCGGGTGAGTGGGATGTCGGACGTCTACCGCTTTCGAAACTTCCTTCGCGTCCTCAATCTTCCGACCGCCAACACGCTTGCAAACGCAACATTGCGGGGACCGCTGAGCCTGCCCGGCATCGTGTTTTCCGTCTACCAGGACCTCATGCGGCGACGGCCGACCGAAATCGACTATGTCAATGGCGAGATGGTGCGTTTGGCGAAAGAGAGCGGAACCGAAGCCCCTCGCAATTCCAAGATCGTCCAGATGACCAAGAACATCGAGTCGCACGATCAGCCGAAATTCTTCTCCAAGGAAGACGTCATCTCGGAGTTTCGTCAGTTGCAATGCGATTGACCCCACCATTCGCACGTTATCTCGCCGAGTAGCGGATCTGCCCGAACAGCGGATCAGCCCGAATAGCCGACTCGCTGTGCCGCATCAACCGATCGTCGCATGGATCGCACCGTAGCTCATCGGAAGTGCGATCGTTTGCGGCAGCGATTGATAGAACTTCGCGTCACCGCTCTCGATAGCGACGACCACGTTGGCCTCTGTTGCGGCTTTGACCATCTTTTCCGCCTCGGGGCTTCGCACACCGAGGAAGTTCACCAGGACGTCCCCTTTGGCACTCATCGGATTGAAACAGCGTTCCATATCGGTGCGCAGTGATCGCACGATCGCTTCCAGGAAATCGAACGAATCCGACACACTCGCGCAGTAGTTCAACACGCCCGTCGCGTTCGCCTTCACCGTCAGTTGGCTCTCAATCTCCGGCGAAAAGTTGATCCCTTCGCTATTCTCTCGCGTTTGTTCAATGATCGAATCGATCGACCAAAGTTCCAACTCGTCGGCAGCGCCACGGCTCGGCAACCGAATGTCGTCCCACGGTTCCCAAACACCGATCACTGCCTGCGCCACGATCCCCGCCAAACGAACCAACTTCACGCGCGTTTGCATGAACTCAGGCAATTCTGCCAACTCCTCGTCGGAATCGTGCAAGTGTACGAGCACTTCGATTTCCGCTTGGTTAATTCCAAACGCGTCCATGGACAACGAGTGAATTTCTCTCGCATCCATCCCGAACACCGCTTGTTCACGGTCTCTCAACGACTGATTTGTTTCCAGACATTCATCGATCAATTCTTGGTAACGGTCAGGGTAGAGCCTCGCCAAGGCGACACGAGACGCATCTTGCATCGCGGCGCACAAGACCAACCCGTCGGCAATCTTTTCGTGACCTCCTTGTTCGATCATCAGTTCAATCGCCAACCCCGCGGCGACGCCTCGGGCCCAAATCAGACCGAGGTTCAGCGGAGACGGTTGGTCACTAAGCAACGCGGCTTGAGCGGTCGCGGCGAGTGCCAACCGGCCGACCCGCTTCTGGCCCAATTGCACGACCGCACGCGGAAGATCAGCGATCGGCACACCGCTCTCGTTGTAGAACGGGCTCTTTGCCATCGCAATGATCTCTTGCGTCAGGTCGTCATTCTTGGCAATCGAATCCGCCAGTGCTTTCGTGTCAACTTCATCCGAACCGCTCATCCGATAAACGTTCAGCGACGTGTCACAAACCGGCACGACCACCTTCCCCGATTTGAACTCATCTGCAACATCCTGCTGAGTAATCAGTGATTCCGTCGGTTCGCTGTTCGCCGGTGTCGCCGCAGTCGCGTCGGCTTGCGTCGCTGCTTCTTTCGCAGCCGACTTTTCGCGGGCCTTTCGATCCGCGATCGCCCGCACTTTCATGCTCAGAACCGAATAGTCGATCGGTTTGTAAACGATGTCGTCGATCCCGCGGCTGATGAGATCTTTCGCCAACCGCGGCTCGGTAACGCCGGTCAGAACGACAACCGCCGGAGGACTCGCCAACTCCATCAACTCCACCGCGAGAGCGTGCCCGTTTTGGTTGGGCATTCGAAGATCGGTAACGACGACGTCGTAACCGCCCGACCGTGCCAGCCTCGCGGCTTCTTTGCCATCGGCCGCGGAATCACAACAGAACCCCTCCCGCGACAAGGCGCGTATAGTCAGGTTTCGAACCAATGGCTCATCATCGACAACGAGTGCGGTAGCAGCAGAGTCAGACATGGTTTATTAGCAAATTCGTAAAGAAAGCAGTCGAGTAACAGGAAATAAGAAACGCACGTTCACACGATCAATTGGCCGATGTTGGAATCTAACATCTCGCGAATCGTTCTTAACAATGACGATGGCTCGACCGGTTTCGACAAAACCTGCAGCGTTGGCGACGTCGTCTCCCACGTCGAATTGCTTGACTGCACGTCGTATCCACTGCTGAAGAGCACCTGCATGTCTGGCCGCACTTTCGCCAAGTGCTCAGCAACCTCGCGGCCATTCTTGTAGGGCATCACAATATCGAGCATTGCGAATTGAATGACATTGAGATTCTGGTCGATCTTCGCGATCGCGTCGCGACCATCGACCGCAGCGATAACGTTGTAGCCGGCATTCTTAAGCGTCCGGACCGCGATTTCACGGACACTCGCGTCATCTTCGGCGACCAACACCGTTTCCTCTCCTCCGCAAACCGGCATAACGTCGGTGTCGTCAACGCGATCGTCACCCTCGCGCTGCCGCTCGACATCGTTCTCGTCTGACGCAACAGGCAAGTAGAAGTCAAAGGTGGATCCTTCGCCCAACTTGCTCTTCACGCAGACGCAACCGCCATGCTCTTCTGCCGCGCCGAAGACCATCGACAGACCGAGCCCCGTTCCTTGGCCAACTCCCTTCGTCGAATAAAACGGTTCGAAAACGCGTTCGGCAACATCATCGGACATGCCACACCCATCATCCTCGACCGAAACGACCACGTATTCCCCCGGCTGCAAATCACAAATCTCTCCACAGGAACGCATCTGTTCTTCATTGACCGATTTCGAGTCGAGTCGTATGGACAATTTCCCCGCGTCGTTCATGGCGTCCCGCGCATTGATGCACAGGTTCATCAACGCTTGCGAAACGAGATTCTCGTCAACGAAAACGGTGCTTTCATCGTCATCTGAATGGATCCTCAATTCGATCGATGACGAAAGCAAAGGCTTCACCAGCATCATCGCTGAGTCGAGAACGTCTTTTGCAACACACAATGTCTTTTTGGGAGTTCGTTGACGGCTGAAACTCAAGAGCTGTCCGGTAATCTCAGATGCCCGCGACGTCGCTTCGACCACATGCGTTAAGTCGTTGTACGCTTGTCCTTCAGGGTCAATCTCCTCCATTGCGAACGACGTGTACCCGCCGATCGCTTGCAATAAATTGTTGAACTCATGGGCAATGCCACCGGCGAGCGATCCGATCGACTCGAGTTTTTGCTTCTGCCGCAACGCTTGATCACGTTGTTCGAGTTGTTTCGTTCGCTCGTCAACCATCGCTTCGAGTTCGACTCGCTTCACCGACGCGGCCTTGATCAGCCGGCGTTTTTCGATCAACGCAACTGCGAGCTGCATCACTTCGGCGTTGTCGAACGGTTTCTTGAGGATCAACAACCGGTCCGAACGACCGAGCCGCCTCGAAATGTCGGCCCACGTGTTGTCCGAATAAGCACTGCAAATCACGACTTGCAGGTTGGGATCTGCCTGCCAAAGGTGTTCGATCGTCGTCAACCCGTCCCATCCGGGAGGCATACGGATATCGCAAAACGCCAACGTGTAAGGACGGTCATCCGTCATCGCGGACAGAACTTTTTGATACCCTTCTTGACCTTGATAGGCCGAATCGAGCTCCACTTCCAAAGGCGGACCTGCGTCGACCTCTTCGTCGCCACTCTCTTCATCGCCAAAGAACGCACTGGCCGCGTCGGCAAGACTCTGCGATTCACGATCGACGGTAAGAATTTTGCGAAAGTCCTCATGGATCGACGGGTTGTCATCGATGATGAGAATCCTCGGCTTTTCCGTTTCTGATTTCATATCAAACTGTTCCTGCGAAACGTCTTTGCAACGAAGATGGAATGAAGTGCTCGCGTTGCCGATGCCGGTCAATGCAAACAACGTTTGATACAGCGAACTGCCTACTCCCGTTGGGGCCGCGGGAAAATGGGTTCAAGACATGCACGGGGCGATCTCCAATGCCGGCACGCTCAACGCGAACGTCGCTCCCTGGCGCGGGCCTCGACTTTCTGCGGTGAGAGAACCCCCGAGTTCTTGGGCGACGTTAGCCGAGGAATGCAAACCGAATCCTTGCCCGGTCGCTTTGGTCGTGAACCCATGTCGGAAGATTTCGATCAAACTTTCTTCCGCAATACCAATGCCGTTGTCTTCGATGGCGAAAACCACGTGATCACTGACTCGATGAACGGACAGCCGAATGCGTGGGTTGGCAACCTCGGCAACCACGACTGACTCTTTGGCGTTTTTGATCAAGTTCACTAACACCTGAATCACGCTGTGCTTTTCCAGCAAACAATCGGCCATGGATTCGTAATCATGCTCGATCTGGACTCCGTGTCTGCGTAGCGATGGCAAGTTCATCTTTACCGCTTCGTCGAGCAAAGCCGACGGTGCGACCGGTTCTTTGGGCGAGCGATGCTGTGTGAACGTCTTCTGGCTCGCGACAATTTCCTTGACATGTTCAACCTTGTTCATCAACTCGCGAATCTCCTCCAACTGAGCCTCACGGTCTCTCGTCGCCGACGCCGAAAGTTCACTGAGAAACGCAGGGAAGCGTTTGCCTCGTTGGTCTTGCGTGAAGTATTCGCCGAGTTCGTTTTCCTTCTCACGAATCACCGCGGACGCCTTGGCTAAATGCAGAACCGTCGGCGACTCGATCCGATCACGGATCGCCTGCGTGGACACGTTGATGCTATTGAGCGCATTGCCGACGTTATGCAAAACGTCTCCGGCGAGTTCCGCCATGCCGGCTTGCCGTGCAGCGTCTTGAAGTTCACTCGCGAGAACCTCCCGCTCTCGTTCGGCCCGTTTTCTGTCACTGATGTCTCTCGCGATCCGGCACGCGTATTCGGAACCGCAGAAACTGCCGTAATTTGTCGATGCTTCGATCGGGAACGACGTCCCGTCACGGCGAGTCATCGTGCTTTCGTTGGTGAAGGACGTGGCCTCTCGCAGTTCGCTCCAGTATTCATTCCATGGTTTTTGACTGACGAGCGGATCGAGGTCCACGATCGATGCCCCGAGCAGTTCGCTGCGTTTGTAGCCGAGTGCTTCACAACACGCACGGTTGACGTCGATCACCGTACCGAAGCTATCAAAGATGATCATCGTGTCCGATCCCGAATCGAGTCCCTGACGGAGTCGACGCAAACTCAAATCGCGTTCCCATCGCTCAGTGATGTCAATGAACGACAGCACCGCCCCCGCGTCGCCTTGAATGGAAAACGGCGTGCCGGTGATCGACACAATCGTATCGCATCCGCAATATCGAATTCGATATTCCTCGTTGCGGACATGCTCGCCTTTCAGGGCACGCGCGATTGGCAAACCCGAACGTTGCACCGGATGCATGGTGATCGGATCGAGGAAGATGAGCGACGACGATCCCGCCGAATCGCTCTTCAGCGATTCGCACCCGACACCCAGAATCTGTTCGGCTGCTTGATTGAAACTGAGCAGTTTTCCGTTGGCGTCGATCGAAACGATCCCGGACGAAACACTCTCAATAACCGTATCGAGCGTTTGCTTCTGCGCAACAAGATCACGATTGGCGGCGGTCAATTTGGCGTCCGCGTTCTTCCGCTCGGTGATGTCCGATTGAATGGCGATGAAGTTTGTCAGTTCTCCGTCAGGGCCATAGATCGGTCGCACCTGAAGATCCAACCAAATGCCCACGCCATCCTTCCGATAGTTGAAAATTTCAACATCAAAACCTCGTTCATCTCGCACCGCGAGTCGCATCTTCTCGACGGTTTTCCGATCCGTCTCGGGGCCTTGCAAGAAGTGCCCCGGAATGAGCCCGGCGACCTCACAGAGTGTGTATCCGGTCAACCGCGTGAACCCTTCGTTGACCCATTCGATTCGCGAGTCGGCGCCAGTGATGACGACCGCATCGTCTGTGTATTTCGCGATCAACGACAGTTTGTCCGCTTCCGCTTTCGCATTGGCCAACTCGATCGACTGCTCGGCCAAAGCACTGAACTGAGACTCCAAAGTGCGATCCACCTTTTTCGCCAAGACCAGGAACACCGTGATCGACACGAGCCCCACCGCGAAGATCGACTTGAACCCCAACGCAATGAGCCCCGTCGCATTCATGGCGGATTGACTCGTAAGGGCGGACAACCGATCGAGCAATCTGGTTTTTGTTGTTGCGTATTGATGGAGTGCGTTGGCGTGCTCGTCACGCAACCCTTCTCGCTCTGCATCGCACCGCAACCACTGGGAACATCGCCGGTACAAACCCCCATCACCGCTTTCAAACCACCGCGCATCATCGCTGTTTTCGAACCCTTCGCCAAAGAACGAAGCCTGCAATCGATTCAGACTCGCCCGAAGCTCGGCATCGTTTTCAACGTTCGAATGCGAACGATCTAGAATCCGTTGCAATCGTGCAAATCGTGGAAGAATTTGGTTGTCTCGAATGTCGATCAACGTGTCTGGGTTCACCGCCGATATTAGTTCGTGCCGCAATAATCGCAATTCGTCGATTTCCTGCACCTCTTCGGATTGAATCGTCAACGGCGTCCACGAACGCAAGATATCGTTAGCCAACACCTTGGCCGGTTCCCCGCTAAGTTGGCGAAATTGATGCACTTTCGCAGCAACCTTCAACATTCGACGTTGCTCGGACGCAACCAATGCGATCTGCATTTCGTTGAGTGCGGCACCGGTTTCGGCGATGGAGGATTCACGCTCCGCTTGAACCAACTCGCGTTCTCGTGACAACTCAACGCATCGCAGATTCAGTATCCGCAACTGATTGATCGATCGGTCGACTTGTTCGACGATATTCGAGATTCGCGGATCCGTTTGATTGGACTTGTGCAGCAGATGCCCCATCTCGTTCTCGCGCATCGGCTCCGAAATTGTGTCGTTCGGCACATGTTGCCCTCGCAACACAGCCGCCGACTGGCGCACAACCTCTTCGACCAATTGGTCTGCTTCTCTGGCAATTGTCGAAACCGTCGTACGCAACGCGTCACTCGCGACACGATCTTTGCGGATGCTCACCAACGACCAGCACGAGGCGATCAACAACAGCAAAACCGTACTAAGCCCCACCGCGGTCAGTCCCCAAACCAGACCGATACGATAGCGTGATCGCGGGGACGCCTGAACCTTTTGGGAATCACTCACGATGGACTCCCTCCATGATCGCGTTTGAGCGTCGGGAATCGACACCGGCTCGACGGTCCGAAGTCAGCATCGCAGCGTTGTCCTTGGACGACGCGAACTCGCGTGCGTTTTGCAGCAACACAGGCAACTCCGACCATTGCATCGGCACCACCTTGTTGTCTCGGATCACCGTTGCCCAAACCTGATGACTGGCTTGATGCCGATAGTGAGTGAAACGCAAGGTGTTCGGAAGCCCGATCGAGAATCGATCGAGAGCCTCCATCGTGTTCACCAATTCGTCCCGCCCTCCCTCATAGAGCGGTGACTGCAGAGCAACCAAAACAACTCGCCCTGCGATATAACCTTCCAACGATCCGAAACTCGGCTGCACCGTACCACTGGACTCGCTAACATCGCTGGCGCCGGAGGCGAACCGACGCATTGCGTTCTGATAGCGTCTGGTCAATTCACAGTCGATGCTCGGATGCGGGACCACCTGCGTGACGACCACTCCTTCACCGTTATCGCCGAGAGATCGAGCCAGGGCCTGCGTACCAACAAATGAGACATTAAGGAATAAACCGCGGTAACCGTACTTCCTGGCCAAACGAATGAACTTTGCCGCCGGAGCATAGGCCGCCACCATAATGATTGCCTTTGGCGGCACCTTATGAAACAAGATTTCAGCTAACGCATTCTCAACCGATGTCGTGTTTCGGCGGTACCGACCGTGCGCGATCGCGCCGATGTCTGAAAAACCATGTTGACGAATCGCTTCGACGGCTCCGCTGAAACCCGAATCGCCAAACGCATCGCGTTGAGAGAAAAATGCGATTTCGCTCGGATCGATTCCAGCATGGTTCACCAGCGCGTCGACCATTGCGGACGTTTCTTCCGCATAGCTGGCACGATAATTAAACACATATCGATCTGGCGGATCACGCCGCAGAACACCAGCCCCCGTGAAAGCGCACAGGAACGGAACCTGACATCGATTGGAAATGGGCACGGCAGCGATCGCGGTAGGCGTCCCCACGTTTCCAATGATTCCGAGCACGTTCTCCTCATCAATCAGCCGACGCATATTGATCACGGTCCGCGCGGGTTCATACCCGTCATCGAGGACCACCAACCGAAGTCGCCGACCGTTAATCCCGCCGTAATGGTTGGCTTCTGCGAACGCCACATCGACACCCGATTTCATATTGAGACCTAAATCGGCAGTCGGTCCAGTCAATGCCGTCGACATCCCAAATACGATCTCATCGGGGGCGCCACCACTGACCTTTTCAGCGCAGGGCCAAATGGCCAGTACAACGAGCAGCAAACTGTTCGCAGAAAAACTTCTTTTCGAACGGATCTTGACGAGGGAATCTACCATCACATCGCCGCCGATTTCGTCGACACGAGCGCGTCATCGAGAGAATTGTCGACGTCCCCTTCGAGCTGAATCGCACACACTTTTTCAAACTCGATTTCACGACTCAGCACGAGCGGCAACACCAACCGAAAACAGGCGCCACGTCCTGACGCGTTGTTTTCGATCTCGAGTCGTCCTTGGAGCGCCTTCGCGGTTAGGTCGCATGAGTGCAAACCAAATCCATGCCCATCGTTCTTCGTGGTGAAACCAAATTGCATCAGTTTCGGTAAGACGTCTTCTGCGATTCCAGGACCGTTGTCAGTCACTGCGAACTCCACATGGTCACCACGAATCCGAGTCGAAAGGTGAACCCGCCGCGGAACGTCATTGATTTCGCGAACAGCGTCTTGCGCGTTGGCCACAAAATTGATCAGGATTTGCAGCACCTTGTGTCGGTCCGTGACGATTGTTGCCGAAGAATCCAAATCTCGCTCGATGGCAATTTCGAATTCACTATGCCGGCCGAGGTTCACCAATGCGGCCTGTTCCATCAACTCCGCCGCAAACTCTCGCGTCAGCACAATCGACGAACTGGCCTGATCTTGCTGTGCCCGAATGATTCGATCGATATGCCCGACGTGATCACCGAGATGACGATTCTCTTCTACCAAGCGTTGTTTCTCACGGTTGAGCGTCGACGCGATCTGCGTGAGGAAATCCGGCAGTCGCTTGCCCTGCTGATCATTCAACAAATAGTCAGTAAGGTCATCGCGATGTTCGTTCATCACGTCGATGGCTCGCGACAATGTCGAAACGGCACTATCGTCGAGCATCGCCGCGATCAAGTTCGACGATGTACTCACACCGGTCAACGAGTTCCCGACGTCATGCAGAACGCTCGTTGCGACCTCTGCCATCCCCGCCTTGTGGGACGCCTTGACGAGTTGACGATTGGTTTCGGCGAGTTCTTTTGCGAAGGCAATCCGCGCGGTTTCATCCCGTGCAATCACGATGTAACCTGCGCCGTCGTCAAACGGGCCGATCGACATCCGACAAGGGAACTGCGTTCCGTCGTCACGGCGACAACGCACGGCGATACCGTCATCGTTTCTTTGTTCGAGACTTTGATAGGCTTTACTGACGTCGATCATGTCAGCAAAACTCAAACCCGAGATCAGTTCGGTGAACTGGACACCGACCAAATCCGCTTCTCCGCGCTTTGCCGATTCAGGCAAAAACATCCATTGTGCGGCATCGTTAGCAGCCGATACCCCACCGTCGGCAGTCACAGAGAGAATAGCGTCCGACGCGTTCTTTAAGATGGATCGCGTTCGGGACTCGCTCTCTTTCAAGTCGACGGTCATCTGTCGAGCTAACTCGACGGCGGCTTCGCGTTGTTTTCCAATACATAAGACAAATCGAAACAACAGCAGATCCACAATCAACCCACAGATCAGAACGATAGCCCGGATATTGTTATCGGCCACGTCGAAGAAACTCGGATTCGCGGTGAAATCGACGATCCAATCACGACCAGATATCGTCAACGCGTTTCGATGATGGTACCCATTGTGGGATTGCGATGATTCGTCTCGCCCGCTGCTGTAGATCCTCTGCAATTCGGAGTCGACTGCCGCGTCCGAGATGCGGAACGAAACATCGCTGACATCGCTGCCCACAATTCCCCGCATCAAATCATCAACGCGAAACGCCGCGTACACCCAACCCACCAAGGCTTCTTCACGTTGCATCGGCGTTGCTATGTTTGCCGCTTTTGCATACACGGGCAAATAGCACAACACGCCCGCCTGAACGTCTTCGTCGGTCTCTTGCAACAGCGTAATTTTTCCCGAGATCGCCGGACGCCCTGTTCGAGCGGCACGCTGCATGGCTTCACGTCGTACCGGTTCGGAATACATGTCGTAACCGAACGCGCGTTGGTTTCGCCAATCAAACGGCTCGATATAGATAATCGAGGTATAGAAGTCTCGCTCGGTTTGCTGATAAACCTGGTAACCCGGATAGCCTTCCGATCGCACCGAGTCGATGTGACGTTGCAGTTCGTCGCGAGCAATCACCTCCGCGAATGCGAACGCCTGTATGCCGGGGAAATGCTCGTGAATTTCTGCGGCTTCCACATAGTCATGCCACTCCTGGCGTGAAACGTGTTCGCTCGCGTTCCAAAAGGCACAACCGTCCCGAAGCACTTGCTCGTACTCGAGCATTCGTTCCTCGATTCCAGTCTCAATCTCGGCAATGCGATACGCGAATCGATCCCGATTTCGCCGTTCGATGTTCCGATCCGTTTGATGCCAAACGACCGCGGTTAGCACCAGTGATAACCCGAGTATTCCCCACGCCACGCCACGCCTGCGGAGTGCAATCATCGCACGCCGTTTGACTCTCGCCCAAACGGTATCGCGACCACGGTTGTCGTTCGATCGCGGTTTGATCGGATCGGACGGTGCCATCAGCATGACAGCGTGTTCTCCCGCGACGCGACCGACTGGTCAACTAAACGCTTGAGATGCTCAACCGCTTCCTGAATCGCTTCGAGTTCGCATTGATGATCGCTGTGTTCGGTTCCGAGCTTGGACGCGAGGTCTTTGAACATGCTCGGGAAGTGCTTCCCGCGACTGTCCTTAGTCAAATAGTCAGCAATGTCGCTTCTTCGGTCGTAGACCGTATTGGCCAAGTTCGCGAGACTGTTGACGCGGCTCGAGCGTGACCGTTCGTGTAGCAAGTTGACCGAGATTGCGATCCGCTCTAGCAGAGCATTGATCGCCTCGAGCGCGTCGTCACTCGCCGATAGCGTGTCGACAAGGTCCGCCACCATTGCCTGCAGCGCCGCATTATGCCTCGCCTGCTCGACACCGAAATCAGATGACTTCGACGGGACACGATGCGTTGCTGTGTTCGTCGCCATCGCACCGACTTGAACACGTTTCGCACGTCGATCGCGACGGTAACAAACCACGCAAAGGAATCCGGTGGTGATCAACAACCAATTGAGATGCTCGAGCCATTGGTACTCGATAACAATTCGGTCTCCATACAACGTCTGCGGAAACAACATGCTGCGGAAGATGTAATCCGTCGCCGCCAGCAACGATGCTGTCAGCAGTACGCGATAGTCGCGGTATAACGTCAGCAGAAGCAATGAGACGATAACACAGAGGTGCGATACAGCAACGCCGTCGCACAAATAGACAATAACGCCAGACCAAACAACCTGAGCCACAGCAAACGCATGGCGAACGATCCTGCGTCCTGCGTACTGCGCCGCCAGCAATGTGGGAGCGATGCACAGCAAACTACCAACCGCGGCGACCGACCAAACGTGAACCCCGGGGGTGTCGATGTCGCTACTGAGCCTCGATGGACAGAACGCCGTCGCCGCCGCTGAAATCGATACCAACTGAACGATCGTGACCAGACAGAACACCCAATCGATGCGCGCAGCGTGACTGTCCCTTTCGGTCGGTCGTGACGCCGCTTCGTCGGTGTTTCCGTCCGCTATGCGGCGAACGCGTCTGCGTTCACCGCATAGCGGAAAGTGGAATGCCCCAATCATGATTTGCCCCAAATCAAGCTCGTGCATACCGTGCCCCATTGCCCGGTACACGGAACACTACACCACGCGTTTTGAGCATGTATGACAAAATATAGCGATTAGGGGTAATCCCTTACTTGATGCGTCATCTTCCCTGATCTATCCGCCACCAGACCGATCCCTCTACCGGAACTCATTGCCAATGAAGAACTTAGCATTGCTCGTGGGTGAGTTCGGGTCGATGTACGGCTCGCGAGCACACACCACTCTCGATAGATTTAGACAGGACCTTTCGCCACTCCGAATACCATGATCGGCGGGCTCCAATACGCTTGCCACGCAAAGGAAACGACCACCGCCCCCTCCTATTCTGCGTTCGTTCAAGAGATAGCTTGGGTATCTCAGAGGTGGGTTATCGGTGCCGCCATCAACATCGCCCGCCCGGTCGCAACGGTAGGAGTGCAGACCGGCACAAAGAGCGACTCGCGTGAGAAAAATCGCGTTACTGCACACCCTTTCAGCATTCGAGCTACTGGGTTGCCTGGATGACGCACACGCACGTTGCGAGTGTGCTCGAACGCATGGACCGTCTGGCATCCTCGATCTTCCAACGTCGCTTTGGCTCGTGTTGCGAACGCAACTTCTGGCGTAAGATTCGCTAAACTCTTGCCTCGAACCGCTTCATCGCGGTTGCGATCCGAAACATCACTCGGAATCGACGCCAGACCAGGGGCAAACGCTACGGGCAGAGTCGGCATGTCATTACTTCCTCCATTTTCTATCGACGACGATCGTCTGCGCCGTTTTGCGGCAGGACGCCTTCTTTCGGAGGAATCCCAACGGGTTGCACTGGCGATCGAATTGTCACCGTCTCTTCAATCGCGTCTCGCAGAGATATCGGACGATGAGATGCTCTCCCGAGCCAAATTGTGTTTCGATTCCAACGGCAAACCCGCACTTCTCGATCACACGCTTTGCTCGATTGCTTCCCAAACAAATCGCAGAGAGATCCTGCATGAATCGCCCCCCGGCGTTCCCCAAGAACTAGCCGATCTACCCAACTATCACGTTCTAGAGGAACTCGGCCATGGCGGCATGGGCGTCGTCTACCTGGCGCACAACTCCTCCATGGGGCGGCTCGAGGTTCTTAAGATTCTAAACAACCGCCACAGCACAAAGGACCTGGCCCGGAAACGCTTTCTCCAGGAAATGCAGCTAATCGGTTCGCTCAATCATCCATTCATCGCTACCGCGTTTGGAAGGATCGACCTGCCCAACATGCTGGTGTTCGCGATGGAATATGTGCCGGGGATGAACCTACATCGTTTCGTCCAACAGTATCATCCCATTCCCATTTGCATTGTTTGTTCGCTCATTTCAAAAACGGCGACCGCGTTGCAGTACGCACACTCCCGAAATCTCGTCCACCGAGATATCAAACCATCCAACGTGATGGTATTCGAAAGCGACAATGAGTTCACAATCAAGGTACTTGATTTTGGACTCGCCAAAATTAGCAGCGAACAGGTCGCCGACGGAATCACACTACCCGGCATGACACTAGGAACCGCCGAATACATGGCGCCCGAACAAGCCAGGGACGCCACCACGGCCGACATCCGAGCCGATATCTATAGCCTCGGCTGCACATTGTTTCATTTGATTGCATCGGTCCCACCGTTTGAAGGTACCACACAGAGTTTGCTGTTGTCACACGCACAAGACGAGCCGAACTTCCAGCGTTTGAATCGACGCGAAGTGCCCAATGAACTCGTCGAAACCGTAAAGAAGATGATGGCGAAAAGCCGATTGGATCGTTTTCAAAATCCACAGGAAGTTATCGACGCGTTGCAACCGTTCACAGATTCTGCACCGATCACCCGATTCGTTGCCACAACGTCCCATTCCAATATCGGTTCACGCGCCCCATCGTCGTTGACCGAAACAGGGTTCACCGAACGCTCGACGATAAAACAGGGACAGACCGCGACGACCGACTATACCGCCAGCGAGCGTACCGAATCCGACTCGACCGAGACAGTCGCGCTGCCTGCACCGCAACACACCAAGAAACGATACGGTATCGTCGGAATCGGTGTTGCCTCGTTGCTATTCCTGTTGTCGGTGATCTTCATCCATACGCCGACCGGTACATTGGTGATTGAGAATCTTCCCGAACGTGCCGAAGTACGGGTGGACGGAAACGAAGTCGCTATCGTGAATAACGGTCATGCACTGATAGCGAGAACAACTCTCGCGGCGGGCGTTCACCTTGTCAGTGTGACGTCCAATGGCCTGACCGTACACGGATCCCGCGTGACTATCGTTGATGACGATGAACACCACATCGTGCTGCGTTCTGAACCGAACGCGACTTCGCAGGTCGAGAGCACCGGCGAACCGCCTACGTCGCCGCCAAAACAGGACGGTCACGTAACATCTGACGCGATGATGTCCGCATCTCCGCAGGCCGAAGTCATCTACGGATCGGCCGATGAGTGGACCGTTGACGGCGACCACCTCATCAACACATCGAGTAAAGCGGCCGGTTATTACGGTTTACTATTTGGCGAACCGTCATGGACCGACTATGAATTCACCTTCGAATTTCGATGTTCAACGGCACCTATTTGCACGAGCGTCTTCATTCGTTGCGTCGACGACAACAACACGTTCGAAGCTGGAGTCGCATGGCATAATTCTCTAGCCACTTTGTCACAACGACGCGCGGGCTACTATCGGTTGCATACCGAACCGATGAAACCCCTTCTTGCAGACAAATGGTATGAGATGCGAGTGGTCGTTGTCGGAGACACCGTTAAGACATTCATCGACGGAGTGCAGATCCTCGATGCCGACACACCCATTTCGAGTCATGGAAAGCTCGGCTTCCTTTGCTATCGCCGGACCGCAGGAGAGATAACCGAGTTCCGAAATATTCACGTAGTCACGCCGGATGGACACAGCCTGTGGTCGTCGGTGCCAAGCCTACCGCTTGTCTCGAAGCAGTCGCGGCTAAAGAAAGCGACGAATGTCCACTCGATGTCGATGGGTGGCTTTCCGATCCACGCTCACTCGGGTGACTGGACACATATCGCGGGAGTTTGGGAACAACATCGTCTTCACCGGGCCCCCTACTATCTCGTCTTCGGGGACAAAAACTGGACCGATTATGACTTCAGCTTTCGCGCCCGACGTCGCGACGGAACTCACGGAGTTTCAGCACTGTATCAGTGGAGAGACGAAGGCAATCTCATGAACTTCGCGATCGGCAACTACAAAAACACCGGTCACGACGCTTCCTATCTCGTCGACGGAAAGTGGGGACGCGACACTGATGAACATTTCCACCGTCTTGAAGC